>JAYTCW010000527.1:0-9186 GCA_043736295.1 Planctomycetota bacterium | reverse complement strand
TCTCGTCGCATGACCCGCCTGCGTCCGCCGCGAAAAACTCCCCAGAAACGGCTCCATGAACTCCACCATCCGCTCGGTCACCCCCTCAAACACACTCGTGTCGATCTCGCACTCCCGCTCCAACTCCGCCTTCCGCCTCTGCATCGAACCATCCATGGCTCTCTCTCCCCGTGATCCTCGAACCACCACCTCCCACGAACGATCATGTTCCCACATCAAACGTTATGATGGATAGACCAACTCGGGACAGTCGAAGTAGAGTATTTGGCGCATCGCGAGATTGACGAGTCCCCACTGCTGATTGACGGTCGTTCGACAAATCACAATCGTCCCAGCGATCCACCTGTGGACCGATTTCATGATGTACAGGAAGTCCCGCTGTGGTTGTCTCCAAGACCCCAGTCGGCGAAACCTGCCGCTGGGCCGACCTCAAAACCCACTGAAGGTCACGAATCTTCGGTATCAGTTCGTTTTTCATCGACTGCTCTGAGCCGCTGAGAGTGACTCCTCTAAACTCCCCCGCAGGAGCAGTCGTCGCTCGCAGCCAGAGTTCCCTGCCCTGGAACTCCTTATTCCCAGAAGGCCCACGTGGCATGCAGACCGTCATCGACTCGCTCAAGTGGCTGATCGGCCTCGCCAATCCGGACAACCTCCAAAATGCCGTCAACCTCTGGGGGCCGCCGTGGGTCGGGTATCTGGTCCTCGCGGCCATCATCTTCAGCGAGACCGGCTTGCTCGTCGGGTTCTTTCTGCCAGGCGATTCACTGCTCTTCGCTGCGGGGTTCCTCGCCAGTCAAAACATCTTCTCCATCGTCCCACTGATCCTCATATTGAGCGCAGCTGCGATCATCGGGGACGCGGTGAACTACCAGATCGGTCGCAAGATGGGGGAGCAGGTTCTGGAGAAGGGGAAGCTGCGGTTTGTGAAACATAGTCATCTGATGGCCGCGAAGGCGTTCTACGAGAAGCATGGCGGACAGGCGATCATCCTGGCTCGGTTTGCTCCGCTGGTGCGGACATTCACGCCGTTCGTGGCGGGCATTGCGGGGATGAACTACCGGCAGTTCGTTCTCTACAACATCGCGGGCGGGGTCGGCTGGGTCGTGTCGATGACCGTCGCGGGGTACTTCCTCGGCCAGCTCGATATTGTCAAAAATAACTTTGAAAAGTTCGTGTTGCTGATCGTGTTCGTCAGTCTGCTGCCGATCGCGATTGGGGCATGGCGGGCGCGGAATGCTCCGCCTGAGCCAACTCCGGCGACCGATCCTCCGACTGGAGCGAATTGATGAAACGGACTTCACCGGTTGCCGCCTCCGACAAGAGTCGAAGTCGCGAGGGCATTGGCACGCACGTCTTTGAGTGTCTCGTTGACGCGTGGGCTAAAGCCCACGCTACGCGGACTTCTTGGATTGCTTTGGCAGGTATGCTGCTGGTCGGGTGTAGTGAGTCACCGACTCCCAGCGAGCCGGTGGCTGCGGAGGTTGAACTCAGTTTCTCCGAGGACTGGGAGATCCACGAGAAGCCGCTGGATGAGGCACTGACCGACGATGAGGTGGTGTCGTTCATTGAGTTTGTGCGGTTGTTGCCCGACGGGAAACCGCCCGTGCTGGCTCCCGTCCCCGGTAGCCAGGGAGACAAGGCCAGTACCCCCGAGGAGTCGGTCCTCGCCTGGCGAAAAACGGTCCGCGAGGCACTGACTGTTGACACGTTGATTCAAGGCTGGTCCCCCCGCCCCGCTGTCAGGCGTGTCCTCACTGAGCATCAGGTCGAGCCTCGCGCATTCACGAGCTTGATGCTGCGAATGAGCTGCGCCCTGGCAGCCGAGGCGATGGGAGGTTCGCGGGCAGTGGCTGCCCAGCGTGTCATCGCCGACGAGAAAGTGGAATCACTAGTCGCCCGCATGCACGAGTATGAACGCTTGCACCAGACCGCTTCCGAGTCGCTGCACGAGGCACTCGGAGAAGCCGCCTCACTCGCGGAGTACATGGCCCTGCTCTCCTCAGTCCCTCGGGAGAGCCAGCAAACAGTGGCCTTGCACCAGGAGGAGTTGAAGTCGATCCTCCGCCTGGCATCGACCCCGTCTGCCTCGCCGGAAAGCGTGGAGGACCACCACATCACGCCGGTGAGTTTTGAGCAGCCCATTCAGCAACCCGCACGCCATCAGAGACGGTGACTCTCTCGTAGGCGATGTCGCTCCACGACTCGCAGAGCGCGAGCCAAAGCCCTTTCGCACACAGTTCGAAAGGTCGTCGAGCGGGACGTATCTCAGTCGCGGAGCGCCATGTACGACGGGCACATCGCACGACTTCACGATGATCCTGTTCAAAGCACTCGGAAAAGCGAACACCCGACTGATTGCGGAGGCTCACTATATCCATCGATTCTTGAGGCCGCTCACCAGAGCATCGAGTTCAGCCCGAGTCCGCTTCTCGGTCACGGCGATGAGTACCCCATCTTGCGGCAATTCGGCGTCGTGGAACCGGCTCAGTTCCGGGCCGATGTTGAAGCCGAGGTCACGGGCGGCGGCGAGGAATTCGTCGGCTCCGCGGCGGCAGCGGATCACGAACTCCTTGAAGAACGGCTGGGCGAAGGCCAGCTTCACGCCGGGAACGGTTTGCAGCTGATCGGCGAGATAATGAGCCAGGCGGCAACTGAGTTCGGCGGCTTCCTTCAGCCCTTGCGGCCCGAGGCTCGACAGATAGACCGTGGCCCGCAGAGCCAGCAGGCCCTGGTTGGTGCAGATATTGCTGGTCGCCTTGTCGCGGCGGATGTGTTGCTCGCGGGTTTGCAGGCCCAGCATGTAGCACAGCTTGTCGTCGCGGTCCTTACCTTGAACAATCAGACGGCCCGGCATCTTGCGGACGAACTCCTGCCGACAAGCGAGTACGCCGAGATACGGCCCGCCGTATTGCAGCGGGGTGCCGAGCGATTGCCCCTCGGCGACGGCGATGTCGGTTCCGTAATCGCCGGGCCGCTTCAGCACGCCAAGGCTGATCGGGTCGAATGACACCACCGACAACGCTCCGACCGCATGGGCCATCGTCGTCAACTCTTCGACCGCTTCCAGGCAGCCAAAGAAGTTCGGTTGTTGAATGATGAGGCACGCGGTTTGGTCATTGAGAGCTTGAGCCACTTGAGCCGGGTCAACGACACCATCGGTCGCCGGGATGACGATGATCTCGGTCGACAGCGTCTCGGTGTAGGTCCGCAGAATCTGGCGGAACTCGGGGTTTACCGACCCCAGAACGACCACGCGGCCATGCCGGTTCGTACAGCGCATCGCCATGAACATCGCTTCGCTGACAGCTGTGCCGCCCTCGTACAGGCTGGCGTTGGAGACCTCCATGCCGGTCAGTCGACAGATCAGCGACTGGTATTCGAAGAAGGCTTGCAGCGAGCCCTGACTGGCCTCGGGCTGGTAGGGGGTGTAGGCCGTGTAGAACTCCCCGCGCGAGGTGATCTCGTCGACGACCGCCGGGATGAAGTGGTCATACGCCCCGCCCCCCATCAGGCAGACGCGGTCGGTCCGGTTGAGGGCCGCCAACTGCCGCGTGCGGGCTTCGAGTTCCATCTCACCCAGCGCGGGCGGCAGATCGAGGGGCCGGTTGAGCAGCACCTCGGCCGGGATCTGCCTAGCCAGGAGTTCATCGATCGAGCCGACCCCGATCACTGCCAGCATTTCCGCCTGCTGCTCGGGAGTGTTGAGAACGTAGGACACAGCTGGGTTTCCGGGGACGGCGATCCGGTGGAGCGCAGTCAGAGTGAGTGATGAGGGGCGAGGGTCGCCTCGATTCGGGATTATAGAAGCTGCCAAGCGGGGCGACTACCAGCCCGCTGCGCCAGCAAGGGGGCTCTGCGGAATCTCTTACGGCTTGTGCGTCAGAAATGTCAGTCGAGGTCTGGTCACACCATTTGACTCGGATCGTCAGGCAGTTCTTCAGCCGCGAAGCGGTGGCAGCATGTAGCCGTGGGCGCAGCCCACGGACCCGTATCCCGCAGGTCTTCCAGCCGCGAAGCGGCGACAGAGATCCCCCACCTTCCTCGTGAAGCTCACTTCGCCCCGCGAATTCACGCCGATCCTGTCTGTCGCCGCTTCGCGGCTGCGGTGGTTCCGGGGCCGAATATCGTGGGTTTCACCCACGGCTACACACTGCCACCGCTTCGCGGTTCAGAGTCGGGTCGATGACGAGGGGAAACTCCATCGACTTTTCTGATGAACACACTCCCTTGCTGGCGCAGCGTGCTGGGGCTACTCAACTCTCTTCGACCCGAATAAGATGAAGCGATACTGATGCGTCTCGGTTTCGCCTTGGCGAGAGTCGGACGGTTCCTCGTTGGCTTGGTGTTCTCATGAACTCACTGACCTCTCAATTGCAGCAGGCCACGCGCCGGCACTTCCTCCAGTCGAGTCCACTCGCGCTCGGAGCGGTGGCGCTGGCCACGATGGGAGCTAAGGACGCCGTTGCGGCTCCTGGTGTGGTGAACCCACTCGCCGAAAAAGCCGCGCACTTTGCGGGCAAGGCGAAGCATGTCATCTTCATTCATCTGGTCGGGTCGCCGCCGCATCTCGATCTGTGGGACTACAAGCCCGAGCTGGTGAAACGCACCGGACAGGACTGCCCGGATGAGTTCATCAAGGGGAAGAAGTTCGCCTTCACCAGCGGGATGCCGAAGCTGCTCGGGACTCCGCGCACGTTCGCGAAGTACGGCGAGAGCGGGGTCCAATTGTCGGACGCGGTGCCGAATCTGCATGGGGTGGCGGATGAGTTGTGCGTGATCAATTCGATGTTCACGGAGCAGTTCAACCACGCTCCGGCGGAACTGCTGTTGTACACCGGTTCGGCGCGACCGGGCCGTCCGTGTTTGGGGTCGTGGCTGACGTATGGACTGGGGAGCGAGAACGAGAACCTGCCGGGGTTTGTGGTCCTCATCTCCAGTGGGGTCCAGCCGAACGGTGGCAAGAACTCGTTCGGGAGTGGCTTCCTGCCCGCTGTCTATCAAGGCGTGCAATGCCGCTCGCAAGGCGATCCGGTGTTGTACGTCACCGATCCGAAGGGGATGGACCGCGACCTCCGCCGGGCGAGCCTCGACGCCATGCGCGACCTGAATCAGATCCAGGCCGCCGAGATGGGCCACCCCGAAACGCTGACCCGGATCGCTCAGTACGAACTCGCCTTTCGCATGCAGATGTCGGTCCCCGAGATCATGGACATCAGCAAAGAAACCAAGGAGACGCAGGAGTCCTACGGGGCCATGCCGGGTCAGGCCAGTCTCGCCAACAACTGCCTGCTCGCCCGCCGACTCGTCGAGCAAGGGGTCCGCTACGTCCAGCTCTTCGACTGGGGCTGGGACTTCCATGGGACGGGTCCGGGGGAAGGACTCGAAGGCGGCCTGACCAACAAGTGTGCCACGATGGACAAGCCGGTCTCGGCCCTCATCAAGGACCTCAAGGCACGCGGACTGCTCGACGAAACTCTGATCGTGATCGGGTGCGAGTTCGGTCGTACGCCGTTCCGCGAAGGCCGGACAGCAGGCGGCAACGTTCTAGGGCGCGACCACTTCCCGGACGCCTACTCGATGGTTCTGGCGGGTGGCGGAGTGAAGGGCGGCACGACCTATGGTGCCACCGATGAACTCGGCTTCACTGTCGCCAAGGACAAGGTCCACGTCCACGATCTGCAAGCCACGATGCTGCACCTGCTCGGCTTCAATCATGAGAAGCTGACGTACCGATTCCAGGGCCGGGATTATCGGCTGACGGATGTGCATGGGAAGGTGGTCGAAGGCATTTTGGGATAAGGCAACAGCCGGAAAACATCTCCCCGAATTTCGGACACTCCTCGCCCAAGACAGGGGATAGGTACACAGATTTCGCAGATGGTCACAGATTTAGAGGGAGGAGAGGATATCTCGCCTGCCTGCAATCACCGACCCCGCTGGCGTCGCATTTGTACGACTCACCTCAAGAATGTTTGCAAGCTGCACAAATTCCCGGTGGTCTGGAAACCTCTACACCCCGAAGGGGTGTTCCACCAGAGCCCAGGGTCGCGACGCAGGAGCGCACCTTGGGAAGCAGGCCGCAGCCGCACCCAACCCTTATGGGGTTGTACACCCGTGCGACCGGTGTACAACCCCTTCAGGGTTCGTCTTCGCGAGGCGTCTTAACCCAGGGTGCGCTCCCTGCGGTCGCGATCCTGGGCTGTGATGTGTCGACCCTTGCGGGATGCATAAGTTGGCTTGACGGGTTTGGCTTTCGGATTGATGGCTTCCCTTTGGTTGCGGCTCTGTCGCATCTGTGGAATCTGTGTACCACAACCTGCCTCTGCCATCGTGATTAAATTGCGGTGTGCGCGGGCATTGGCGGGGAACACTCGAGAGATTCTGTCGGCTTCAGCGAGAAGTGTCGTGTTTTCGTCGCCGCGTTCGCCAAAACGCGGGAAGCCCGCACTCTGGCGAACGTAGCGAGAGAGTTGATTTCCGACCGACTGTGACAGTCATCGTGTGTACCAAGATGTTGGAACACTCATCTCCACTGATCGACGCCAACCCCGGCCAGGATCAGTGTTGATTAGCGAATACGAGTGTTTCCCAACTGCCATTCCATCGGCTCGGCTGATGTGCACAAATTCTGAGACTGTCCTGATGCTCACGAATCACAACGGCACCGGTGGGGCCGCCAGCGGTAGCTTAAGCCACGGAATCAAACTCGCTCCCGGCTCGCCCATGTCGATCAACCAGATGTTGCGGAAGACGACCGGGTTGCCGTGCTCCTGAAGCTTGATCGGCAATGGGTTTGGCCCCTCGATCGTTCCGGCCCCTGTCTTGTTCGGGATCGACGCGCCATCGTGGATCACCACGCCGTTGTGCCAGACGGTGATCCGCATATTCGCGATCTTCTTCCCAGCGGCGTCGAATTTGGCACTCGCAAAGTCGATGTCATAGGTCTGCCACTGGAGCGGGGGCAGGCAGAGATTCGTGTCGGGCCGCTTCGTCTTGTAAAGCGAGCCGCACTCGTTCTCGATCCCTTCCAATCCGAACGAGTCGAGAACCTGCACCTCGTACCGCCCTTGCAGATAGAAGCCGCTGTTGCCGCGATCCTGGCCGCGAGCCAGCGGCTTGTACGGCAGCATGAACTCCCCATGCAGGCGGAAGTCGCCATACTTGTCGACCGTCTCCGTCCCCGCCTGTAGCCCGTCAGAGTTGATCTTGGCATTCTTCCAATGCGACAGATCCCCACTGCCATCGAACAGCACAATGGCCCCGATCGGCGGCTCAGCTTCCAGCGTCGGGCTGAGGCGTTCGACTCGCAGGAGCTGCCCGGCGTAGCGTCCTTCTTTGTCGAACAGATTCATTGTCGAACCGAGGATCTCGGCGTCGTATTGCTCCCCGGTGAGCGTGACGCGGTCGGAGCTGCGAACTCCGGCAAGTGTGTATTTGCTCGGTGACTTCCACCCCGCTCCCGGCAGGCCACCGTAATACTTCACCGCGTCAAACCGGCCATCTCCCAGTGCGACGACCTGCATCGCCACCGAGACCGAACTCCGGTGCGAGGGTTGCGGTCGTTGCCAGCCGCGATATTCGCCCTGGAAAACGAAGTCCCCATCAGCTTGCGCGCGACTCGTATAAGTCGGGCCGTCCTTGTCGGCCTTCTCATCGGCAGAGAACGCGCTGGGAGAGAAGCTTCCGCTCCCCAAAACCGCCACGAGAGTGGTGACCACACCAGAGAAAGTGCAAACACAACGGCTCAAAATGAACGAGAACATGCAAGACCTTCTGCCGCAGAGGCCGATCAGAACACCAGTCAGGACGGACGAGCTTACCCCGTGATTGGACCGCATTCCAGCACTTTCTGGTGAGCGTGTGCGAGCGGGGTCATGTCTGCCCGATGGTTATGCGATCAAAGCCAACGAGGGACTGCTTCCCGATGACGGTGACTTTGCCGTCCCGTGGGATAGGCTTCCAGCCTGTCGTTGTCCATCGGGCCTACCCCGTTGAGCCGCGACGCGAAGGCTTTGCGGAGCGGAGCGTTTCCGGCCAGTCACTTCCCCGGTCGGTACATCCGCACACGGTGGTTGTCACTGTCGCCGATGTAGACGTTTCCCGACCCGTCGACATAGACCCCATGCGGTCGGGCGAGGCGGCACTTCTTCGGGTCGCCGTCCGGGCCGTCTCCCTTCTTCCCGTCACCGACGAGGGTCTCCACGCTCCCGCTCTCAGCGCGGATGACGCGGATCGTATGGCTCTCCGTGTCCGCGAAGTAGATGTCACCGTTGAGGCCGATCGACACGCCCTTCGGTCCGGCCAGTTGGGCCAGCTTGGCCGGACCGCCATCGCCGCTGTAGCCCGACTTGCCAGTCCCCGCCAAGTGCTTGTACGTCAGCGTCTTCAGGTCAACGCGGTAGATGGCGTTCCCCTCACGCAAGGCCAACACGAGCGACCCAGTCCCATCGATATCCAGAGCCCGTGGACCATGCAGCGGAGTCCCCGCGACAGCTGATCCATCGGGTGTTGGCTTGCGTTCACCGGTGCCGCCAAAGGTCTCGATGGTCTCCTTCGCGAGGTCCACTCTCCGGACCCGGTTGTTCCCAATGTCGCAAATGTAGAGGTGTCCGCTGTTGTCGAGAACGATCGAGTGCGGCTGTTTCAGTTGGGCTGCGGTGGCTGGCCCGCCGTCGCCGCTGAAGCCCGCCGTGCCGTTTCCAGCGACCGTCGAGATGATCCCCGTGCGGGCATCGACGCGACGCACGACCTCGCCCTTCATCTCGACAAAGAACATGTGTCCGTCTCGGTCGAACCGCACCTCGTAGGGTTCGTGGAGCAATGCCTGCGCTGCGAGGCCACCGTCGCCAGCATATCCCGACTTGCCGCCGGTGCCTGCGACAGTTGTCACCTTCTGCGTCTCCGGGTCGATGCGGCGGATGACATGCGAGGTCGTCTCGCACACATACAACGCCCCCTCCGGCCCGACCACAATCCCAAACGGAGCACCACACTTCGCAGCTGAGGCTGGCCCGCCATCGCCCGACCATCCCGCCTGGCCGGTGCCGAGGACGGTGATGACTTCTTGAGACATCACCGAACTCGCCGAGCAGCAGAGTACGAGCAGTCCCAGACAGACACAGAATCGTGTTCGATGCATCTCAGTCACCTTTGTGCGAGTCATGGATGGAGGGCCAGAGACCGACC
>JAYTCW010000526.1:0-8474 GCA_043736295.1 Planctomycetota bacterium | reverse complement strand
CGCCATGCCAACGCTCCTTCAAAAAGGAGTCGACAGCATGACCGAATGTGTGACCCATGTCCCCGAACACCCGTTACCTATCTCGCCGGTCTATACAGTCCTCGAAGGGTGTGGCGAGGGCCGGAAGCTTACGGCCTTCGCAAAGCCTCAGACCGTGCCACCGGTCCGACGTTTGTGATGCACACACGGTGCCTATCGCTCAGGTCAGAGCGACCACGGGATCAGGAACGCGTGGTGTTTGACCAGTTCGGCCTTGCCATCGGTGGCGATGAACTGGGTGAAATACAGGATGAAAGTGTAGACCCCCAGTAAGGGGAACATCAGCCCGACTCGTACGAACAACCGCGTGGTGAACCACGACTTCAGCCCCAGTTCCCGACGCTGCACGGCCCGATGGTAGACCCACCCGGTGGCCACGCGGGCGGGGAAAATACTCAGAATGAAGATCAGCGTGATCGGCCACTGGGCATCCGACGGCAACTGAAATGCCTTGAACAGGTACATCGGCAATGCCAACACGTAGACCACAATCGCCGCGAAGAGGAACGCGAACGGGGCGTGCCGGTAGAGTTCCTTCACCTGTCGGATTTCGAAGCCTGCTCGCAAGCGGTTCTCAGCTGCGAATCGGGCCTGCAAGAACGGCACCCAGGCGAACACCATCGTCAGCAGGAACCCAATGAAAACCGTGAACACAGCCGCCCCACCCTCGGGGCGAGTCGCCGAGACGTACAGCACCGATGGCACCACCAGCCACGTCATCCCGACCACAAAACCCCTCAAGCCCAACCAGAAGTGATGCCGCACCTGAAGCTCCGCCACAAACGACTGCACATGCTGCGAAGCCGTTTCCAGATAATCCCCCGCCCGCCAGCGCGCCCACAACCAGCGCAGGTTCTTGATTGGGCGGATGAAAGTCGTCAAGCCACCTCCGCGTGCCAGAGCCAAGCACAGATGAAGCGAGACCAGAATCCAAGCGACCATCGAGATCGCGGCCAGCCGCCGGTCACTCACTCCGCCGGGATCGATGATGTATGCGTTCGCTGACTGATTCGCTAGTAGCCTTAACCCCAGCGTCCAAAGGTAGACTCCCAGGGCAATCGACCCGATGCGCGGAGCCACTCGAATCAGCGGAAAGGCATCCCGCAACCGCCCGGAACGAGCGACCCGCCCTTCGACTTCCAGCAAATAGCCTAATGTAAACAGATTCAGCACCGGCACAGCTGCAATCACCGAGAGCAGGAAGACCAGACTCGCCAGCCCAAACAGCAACTGAAACGACCAGATCAGGAATGCGATCGGTCGCCGCCACGGGACGGGGCAGGGCGGGAGTCGACCGTCGTCGAGGGACGTGGTTGCCCCGTGCGAACTGGCGACCGGCTCGGCGATGTCGGTCGCGGGAGGCAGTAGCCACGCCTCGTCACCCAACAACACGTCATCGTCATTGAGGAAGGCGTCGGTCACGATCTCGGTCTCAGCGGGCGTCATCGGTTCCGCTTTCGCGTGGAGGGGCCTTGGTAGTCTACAATCAGGCGAGCGGCCAGTGGAAACTTATCCGTCAGACTTCCGAAGTCTCCGAAGACTTCGGAAGTCTTTTGGTACGCGAAGTCTGGCCAGCCGCCTGAGAATACCAGCCACCCAGCTGTGAAGTTTCGATCGAAACCTGAAACGCTCGAATCGGCGGTGAGGTAAACTCGGTCGAGGGCGGTTGCCCCGTGGGATAGGCTTCCAGCCTGTCATCTTATCTTCAGACGACAGGCTGGAAGCCTATCCCACGGACCGTAGACCGTGGATTTCCAGAGGAGTGAGGTCATGCGTTGGAAGTCAGTCTTGCCAGCGATTCTCGTCGCAGCCGGGCTGGCGGTCGTGACCTCCATGGCCGTCACCAGCCCAGTCCAGAATCTGAATCCTCCGAACGCTGGCGAGCCAGTGGCTGCTGATCTGCTGCCCGCAGCCAAGAAGGTCGACCAACTGCTGGTGGCCCAACTGAGTTCCGCAGGGGTGGAGCCAGCCGGGAAGGCCGACGATCTGACCGTGCTGCGGCGACTCTCGCTGGCCTTGATTGGGACGATTCCCTCACTGGAAGAGATTCGCCGTTTCGAAGCCGACACGCGCCCCGATCGGCTGACGATCTGGACCAATGTGATCCTCGCCGACACTCGCTTCAACGAATACTTCGCCGAGCGACTGGCAAGGGCCTATGTCGGAATCGAGGGGGGCCAGTTTCCGATTTATCGCCGTGACCGCTTCACGAATTGGATCAGCCAGCAACTGAAGGACCAGACTCCTTATGACCAAATGGTCCGGCGGCTGATTGCAGAGGAGGGCATTCCCACCGACAAAGCCGCCGTGAACTTCGCCGTAGCGGGCTATGCCAACGAAGACTTCGATCCCAACAAACTGGCCGGACGAACGGTCAGAGCCTTTCTGGGCCAGAGGATCGATTGTGCCCAATGCCATGACCATCCCTTCGACCATTGGAAGCAGACAGAATTCGAGGGACTGGCCGCCAGTTTCGGACAGCTCGATTTGTATCCGGTCGGCGTCATTGATAACCCGGATAAGAAATACGAGGTCGTGGACGAGAAAGCGATTGCCACGAATGAGGATGGCCAGCCTCCGAAGATGCGGACCGTAGAACCGAGCGTCCCGTTCTCGCCCGAATGTTATCCCAGCCAAGGCACGCCGCGTGAACGATTGGCGGAGTGGATGACACATCCCAGCAACAAGCGATTCGAACGGGCGATTGCCAACCGGGTTTGGGGGCTGCTGTTCGGTCAGCCGTATCTGTCAGACTTGCAGCCTGCGGATCGACCGGTCGATGACCTGCCCGATCCAGAAGACCCCCAGTTCAAAGACAGCACAGCTGTCCTCAATCTCCTTGGAGCCGACTTTCGTTCGCACGGGTGCGATCTCCGGCGACTGATTCAGGTGATCACTTCGACGGAAGCGTACCGCCGCAGTTCCCAGCATTCCTCGCTCGACCCGCAACAACTGGAGCAAGCCGAACGACTGTGGGGCGTGTTCCCGCTGAGCCGGTTACGTCCCGAGCAGGTGATCGGCGCGATGCTGCAAAGCAATTCGGTGAAGACGATCGACCAGAACTCGCACCTCTTCACGCGGGCATTCCGGTTCTTTAAGGAACGGGATTATGTCAACGAGTTCGGCGATCCGGGCGAGGCGGAACTGGAGCAACGGACTGCCACGATCCCGCAGACACTGCTCAACATGAATGGCGAGTTCGCGAAAGAGATGTCGCAAGTCGGCGCGTTCGCCACGCCCGGAACGCTGCGTCAGTTCTCACCGACGAATGAGGCACTGCTCGACAATGCATTCCTGACCTGCCTGACTCGCAGACCGACCGCTGCCGAGCGAACCCACTTCGCGGAGCAACTTGCGAAGCAGCCGAAAGACACCGACGATGCGGTCATGGAAGACCTGTTCTGGACGTTGTACAACGCTCCGGAGTTCACATGGAATCACTGAGGAAGTTTTCAGTCATCAGTGTTCAGTGGTCAGTCCCAAAGCCCAAGGATTGCAACCCCTGGGCTTCCCCTCTGTCGATCAACCATCAACCATCAACCTCATCGAGCCTGCCATGTCCCGCAACGTCCCTCACGACTGGTCTCGCCGCGATGCTTTGCGTGTTGCACTGGCGGGCAGCGTTTCGTTTCTGCTCCCGGCGATTGAAGGACGAGCGGTTGAAAAACGTGGCTCGGACCGCCCGAAGAGTGTGATTACACTCTGGATGGGCGGCGGCCCAAGTCAAATGGAGACCTGGGACCCGCACCCGGAATCGAAGAACAGCGAGAAGATCCGGGCCATCGACACGACCGCTCCGGGGATGAAGATTTCTCACCTGCTGCCCCAGATGGCCGAGCAGATGAAACACCTGTCGATCATCCGCTCGATGACCTCGAAGGAAGGGGATCATGAGCGCGGTTCATACTTCGTCCAGACCTCGTATCGCCCCGACCCAACGGTCAGACATCCGTCGCTCGGTTCGATCCTGGTCAACGAACTGCCTGATGCAAAGATCGAAATTCCGAACAATGTCGCGCTGTCGGAGAGTCAAGACTTCGCGGTCCCGCGCGGAGGGTATCTCGGCGACCAGTTTGATGCGTTTCGCGTCTTCGATCCCGGCCAGAACCTGCAAAACATGCGGCAGGGTGTCGACCAAACGCGGCAGGACCGGCGGTTGGCGAACCTCGGCGTCGTCTCGAATGCCTTCCGCCAGGGGCGTGAAACTCGCGTCGAAGGCACGCTGCATCAGCAGACGATCGAACGCGCCCTGACGATGATGAAGTCGGACCAACTCAAGGCGTTCGAGATCAAGGACGAGACCAAAGAGACCCTGGCCCGCTATGGCGATACCCGCTTCGGACGCGGCTGCCTTGTGGCTCGGCGACTGGTCGAGACTGGCGTCCGCTCGATCCAGGTAACACTCCCCGGCTTTGACACGCATGCCGATAACTTTGAGGGGCACGTCACCCAAACGAAGATCCTGGACCCGGCGTTTGCGTCGCTCATCCAAGACCTCGCGGACCGCGACCTCCTCGCCTCAACGATCGTCCTGTGCATCGGCGAGTTCGGTCGCACCCCCCGCATCAATCCCCTCGGCGGTCGTGACCACTGGCCGCACGGGTTCTCCTGCGTCATCGGCGGCGGCGGACTCGCAGCCGGTCGCGTCATCGGAGCCACAGCTGCTGACAATCAAACGGATGACAAGCCGATCAAACCCACCACCCCGATCGAAGTCCCCGACCTCTACTCCACGATCCTCGACCGCATGGGCGTCGAGTTCAGCAAGGAACTGATCACCCCGATCGGCAGGCCGCTCAAAGTCTGCCCCGGAACGCCAGTGGAGCAACTGCTGGAGTAGAACGGAATTTATTCCGTTCTTCTGCGGCAGTAACGGAATAAATTCAGTTCTACGGCGGAGTGGTCCAGACGCTGCCTTGAGCGTCTGGGTTGCAGAGCAACAGGAGGTTACGGAGGACACTCCCGCCTTTTTCATCCCTCTTGTTCCTGCGTCACCCAGACATCCAAAGCGATGTCTGGGACTCCCCGATGGTTCTGAGCCGCGAAGCGGTGGCAGCATGTAGCCGTGGGTGAAACCCACGGAACACGAAATCCTGAGCCGCCCCAGCCGCGAAGCGGCGACAGCACGAGCTACGTGGCGTCGCCGGGTGTCAGCGACCGTCTCAGCAAAGGGGGCTTGCTGTCGCCGTTTCGCGGCTGAAGACAAACCTCACGATACGAGTCCACTGGTGTGACCAGATTTGAAGTCTCATCCCAAGCGGATCTTGAGACCAAGGTCTGAAGACCGTAGCCGATCGGTCGGTCTCGGAGAAAGTGACGACAATGAACGGACGGGCAGATGTGCCCGTCCCACTTCGTGAGTTACACCAACTCTTCGCGCCAGGCGTCGGCGAGTTCGGGCAGCATCGCGAGTTGTCGGCGTTCCTCGGGGGGGCCGCCCTTGGTGTAGTAGACCTGATTGGCCCTGGTGATCGTCCACTCTGGATGGGGGCGGGAGAGCAGGGTGACCTCTTGACCAGCCTCGATCGTGCCGGGCTGGATCGCGCGGAGATACCAGCCGGTGCGGCTGGTACGGATGACTCGCTTCGGGAGGTCGGGGAGTCGCCAACGGCGGGCGAGTTTCCAGCAGGGTTGGCGCGGCTGGGTAACTTCCAGGATCACGTCGTTGACGGCGTATCGGTCGCCGATGCAGACGGTTTGCTCCGTTTGGCCAGTGATGGTCAGGTTCTCGCCGAACCCGCCGCCGGTCATCTCGGGGAGCGTCAGCTCGTCTTGCCAGAGCGGGTAGTGATCGGCGGAGTAGGCCAGCAGGGCCTTGTCGGCATCCCCGTGGAACCGCAGGTCGGCCTGCTCGTTCCCCTCGATCCGGTCTGAGAGGACGCGGATGGGGCCGGTGACGGGCTGCTTAAAGAAGCTGGTGAGCCACCGCTGGTCATGCGGGTCGGTGGCCGCATCGCTGCCGTACTCGGTAGGGGTGCCGACTTGGATGGAAAGGAGTTTTGGCATGAGGGCTCCTAGCTGTCAGCGATCAGCGGTCAGCAATCAGCCACAACGGTTCAAGTGCTTCGCAGCGAACGCCTCTGGCTGACTGCTGACTGCTGACTGCTGACGGCTTTCCTACGGAATGAGCCAGAAGCAGGTGATCGCCATCGCGGTCGGAAATAGGGCTCCGAGGAACAGACCCAGCGGACTGATGCCGGTCTCCTCGAACGCCTTGGACGATTGCAGAATCCCGGCTCCTGCGGGGTTCGGGGCGTTGGCGATCACGGTCAGGCCACCGCCTGTGACTGCACCGGCCATCAACGCGTACTTCAGTTCGTCGTTAATCCCTTCGACGAGCCCGCCTAACTTGGTCAGGGCGGCGTTATCCGTTATCGCAGTCAGTGCGGTCGCTCCAAAGTACAGCGTGGAACCCCCGATTCTCGTGATGAGCGGCTCCAGCCAATACTGCTGTAACTCTCCCATGGTGACCAGTCCCGCGAGGAAGAAGCCGACGAGCAGACCTTCGCGGAGTTTCAGGGGATCCTGGTACTCTTTCGTGGCAGTCACCAAACCCAAGAACAACATCAAAATCCCAAATACGATATCGGCATGGTGTGCAAACACGACCACCGCCGCCAAAAAGGCGAGGTGGCACCCGGTCAACCAGTTTGGCACCGGTCCACTTTCGGTTGGAACTGGCTGAATTGCAGAGAGTTCTTTCCGGAAGATCGCAGCCACAATCACCGTGGACAGAGTGCAGCTGGTGATCGCGCGCCACCCGAAATGAGACAGCATATGCCATGTTCCCCACTTCCAGGTGCCGGCCACCATCACGACGGGGGGGGCGGCAAAGTGGGTTAAGGTTCCTCCAATCGAAACATTGACGAACAGTAGCCCAATCGTGGCGTAGGCCAGCTTACGGCTGATCTCTTGGTCGAAATATTGTCGCTTCAGCATCATAGCCAGCAACGTCATGGCCGCTGGTTCCGTAATGAATGATCCGAGCAACGGACCAACTGACAACGCGACGAGATAGAAAGACAGCCCAGGAGGAAGTGGCATGAGCTGGGCGAGGCGGCCAATGATCTGCTCGGCGAGGGCGACAACCGGGCGAGTCGCGGCGACGACCATGACCGCCAGCACGAACTTCGGCTCAGTGTAGTCAAGTGCCCCGATGTATGCGACCGCCTGGTCAATCGATCTTCGCAACGCGGTGATCCCGAAGAAGAGGGCTGCTGCCCAGAGACCGAACACGACTTCGGTCTCAGCGAGGAAGTGGTACAGGTTCTCCTGCATCGACCCTTCGGGATGCTTGTGGGCGAGATTCGCGAAATACTTCACCGAGAAGGTGTGCAAGATCGCTAAGGCGAACAGCAGCGTGGCGAGGATCTCGACGGGCCGGGTCTTCTGGAACTTCTCTTCGGAGTGGGGAGCCGGTGCAGGAGTGGTGGCGGGGGTCGCGACAGCAGGGGTCGCGGCAGCCCCCACGGGGGCGGGCGTCTTTGTCGTTTGAGCCAGCACAGGCGAAGTCAGCAGCCCCGAGAGAATGAGCAACAATAAACCCAGCATGGCTCCACGAAATGCAGATATATACTCCGAAGGGGGGCCACAGCGTGAAGGATTCTCGCGAGTTTTCCCCCAAGGTTCTGCCCCCTCTCCCCCACATTCGGTAATGCTTTCGGGAAAGGCTCCACTGTGGGGGAGAGGGCCGGGGTGAGGGGGCCTGAGCGGGAGACATGCCCCCCTCACCCCAACCCTCTCCCCCGCAATATCCACACCGGGAAAGTCGCGTCGCTCGCGGGGGAGAGGGGGCCGGAAACGTGAGGGCAGGGTGGTGAGTGTCTTCCTCAAGAAATCCCTCACGGCGTGGCTCTGCGGGATGCAGAGGCTGGCTGAGCAATCCTCCACGGGGTGGCAACAGGACACATCGTTCGCCAGGTGAACTCGATCACATGCTGGAGTCTGTTTAGAAGTCGCAACCCCGTGGAGGCCAGACGGTTGTTCCGTGGCTCCTGGGGAGTCTGTGACTCTTACGGATGCGAATTCGGAGGCTCGCGCGGTGAGAGAACGCTGAGAATTCACGGTCATTCCTTGAGAAGGTGAATCGGAGTCCTCCTCACTCCGGGCGAGTCACCGGGGTGAAGAGTCTGTCGATTTTGGACGGCCCCGACCTGGGCTGGGGCCTCTCAAAACCGCGTATTGCCTCAAAATCGGAATCGGGATTATCATCCGACCGGCAAACCACTTCCGACTCTCTGTTCGAGCGACCATCCTATGTTGCCCGCCGCCGCAATTGAACCCCAGCGCTCACTGACTTCCCGAATTCTTGCTGGACTCGCCCTGCTGGGAGTCAGTTGGACCGCAGCTGCACAGGCGGAAGAGGCACTTGGCGTACAGGTTCCCGAGGGGTTCGAAGTCTCCATGTATGCAGACGACGATCTGGCCCACGACAT
>JAYTCW010000525.1:0-6401 GCA_043736295.1 Planctomycetota bacterium | reverse complement strand
CGCCATGCCAACGCTCCTTCAAAAAGGAGTCGACAGCATGACCGAATGTGTGACCCATGTCCCCGAACACCCGTTACCTATCTCGCCGGTCTATACAGTGGACTCAGGGCGTGGCGAGCTACTCAGAAACGTGATCTCCCAGCCTGCGTACGTCCTCCCACGCCCTTCCCCAAAGCTGTCAGGGCGTGCCACCCGACCCGCCAGCGAGGGATTTCTCCCCTTCGCCCTTGCTGGCGCAGCGGGCTGAGGCCGCTTGATGTGACAAACTGGTCAGCCGTGAGGAACCTGCGGTCGGCATTGTGTGAAAAAAGCGACCACCCCCGCCGCCAACCCGGTCGCGGGAGTGATCGCTCGAAACTGGGACACGGCAGATGGCCGTCACACCGTGCCCCGACGTTCATGGCCCAGCCGTAGGCGATGTCGCTCCGCGACTCGCATTCCGCAGGGGCGAGTGGTTCGTGAAACTGACCGTGGGATAGGCTTCCAGCCTGTCATCCTCTACCAAAAGACAGGCTGGAAGCCTATCCCACGGGGCACACACGCCTGACCAATCGCTCTTCTGTCGTCGGAATCTCAGTCGCGGAGCGACATGAGCGACGAAGGGCAGCCTCAGACTCCACGAGTGCCCCCGCTACGCTTAATCTGAGGGTTCGCCTCCATCGGGAGGGCGAGGCTCCTGCCGAGCCGCAGCGACTCTCTCTTCTTGGCCCTCTTCCTCCCAGGGAAGTCCTCCCCGAAAGCAACGCAGAATTCGGGGGAAAGGGGGCAGAGCCTTGGGAAACGCTTCGCGGGAATCCTTCACGGCGTTGCCTGCACAATGTCACCCAGGCACACGGGACTCCCATCTGTTGATCGCGGCCTGCTGGCAAGTCTGGTGGCCGGTCGACCAAAGCGGAAGCAGGAACGCAACAGCCTATTGGCTGAGCTGAGCGATGGCATGACAAAAAGCGACCACCCCCGCCGCCAACCCGGTCGCGGGAGTGATCGCTCGAAGAGGGGCACAGCGGATGGCCGTCGCACCGTGCCCCGACGTTTATGGCCAGCCGTAGGCGATGTCGCTCCGCGACTCGCATTTCGGGGGCGAGACGTTTCGATTGCGAGAATGGTCTCTCGTCCGGAATCTCAGTCGCGGAGCGACATGAGCTACGATGGGCAGCCTCTTGTTAGAAGCCCTCGATCACCTCACCACCGGCCTTGGTGAAGAGCTTCCTCAGCAACGTGATGTCGATGGACTTCGAGATCGCACGCACGCTGCCGTCACACATCCCGACCTGGAAGACACCCTCTTCAAACCCACCGAATTCCGGCAGGTTGACTTGGGTGAGGTCGACAGTGATATCCTCGGGCTTCGTCCACGGGGTTTCGGTCTTGGCTTCCACGATGCCAATTGTGATCGAGGTGCCGTCTGTGATGTCCCGGAATTCCGTCCCCTTCGTGGCATTCTCTTCGAAGAACAACCCCTTGCCGTAGGCAGCCACGAATGCGGTGTTTGTCGAATTGGCAGGCTGTGACGGGTGTCGAAAGATCGCGGGCATCTGGGCGAGGACTTTCTTATTGTTCTCGCTGTCCCACGGTTCGTCCTTCTTGTACTGCCCGTACAACAACCCTTGTTGATTAAGGAACGGCAGCAGTTCGACCCGCCAACTGCGAGCGACTTTCGATTGTGGATCAATCACGACCGCAGGCGGGAAGTGCGTATAGGTATCATGATAGTTGTGCAGCGCCAGCATGATCTGCTGCAGGTTGTTCTGTTGCTGTTGTCGCTGGGCGGCGGCTCGAGCCTGACTAATTGGTTCAGCTAACAGGGCCATCACGCCGGTGAGATCTGCCTCGCAGGTGAGCGTGGTCTCATTCCCCTGCGTAGCAATCTTGTGCCCTTTCAAGATCGGCATGACGCCTTCCACGATCTTCTTCATGTTCGGCTCAGGGCTGCTCTTGGCCTGGTTGAGCATGTTCGAGAGCATCGCGATCCCGGCCTTGAGAGTGGCCTCAATCTGCTGCGAACTGGCGGCATCTTTAGCCTGTGAGGTCAGCGCCAACTGGGTCTTGTCTCCCACGTTCAGACTGAGGGTGTGACTGACCGCCGAGGCCCACAGCGGAGAGAACAACCCGGCAATCGGATTCGGGGGATCGATGGCCATCAGCTTCTGCAACCCGACCGCATCCATGGCCACGGCGACAGTGCCGTTGGTCGCAACCTTCCAGCTTTCAGTCTGAGTCAGCGGAGAGAGTGACTTCGGCCCATTGAGGAGCATTTTCTTCAGGACTTCTTGACTCCCCGCAAAAAGAATCGTCCGATCATCGACGATGTGTCGACATTCTCCTGATTCTCCGGGAAGACTGTCCTCTCCCGGACCCGCCAATACTTCGTATTCAAACAATAGAAACTTCTTTTTCTGCCATGTGTATCCAATGGCGGTCAATTGCGGACGAACCATTTTTTGAAACATGACATCGCGTGCATTCCTGTTTGCAAAAGTGATGCACATTCCGAGGCTTCGACCGGGAAGGGATCCGCCATTTGGTGGCAGAACCAGATAGACACTGGCTGACTCGCAATTGGCGATTTCGTCGAGCGGATTTAGCACATCCGCTGGCAACAGCTTAGCGGCTTTCAGTTTCTGAAATTGCTGATTCAAAGTCTCCGGACGTGCAACAATCACTGCAAACGCATCCGCTGGGATGTATTTGGCCTCCAGCGCTTCGGTGACCGCTGGAGTCTGGACCGCTGTTGCTTCGGCAATTGCTACAGCCGCTACGACCGGAGAGGCAGCCTGCACGTTCAGTGGTGACACATCATCACCCCCCGGCGGTCTCAGCCCGATGGCCACCAGAGTCACAGCTGCCACACTCGCCAGTGTCGCCCACCGCACGAGGCGCGGCGCACTGCCGGACAGGAACTTCAGGTCACGCAACATTTCGATTCTCCTCAAGAACGTTCTGCGGGTTGGCAGAAAGGGGTGAGCCGGCCAGCCCACGGGTTCTTCGGTTTGTTTCAAGGCGAGTTCACCGATCGCGTTCAGGTAGGCCCGCGATCCGCCGACCACTTGTGCGGCCAGCGCATCGGCAGCGAGTTCCTGCTCCAGCCGCAAGCGGTTCGCCAGCCAGTGGACCAGCGGGTGATAGAAGTGCAGCACGACGCCGACCTGCGCAGCCACCGTCGCCAGAAAATCGCCGCGTGTGATGTGCGCGATCTCGTGAGCCAGGACGCTGCGCAGCTGAGTCTCGGTCCACGTCTGCCAACTCTCGGAAAGCAGAATCACCGGGTGCCGCCAGCCGACCGTCGCAGCTGTGGCGAGATGTGGGCACTCGCGGATTTCGACGGGGGATCTACACCCCATTTCGGCGCGGAGCAGGTCGACTTGTTCGAGGAGTTCGGGGGAATTCAGCGGTCGGCTGGTGCGAACAAAGTGCCGCACCGCCCAGAGGCCGCCGATTACTCGGATGAGGCCGAACAGGATTGCTCCTCCGATGAAGAGGTACAGCCAGTGTGCCGCAGTCCAATGTTGGGTGGCCGCTGAATCGCCGAACGCCCGCTTCTCGCTGACTTCCACCGTTCCTGAACCGTATAGGATCGAGTCCATCCAAGGGGGAAGGCTGACAGAGCCCCACGGAGTCTGGGTCAGATGCTCCATGTACGGATTCAGAGAGGGATCTGTCGCGAACTCGGGAGGGGCCGTTTGCGATGCCCCCAGAGTGGTTTCTGGCCCGGTTGGTCTCTGCAACCAACTCGGCCACGAACTAAACGCACACACCGTCAACAGCACCACAGCTGCCAGCGTCGCTGCCAGCGGTAAGGTTGCCGATGTCCGCAACCAGCGCCGGGCGATGAGGCTAATTGTCAGCCCCACGGTAGCGACGAGGGTGACTTGCAGGCCACAGATCAACAGACTGTTGAGACTGCTCATGTGGGGGTCTTTCGCATTTCTCAGTGAGCGTCGTTCGTCGTCTTTTTCGGAGAAAAAGGCGACAGAGCCAGTCGAGTGACATTCCACCTCACGCGAACACGGCGGACTTACGTCCGGCGCTCGCTGTCGCCCTTCTTCTTCGGCGTATCGAGGATCTCTTGCAGTCGCTTTTGCTCCTGCTTCGTCAGCTTCTCCTCCTCGAACAGCTGGACCAGCAGTTGAGTTCGCGACCCGCCGAAGACCTTCTGCACCAGATCGCCGAGGAGGCTGCGCGAGACCTCTTCATAGGTGCGAGCCGGTTTGAACTTGAAAGGTCGTTCGTTGCAGGTCTGCGTCAAGAACTGCTTGTCGAGCAGAATGCGGACCAGCGTGGCGACCGTGGTGTACGCCAGCTCGCGTCCCTGAACCTCCAGCGCGTCACGCACATCGGCTGCGTTGGATTCGCCGCGATCCCAGAAGACGTGCATCACTTCCAGTTCGCGTTCGGTCAGCTCTTTGGCTTTGGGCCGTGCCATGAATTCCCTCCGGTGAGTGTTCTGAAATCCAAACAGTGACCGTGGGAGGAATCTGTTTGGTTTCGTAGATTTGGTTATATAGTAGCTGAGATCCAAACGAAGTCAAGAGGTCGATGATCACTGGCCAGTTTTTATGGCACAGAACGGGCTGACGAACTGGACGAGCGCCCCGACGAACAAGCACAGCGCTAGTCAACCCGCTGCGCCAGCAAGGGCCGCGTGCCGGAAACCTGGGCTGGCGCGGCAGTCTGGCAGGCCCTGATTGTCCCCTTTTGGTCGGGTCATTTCACCAACACAATCCATTCCATGCATCCATGAACTCGCCGAGCAGACTACGCCCCGCCAACGAGTCAAGAGCCTCCCGCTACTCGCGGGCCTGTCAGGCGTTGGAGCGGGACGGCTATGTGGTTCGAGAGACGGAGTCGCTCCGCAACCGCGCCGTCGCTGTGCAACCCACACTCTACGGCCTGACGTGGCCACTTCGCGATGCGCCATCGGCCAACAAACAGGCCGTCGTCGAGGGCTTGCGACGAACCAAATGGGGGCAGGAACTGGCCGAGGAGTTGATGAAGGAGTTCGAGAAGTTGCGATGAGTGTGGGTTTCACCGCGATTTCGAGAAGTCACTGAAGCCGACCTACGGATACTCTTTCCTGGCCCCAGAAGCGATCGACTGCGGTCACAGAGGAGATGACATGGCGAAGAAGAGACCCAGCAAGACACCGGCCAAAGCGATCTCGGCACCCGTCGCAGAATACGCCGACATCGTCGGCGGAATCGTGGACCTGCTGGAGGCCGCTCGACGAGCGTCGGCCCGGTCGGTCAAAGCGATCATGACGGCGACGTATTGGGAGATTGGTCGCCGGATCGTGGAGTGCGAACAGGTGGACCAAGTGCGAGCGACCTACGGCACTGAGATGCTCAAGCGGTTGTCTGCAGATTTCTCCGAACGATTTGGGCGCGGGTTCTCTCGTGCCAACCTCGAATACATGCGTCGCTTTTATCTGACTTGGCCAATTTCCCAGACGCTGTCTGGGGAATCTGCCGGTCTGGATTCGAACACGCCTCTCGCAAAATCCCAGACAGTGTCTGGGATTCTCGGAACCATCCCAAAGCGATTTCCACTCCCTTGGTCGCACGACATTCGACTCCTGGCCGTCAAAAAAGATGAGGCACGGCATTTCTACTTCTACTGTCCGGTTTAGGTTCTGATCTGGTTCCTCAGTGGCGGCAAGAGGTTATGTGATTTGTAGCGGTAGGCCCTCGCGAGTTCATTGCGTTGGAGCCAGCGCTGGGCGGTCGCGGCGGCGTGGGGCGGGGTTTGCGGATCGGCGTTGCTGAGGTCGTAATCGGTCTTCACGGTCCGCTCGTCGCGGTCTTTATAACGGATCACCACGAGCACTTCCTCGGTCGCCTGCGTCGCGCGAAACTGACCGGTCTCGACGTGTCTTCGGATGGCCTCGACAACGATCGGCCCCTGCTCTCCATCGCGCACATTGATGCGAGTCCACGCCTCCTCCGAGCGCTCGTTCGTCCACGCGTCGATACGCTGTGATGGCCGTCGCGGACGCTGGGGGCGCGGGCCCGTCGGAGCGGGCGGGAGCGCGGGAATTTCGAGGTCGCGAATCGTGGTGTCGCATGGCACAGCCAGCAGATAGCGCTCGTGGCGATCACGCAATTCTCTACGGAATTCTGCCGGTTTTCCGAACTCATCATCGCCCGTGATCCACGCATGCGGCAGTTGCGCCCCGTAGCGATCGAGCATGTCCAGGCAGAGCTGCCAGCGCTTGCGAAACTTTTGATCAGGCTTCGGCACACCCGCCTGTTCCAGTCCTTAAACAAGCGACCGTTTGAGCGTTTTCTGTATCGAGTATTGGTGCGCATCGCGAGCGTTGCCGAGGATGTCGGCGGTTGGGGGGCAGTGAAGAGGGTTGTCTCAGGGGCGGGGCTTGTGGTTCTCAGAACCGGTGTGGTGGTAAG
>JAYTCW010000524.1:0-5228 GCA_043736295.1 Planctomycetota bacterium | reverse complement strand
TCGGTCCTCCGAAAGCGATGGCGTTAGAACACCACCAGCCTAACGAAGACCGACACCACTTTCCTCAACTTCGGTTGCGGCAGAGCCGCGCTGTGACCTCTGCGTTTCACACTTCCGAGATGCTGGCTTGAGGCGTCTCATTCGCGGTGACCGGGATCGGTGGTGAAGCTCTCACACTCCTTCTATGACTCCCCATGCAAATTTCCCCCTGAATCGAGAATCTCTCGTCAAGTGATCCACGGGTTGATACGATTAAGATCAACGTGCGTTGATCCTTCTCTGATGGCTCGGTATTCCGGGAGAACACTCATGCGGCATCGTCGCGACGCACTCTTAAGGCTCGGGCAGATCGGACTGGGGGCGGTCACGCTCCCGAGGTTACTCCAGGCTGACACGTTACGCTCGTCGCAGCCGCTGGTTGGGCAGGGCAGTGCCAAGTCGTGCATCCTGATTTATCTGTGGGGCGGTCCGCCGCAGATGGACATGTGGGACCCCAAGCCGAATGCCCCGGAGGGCGTTCGCAGTCCGTTCGCACCGATCTCGACCAATGTGCCGGGGATGCAGTTCACGGACCAGTTGCCACTGATGGCACAGCATGCCGACAAGATGTGTGTCGTACGATCATTCACGCATGAGAGTAACACGCACGAGGTCGGCGTCTACCACACCTTAACCGGCAAGGTAAACAACACACTGGCTGTGCCACGCAATGCTCGCAACCGTCGCGATTTCCCGAGCATGGGCGGAATCGTGTCCAAGTTCAGCCCGCCCAGTGCCCTGCCCGCCAGCGTCACGGTGCCCCGGCCAATCGGGCATGATGGAGTAATCTACACGGGGACGCATGCGGGATTTCTGGGACCGAGGTTTGATCCGTTGGAGTTGCAAGCACCGGCGGAGGTGACAGCCCCTCCGGCTCACAATATGGAGTTGCCCATCGATCTGGGGGCCGCGCGGTTGCAGGCTCGACGGGGGATCTTATCGCTGCTGGAAGAGGATGAGCGAGCCGCCCAGTTCGCAGCCCTCAAACGTACCTCCTCGCAGAGCGGGATGGACCGCTTTCGGGAGCAGGCGTTCAGCCTGCTGACCTCCTCTGATGCCAAGGGGGCGTTCGATCTGGCCAAGGAACCGGACTCCATGCGAGACCAGTATGGCCGCAACGAATATGGGGAATCGATTCTGCTGGCACGCCGGCTGATCGAAGCGGGAGTGCGGCTGGTCACGATGACATGGTACTACGTCGCTGCGGATGGGAATGTTCTCAATGTCTGGGATAATCACGGCGGTACGGGATCGTTGAAAGGAATTAGTGGGTACGAGATGCTGAAGCAGCCGTACTGCTTGCCATCGCTCGACCGGGCGTACTCGGCACTTCTGGAAGATCTCACACAGCGGGGACTACTCGATGAGACGCTGGTGCTGATGCTGGGAGAATTTGGCCGAACGCCGAAGATCAACAAGGACGCGGGGCGGGATCACTGGGGTGCGTGCCAGTCGGTGGTCCTGGCAGGTGGGGGAGTCAAGGGCGGGATGGTTTATGGGGAGAGCGATGCCCAAGCGGCCTACCCGACGAAAGACCCGGTGAAACCCGAGGATCTGATCGCTACCGGGTATCACTGCCTGGGGCTGCCGCCGGAGACGCTGATCACCGATTCGGAGAACCGACCCCATCGGTTGAGCGAGGGGCAAGTGATCTCGGGCGTGCTATCGTAGGAATCCCGGAAGTTCAGGATGCCTTTTCCTGAACAGGAGTTACGCTCGCTTGACCCCTCGGATTCCTGCCCTTACCATACCGCATCCTTGACCCGAGTCATTCCGGACAGGGAGCGATCGCAACGGCATTCGATCGCGGAAAGTCACACAGACACAAAGAGTTAGGCTGGCGTCATGGCCGTTCCGAAGAAGCGCACTTCCAAGTCTCGACGTAACATGCGGCGGTCGCACGATGCGGTGCGTCCGCTTAAGTTGCAATTCTGCTCCCAGTGCGGCACTGCGGTTCCCTCGCACGTCATCTGCCCGAACTGTGGATATTACCACGGTCGGCTGATGATTCCGCAGCAGGGCGAGTAGTCTCGCCGGTTCCAGTTCCTTCTCCCCTCTGGACGGATACTGCACATGCGGATCGCGTTAGACGCGATGGGCGGGGACTTTGCGCCCGGCATTAACATCGCGGGTGCCATTGAGGCCCTGCAACAAGACCCCCAGCTGGAAATCCAGCTGGTCGGCCAACGCGAACTGCTGGACAAACAGCTGACAGACTCCGGGTATTCCGGGGACCGATTGACGGTCGTTCACGCAGCTGACTTCATCGGCATGGAAGAAAAGCCGATGGAGGCCCTCCGGAAAAAGCCGGATTGCTCGATCGTCACCTGCTGGAAGTTAATGGCCGCCAAGGAAGTCGACGCTGTTGTGAGCGCTGGCCATACGGGCGGTGTGGTGGCCTCGGGGCTGCGAACGCGATTATTTCTGAAGGGGATTAAGCGGCCCGGCATCGCCGTCGTCTTGCCGACAATTCACGGGCAGGCGGTCTTGATGGATGTCGGGGCGAATCCCGGTGCGAAGCCCGAGCATCTCCATCAATATGCCGCGATGGGAGCGATTTACGCTCAAGCGATCTTGGGTGTCAGTGAGCCGCGTGTCGGCCTGATGAATATTGGCAGCGAAGAGGGGAAGGGGATCGAGTTAGTTCTTGAAACCCACCAGCTCCTCTTGAAGCAGCCGTGCCCTGGCAAGTATATCGGCAACGTCGAAGGCCGTGGGCTCTATCTCGGAGAGGCCGATGTCGTCATCTGCGAAGGGTTCGTCGGCAATGTCGTGCTGAAGGTCAGTGAAGGCATGGCCAGCATGCTGATGAAGGTGACCGCTTCCGAAGTTCTCAAGTCGCTCGACACCGAACGCCCCCAGGCGACTAAGGCATTCCATGCCCTCCATGCGCGGTTCGAGTACAACGAAACCGGCGGGGCTCCTTTGCTGGGGGTCGATGGCATCTGCATGATCTGCCACGGCTCCAGTGACTCGCGAGCCATCCGCAACGCCCTCAAGACCACCCGCGTGATCCATGACCGCAAGGTGAATGAGAAGATCACCGAAATCGTCGGCAATTGGGGGTAGGGGAAGTTTTCAGTCGTCAGTTTTCAGTCGTCAGTTTTCAGTCATCAGTGAAGAGAGATGCAGAACTGCAGTGAAATGCGAGGTTAGTCGCCCCTTCCTGACTGACCACTGACCACTGACCACTGACCACTGACGACTGACGACTGACGACTGAGAACTGACCACTAATAACTCCCCTCTGTCGATCAACCATAAACCCTCAACCATAAACCTCCCCCCATGGCACGCATCGCTTTCCTCTTCCCCGGACAGGGCGCTCAGCACATCGGCATGGGCCAGCTGGTGGCCTCGCAGTACCCCGCAGCTGCGACTCTGTTCGCCCAAGCCAGCGAGATTCTCGGGTACGACCTCGCCGAGGTGTGTGCGAACGGGCCTGCGGAGAAGCTCAACCTCACCGCGATCAGCCAACCCGCAATCTTTGTGACGAGCCTGGCCTGCCTCGAAAAGGTGAAGGCTGAAATGCCCGACCTGCCGGGACGATGCGAAATGACAGCTGGGCTGAGCCTCGGCGAGTATACCGCACTGGTGTTTGCGGGGGCCATGTCCTTTGAGGACGGACTGCGAGTCGTCCAGCAGCGGGGCGAGGCGATGCAAGCCGCTGCGGATGCCACGCCCTCGGCGATGGCCAGCATCCTGATGATCCCGCCCGAGCAGGTTCAACTGATTTGCGAGCAGGCCGCCGCCGAAGTGGGGCAGGTCCAAATCGCCAACTATCTGTGCCCGGGCAACCTCGTCGTGTCCGGGACCAAGGCGGGGATCAACCGCGCTGTGGAACTCGCCGAGGCGGCGAATGCCAAGGTGGTGCGTCTCTCCGTCGCCGGGGCGTTTCATACCTCGATCATGCAGCCCGCTGATCAACAGCTGGCAGCTGCGCTGGCCGGGGTGTCGATTCAATCCCCGCGAATCCCGGTGATCTCGAATGTCGATGTGCAGAGCCACTCGGATGCCGCCGAGATTCGGGACATCCTGGTTCGCCAGGTCTTGAACCCCGTCCGTTGGGAAGACGATATCAAAGCCATGCTCGCCGCCGGGATCGACGAGTTCTACGAGATCGGCCCCGGCCGGGTGCTGACCTCGCTCATGAAGCGGATCAGCCGCAAGACCCCGTGTACGGTGATCAACGATACACCCACCGCGTAAAACGGAATTCATTCCGTTTCCTGGGGCGACCGAGAACGGAATGAATTCCGTTCTACAAACAACAAACCCTCGTCGCCCGCGACGAGGGTTTGTGCATTTCTGATATTGGACCAGCGATCGGACTTCGCCCGATCAATCCCATTTAGAACTCGCCAACCACATTGCCGTCGGCTCGCGCCATCAGACGAACAACCGTCTGGGTGTCGAGGTTTTCGGAGAGGAAGCGGACGCTGCCGTCACCGAGGAGTGCATGGCAACCCCCGACGTGGAAGCTGAACGGCTCATCGTTCGAACCGCAGTTGTTCGTCGTCCACAGGCAGTTGGCTGGGCCACCCGCTGGGGTCTTGTTCTGGTTGATGATGCCACCACGGTTCTGTGGGGGTCCGGAGACACCCGAGCCACTGTCAGGATCGGCCCAGCGATTTGGAGCACTTGCGGAACCACCACCAAACAGAGCAGCTGTCACCACGCCCGGCTGAGTTCCACCAGTTACCACACCGGCCGTGT
Organism: Planctomycetota bacterium; assembly: GCA_043736295.1. Taxonomy (GTDB): domain Bacteria; phylum Planctomycetota; class Planctomycetia; order Planctomycetales; family Planctomycetaceae; genus TH-plancto1. The sequence continues at coordinate 473 of JAYTCW010000524.1, read as the reverse complement.
AAGCACCGACGATGTCAGCAGGCTTGCCGGCGTCTTCGATAATCATGATCGTGTTTGACAGACCATCCGTCGTCGCAGCGATCTTGTTGTAGTTCCCCAGACAGCTGTCGACATCAAAGCCAACTGACAGCTTTTGACGAGCACCGGCTGTGTCGATGTCCGTGTAGGCGATCGGCATGTAGTCGGTCTGACCGAATGCCTTCGAGTCTGGTGTCGTGTACCCATTCGAGGGGCACAGGAAACTGGCGATGATCGTCGACGCAGCCTGGGCGTTGCTCGTCTTGGAGGTCGGCGACGTGTAGCCGAACGTGTAGTGCTGGGTGAAGTTCATCTGGTTGTACACAACCGCCTGGTCGGCGAAGGGCAGCAACTGGGTGAACGTCGAGGTCGGCGTGAACGACCGAGCGGTCGCCGGGTAAAGGCCTGCGGCCGAAACGCTGCGATCGGTGAACTCTCCGGACGACGGGAGCTTC
>JAYTCW010000523.1:0-9208 GCA_043736295.1 Planctomycetota bacterium | reverse complement strand
CCAAGTAAAGCCACTCGTGTTGCTGCCCTTGCCGACTCGCTCCCTCCGCAGCCTTCAGCAGATTTCGTGTCTCGGAAACCCAAATGGCCAAGAATTTTACCGCCAGTGAAGACCAGCTGCAGCCCGACGCCAAGTACGGTTCGCTGCTCGTTTCGAAGTTCGTCAATTGCATGATGCGTGACGGCAAGAAGTCAGTCGCAATCCGCGTCTTTTACGATGCATTGGACATGATCAAGAAGAAGCTTCCCGAAGTCAGCGAACTGGAAGTTTTCCAGCAAGCGGTGGACAACGTGAAGCCTGCGATCGAAGTCCGCTCGAAGCGAGTCGGTGGTGCGACCTATCAAGTTCCAACCCCGGTTGGGAATCGCCGTCAGCGGGCTCTGGCCATTCGCTGGATTCTGGAAGCCTGTCGCGGTCGCAAGGGCCGCGGTATTGCTTCCTCAATGGCCGATGAGTTCATGTCGGCCTACAAGCGCGAAGGTGCCGCCATGACTAAGCGGGAAAACGTCCACAAGATGGCCGACGCCAACAAGGCGTTCGCCCACTTCGCGTGGTAGTCCCCCAGTCGCTCGCGACTGCCGGGTGATCCTCGCGGGTCACAGCGAGAACATACAGAATTTCAAAAGGAGGCGTCCGGCAACGGAAGCCTCCTTTTGCTTTTGAAGTCGTCAGTCTTCAGTCTTCAGTTGTCAGTCAAAGCCCAAGGGTTGCAACCCTTGGGCTTGGTCGATAAACCATCAACCATAAACCTTCCACCATGACCACCATCGCCACCCCCATCGACAAGATTCGTAACATCGGGATCGTCGCGCATATTGATGCGGGTAAGACGACGACCACCGAACGCATCCTGTACTACACCGGCGAGTCCCACAAAATGGGAAACGTCGACGACGGCACAGCGACCACCGACTTCGACCCTGAAGAGGCCCAACGCGGGATCACCATCTATTCGGCGGCCATCTCCTGTCGCTGGAAAGACATCTTCATCAATCTGATCGACACCCCTGGCCACGTCGACTTCACAGCTGAGGTCGAGCGTAGCCTCCGCGTGCTCGATGGGGCCTGCGTGGTCTTCAGTGCAGTCGAGGGGGTCGAGGCCCAAAGCGAAACCGTCTGGCGGCAGGCCACCAAATACAACGTCCCCCGTCTCTGTTTCATCAACAAGATGGACCGCATCGGGGCCAGCTTCGAACGCACGCTGGGGCAGATGCAGCGTCGCCTGCGGGCCGAGCCGGTGCCGCTGTTCATCCCGATGGGAGCCAGCACCACCTTCACCGGAATCATCGACCTGATTGAGCGCAAGGCGATGTACTTCGATGCCGCCTCACTCGGCACAAAAATCAAGATCACCGACATCCCGGAGGAGTTCATCGCTTCCGCCGAAGAGTGGCGGGCCAAGCTTATTGAGGCGGTCGCCGTTCTGGATGACGCGGCCATGCAAGCGTATCTCGATGCGGGCGACCTCCCCGTCGAGATGATCCACTCGCTGCTCCGCCAGGCGACCTTGCAAGGCAAAATCCAACCGACCTTTTGCGGCACGTCGCTGCACTACTGCGGGGTCCAGCCGCTGCTGGACGGTGTGATTCGCTACCTCCCCAGCCCACTTGATCGCCCGCCTGTCGAGGGCGACAACCCCACCGCCCGCAAGCAGGACGAGTTGCGAGTGACCCGCAAGCCCGACCCGGAGGAGCCGTTCGCGGGACTGGTGTTTAAGATCCAAACCGACAAGCATGCCGACCTCTGCTGGATGCGGGTTTACTCGGGAGTCCTCAAGAGCGGGTCGCGGCTGTTGAACCCGCGCACGGGAAAAAAAGAACTCATTAGCCAGCTGTGGCACATCCAGGCCGATGCCCGCGAGAAGATCGAGACCGATTTCGTGGGCCCCGGCGGCATCGCGGGAGTGGTCGGGCCCAAGGAGGTCGTCACAGGCGACACCCTCTGCGATCAGAAACACGGGATTCTGCTAGAGGCCATCGTATTCCCCGAGACGGTGATCTCGGTCGCCGTCGAGCCAGAAACCGGCGACGACCGCAAGAAGCTGGAAGAGGCCCTGGCCCGCTTGGCCAAGCAGGACCCCACCTTCCGGGCCAAGGTCAGCGAGGAGACCGGCCAGACGATCATCAGCGGCATGGGCGAACTCCACCTGGAAGTGTTGCAGAAGCGGCTGCTGCGGGACTTCAACCTCAACGTCAAAGTCCACAAGCCTCGCGTTTCATACCGCGAGACTGTCCGGAATTCCGCAGTCGGGGAGGGCACGTTCCACCGGGCCGTCCAAGGAGTGATCCAGCGATTCGGCATCAAGATCCGCGTCGAGCCGTTCGAGGGCAAAGAGCCGGTCACGGTCGCCAGCGGACTCAAGCATGACGAGGTGCCACCCGAAGTGGCCAAGATCATTGCCCAGGCCACCCTCGAGGCGGGCCAGTCCGGCGGGATCGTCGGCTACCCCCTCATGCACGTCAAATTCACCGTCATCTCCGTCGACTACACCATTGGCGAATCCACCGAAGAAGCCATCCGCACAGCTGTCTCCCAAGCCGTCCACGCCACGTTGAGCAAGGCCGATGTCGGCCTGCTGGAGCCGATCATGAAGGTGGAAGTGGTCACCCCCAATGAGTTCATGGGCAACATCCAGGCCGATCTCGCCCAAAGACACGCCCGCATCAACGGGGCCGAGCCGCGCGATCACCTGACCGCGATCGAGGCCGAAGCCGCTCTGTCGAAGATGTTCGGGTACTCGACCCAAGTGAGAAGCCTCTCTCAAGGCCGGGCGTCGTACTCGATGGAGCCCCTGAAGTACGATTTTGCGCCGCAGTCGGTGCTGGATGAGATGATGGGGCGGTGAGTCATGATGCACCGAAATGCACCTCATCAAGCTGAGTGCTTTGCCGCTGACTAAGAACTGACGACTCAAAATGTGCCCAGTTTGAAACACTCGGCACAATGGTCAGTGCGCAACCGGCCTTGAAAAACTGACAACTGTTCGGGATTCTTGTTCAGAATCGAGCGTGCCAGCTTGATATAAATTCTCCGGTGGAATATCGTTGAGTGTTGTCACGAGAGAAGATTCCCAGCAGGAATTTTCCATGTGGTCACTTGAGGTGCAAGACGCCGTGGAGAAACGTTTCAAGCGATTCGAGAAGAAGTGGCAGCACGAGATGACCAACGTCATGGCCAATCTTCAAGAACTGGTCGAAGCGTTGAACGATGGGGTTCGGCCCGAGCAGTTGAAGCAATTGCGATTTGTCCGGAGCGAACCACAGGGTTTACTGGCGGTCGACGAGACTGGGCTCAACAAAGGAACCAAGCCGGTTCCCTTTCGGCTCTACGTCTATCCGGATGAATCGGTTCAAGTGCTGCATTTGATTACGCTGGGAAACAAAGACATGCAAAAGGATGACCTCGATGAGGCGCAGACTTTTGTCATTGGACTCTTGCGAGGGAAGCAACAACCGACCGCTGTTGTTCAGCGAAAGGTTGACGGAAGCCACGCAGCTCCAGTCAAGGATGGCTCGGGAGGAAACTGAGATGGCCAAGAAATTCAAGAGTGTGCTGGACATGGTGCAGGGGCTCAGTGAAGACCCGGGGACCACGAAGGCGTTTCAGCAGAAGGTGCAAAGCCGCGTGGTGATCTCACGACTGATCGCACTGCGAATTCAGCAGAGGATCGGGCAGGATGCCATCGCGCTGGCCATGAACTGCACCCAGAGTCGGGTCTCCAAGCTGGAGAACGGCCCCGATAGTGCGCTGACATTCCAGGATCTGGATGCCTATATGCGGGTTCTGAAGCTGGAAGTCACCCTCTTCATGCGCAGTGAGGGTGATTCGCTGATGGATGTGGTGAAGTCCCACGCATTTCAGATGATGGCGTGCTTGCAGCAGATCAAGGAACTGTCCAAAGATGACAAGGTGATGGAACACGGTGCAGCGCTCGCTTACGTCGAGACCCTGATGAACATGACGACGATGATTCTTCAACAAGGAGCGTCAATGCCCCAGTTTCAGAGTGCGATGGATGGACTCATTAAATCCCATCCGAAGGGGAGCAAGACGGCACCTCGACAGCGTCTGCGGATCATGGAGGATATGGCGTTGGCTCCCACGTGAGTTCGGAGAAATCATGAACATCAGTTTGAATCCCAGATCCAGCGGTAGCTTGGCGTTCGCGGGCGGGGTCAGAAGCTGCGAGAGGACGGTGGGCTGAGCCAGGCAGCCCTCTGCGAGTTGATGGGCGGCATGGACAAGTCGACGCTGAGCCGGATCGAAAGTGGGACGTTGCCGCTGAGTCGGCAGATGGTGTTTCGTGTCGCGGGGGGAATAAAAGGTGTCAGAAACCATGTCGCTTCCGAATGACGGAAAACGGGCAGATGTCTGAGTGACGATGAACCTAGTCTCACCTCACTGGGATGTTGCTCAGCGACTGGTATCATAGCCTTAGTGGACAGCACTCGTCGAGTCGATCTGGGGCTGGAACTGCTGGAATCGGCCTTTTAAGGTTCCTGACACCTTAGTTTGCCCTCTTTTAAGGTTCCTGACACCTTAGTTTGCCCTCTGGATCGCGGTCGAATGGCCAGCCCGTTGGGCCTTTGGGGTTGTCGTGGCCGGGGTCCAGGGCCTTTAGCCCTGGCTGGAAGAATGACCGACCATTCGGGCCTGACGAGAGATCGTGCTGTGGGTTCTTCCCAGGATTTGACCCAGGGTGCGTCCCCTGCGGTCGCGACCCTGGGCGATCGCCTGTAACCCCGTTTGGGGTAGGGAGTGGTCGCCGATTTACAGCAATTTGGGCGTGCGACGAAGCAGAGCTTCGAGGATATGCGGTCCCAATCCGGGAGCTTGGGACCGAGATTCAAAAGCGACCCAATAGAGTCCCTTCACGCCCAATACGCCATCCATGAGACTCTGCTTCAACGCAGGGAGATGTCGGGGTGTTCCCCTCTGAATAGCTGTGCTCGGATTCTCTCAATACAGACATGGAGATGAGTCTCTGAAGCTGTGTTGCTCGCATAAAGCACAACGATATCGACGTAAGTGCTGCGATGGTCCGTATCACTGGCGACAAGTCTTCGGATGACAGCAACTATCGGCAACCCTTCGTCAAGGTAACTTGCAAGAACGACGCTACAATCACGGGGGAGATAGCCAATTTGCCTCCCACGTAAACGATAGACTGCGGTGGCGTGCGAATCGTGAGGGTTTGCCAACTCTCTTCTAAGCATAAGGATCTCACCTACCTTGCAATGAGCTATCTCCGATTGCCGCGAAGTTCCGTCAGGATTGTTGTAGTTAACACCAGCCACGCTCATCTTCCACTGACTCACAGCGGTTTCATATTGGAGCTTCAAGAGGCTTTCGACGGATGCGGATTGATCTACTCTGATCCCCTTTTGCTCAAGATACATTGTTGCAAGAATCCGAGCGTATTCCTCCTTCGTTAAACCATCATCAACTTGGTGTCCATTCCTCCTCAGTGACTCAATCTGCTTGAGGGTTGCAAGATTGGCCCACTCAGGACCCCGAATCTCCCGTAGGCATGTTTGGCAAACTTGCTGCCCGCTTTGAATCTTCGTTAGGACCATTTGTTTTCTGTCGCAGCCATCGCATTTTCCACGTCGCCTTTTTTTGAGGACACTTCTCACTGAAGCCGACTTGGTTATTGTGGTTTGGCCCACGGGTGGCCCCAAGTAGCCGGATTCTCCAAATCCGGTGTGGGCGATCTCCCCGCCATGTGGGCGTTGGGTACATTCGGGGATCGGGAGACTCGGTTTTTCGGTGATTGTGTGCCCCGCCAAGCGGGCTTTGATCCGCCTGTCTCGGAGAGTCCGGCGACGGTGTCGGCTTCGACGAGTAGTGTCTTTTTTTGCCATGTGATTTGTCCGTCAACTAGACAAGTTTCGTGATGAGACTGGCGACAAGTTCCTGCCACCGCCTTAGCGGCGAAACGGGACGGGCAGGATTGCCCATCCTACGAGAGACGGACGGGCAAGTGTGCCCGTCCCACCTTACAACTCAATCTCCAGCTCCTCAATCTTCCGATACAAGCTCGATAGCCCCAGGCGCAACCGCTTGGCGGCTTCGCGCTTATCGGGCCACTGTCGGAGGACTCTCGTGATGTGCAGCTTCTCGTAGTGCCGCAGTGCCGAGCGAAGATCATCCGTGTCGGGGAGCGGTTGGCCCATGCCGATCAGGTCGGGGGGGAGGTCGCTCGGCTCGACGCTGGTCCCTTCGCACATGATGACGGCCCGCTCGATGGCGTTGTCGAGTTGGCGGACGTTCCCCTTCCACTGAGCGGCCATCAGCAAGCGGATCGTCTCGCTCGACGCAGCTGTGACGCGCTTGCGCATGGCCCGGGAGTGGCGGGTGATGAAGTGGTCGACGAGTTCGGGGATGTCGTCGAGGCGTTCGCGGAGCGGGGGGATGCGGATCTTCAGGCCGTCGAGGCGGTAGAACAGGTCCTCCTGAAACTTCTGCTCGCCGACGAGGCGCATCAGGTCTTGGCTGGTGGAGGCGATGATCCGGCAGGTCACGGGGTAATTCTCGGTCCCGCCGGTGGGCATGCTTTCCTGGTACTCGATCGCGCGCAGCAACCGGGCTTGTGTCCCCATCGGCAGTTCGGCGATCTCGTCGAGGTAGACGGTGCCTTCACCTGCTGTGCGCAGCAGACCCGCTTGAACGGACCCGTTCTCGGTGCCGAAGAGTTCGGCCTCCAGTAGATCAGCGGGGCGTGTGGCACAGTTCATGGCCAGGAATTTTTCCTGCTTGCGCGGTCCGGCGGAGTGGATCTGCCGGGCGAAGAGTTCCTTGCCGGTCCCGGTCTCCCCCATCAGTAGGACGTTGGAACTGGTTGCGGCGATCTTCGCGATCGTGGCCAGCAACTCCTTGAGCGGTTGAGACGAACCGACAATCTGCTCGAAGTTTTGCGGCTGGGAGAGTTCCCGGCGGAGGGCCTGGTTCTCGATGAACAGCTGGCGGAACTGGAAGACGCGGTTCAGCTTGTTGAGCACGTCATCGAGGATGACCGGCTTGACGAGGTAATCGAAGGCTCCGGCCTTGAAGGCATCGACCGCGTTCTCGACCGTCGCGTACGCCGTGATGATCAATCCAAAGACCGATGAGTTGATCCGTTGCAACTTGCGGAGCAGGGCGACTCCGTCCCCATCGGGCAGCTGGACATCGCAGATGGCGACGTGAAAGTCGCGCTGCTTGGCGGCGGCCAAGGCTTCCGCGACAGTGCCCGCCTTGGTGACCTCGAAGCCTTCCCCGGTCAGGAACTCCGCAAGAGTGTTGCGAATGATCGGTTCGTCCTCGACGATCAGGACAGTCCGTTGTTCCAGCGCATCAGCCACGGTGGGCCCCTTTTCAAATGTGTCGACAGCGGGTTTGCTCCGACACACGGATTCTAGGGCGCGGTTCAGGAATGCGAAACTGCGGGGGGGATCGAACGAAGAAAGCCCACCGGTTGCAACCGGTGGGCTTTGGCTTGCATGTATGGCTAATCACTTACCCCAGCCGCTTGCCGTACTGCTCGGCGTAGTACTTCAAATAGTCGCCCGAGCGGATGCGGGCGACCCAGTCCTGGTGTGACAGATACCAGTCGATGGTCTCCTGGATTCCCCGGTCGAAGGTGTACTGAGGGGACCAGCCGAGTTCGGCTTCCGCCTTGGCACAGTCGATCGCATACCGCAGATCATGCCCCGGTCGGTCGGCCACGTAACGGATCGAACTCTCCGTCTTCCCGAGCAGCTTGATGAGCAGCTTTGTGAGGGCGATGTTGGTCATCTCGCAGCGACCGCCGAAGTTGTAGACCTCGCCCACGCGCCCTTTGCGGAGGGCGGCGTCGATGCCTCGGCAGTGGTCGAGGACGTGAATCCAGTCGCGGACATTTGTTCCTGCCCCGTAGACCGGCACTTGCTGACCAGCGACCAGGTTCGAGATGAACAGCGGGATCAACTTCTCGGGGAACTGGTACGGTCCATAGTTGTTTGAACAGCGGGTCGTGATGCACGGGAAATGGTACGTGTGGTAGTACGCCCGGACGAGCAGGTCAGCAGCTGTCTTCGACGCCGAGTAGGGGCTGTTGGGGGCGAGCGGGGTTTCCTCGGTGAAGAAGCCGGTCTCGCCGAGCGAGCCGTACACCTCATCCGTCGAGACCTGGACATAGCGCGGGATGTTGAATTTGCGGCAAGCGTCCAGCAGCGTCTGAGTGCCGACAATATTGGTGGTGATGAACGGACCACTGTCGAGGATGCTGCGGTCGACGTGGCTCTCAGCTGCGAAGTTGAGGACGGCGTCGATCTTCGCACTGGCGAGGACGCGCTCGACCTCGGACCGGTCGCAGATGTCGACCTTTTCGAACCGATAGCGAGGGTTGCCTTCGAGATCGGCGAGGTTCTCCGGATTCCCGGCATAGGTCAGCTTGTCGATGTTAATGACCGTCAACTCGGGGTGCTCGGCCAACTCCATGCGAATGAAGTTCGAGCCGATAAAGCCGCAACCGCCGGTGACGAGAATGGTGTTCATGAGGGAACTCGGAGGGGAATGACGTTCGGGATCTATTCCCGAAGCGGCACGATCTCGGGATTCATAGCTCACGAATCGCTTGAGGAAAAGAGAGATTTGGTGAGACCGCCACGGAAGAGAGCGCATGACCGCTTTTCGGGTTCATCCGACCTTTTTTGGGGGAGTGCGTCGCCACATGACAACGCCATCGGGACGGGGAACTGGCCGTGCTGACAGTACTCGCTCTCGTTCCCAGCATGGGGCTGGGGTATCTGTTCTGTATCGTGTCGACGCTGTCGCTCAACACGGAGATGTACCGCATCCCGTTGGTGATCAATCCCTCGACGCATGGTTTCGCCTGCGGGGTGATTGTGGTGGCGGCGATCCTGTCGGGGCTGGTGGTGCGGCGGCGGTTAGACAAACTGGATTTGATCGCGGTACTGAAGACGCGGGAGTAACTGCCCCGGCGCAAATCCCCGTCGCAGAATTCGTCGGCATTCGAGCGGCCCACAGCCCGTTGCCGCGAGCCATGCTCATATCGCGAAGACCTGACGACGCAATGCCCTCCTCATGGCACCCGTTCCATGTGTGATGGCCATTTTGGCGGAGGTGTTACACAGCGCGGCTCTGCCGCAACCGAAGTTGAGGAAAGTGGTGTCGGTCTTCGTTAGGCTGGTGGTGTTCTAACGCCATCGCTTTCGGAGGACCGACA
>JAYTCW010000522.1:0-23136 GCA_043736295.1 Planctomycetota bacterium | reverse complement strand
TCGCACCCAGGATTCCGCCGTCTTCAGCAACTGGATTTCCCTGCGGAGCCAGATCATGCACTACGGTATCGGGCTGCGGAACCATGTCGTCGTCGATCTGTCGCAGTCGCATGTTGTCGACCACAGCGTGATGGAGAAGCTGCACTCGCTCCAGAGCGACTTCGTCTGCGAAGGTCTGACGCTGGAGATTCGGGGTCTGCACGCTCACCAGCCGGTGTCGGAGCACTGGCTCTCGACGCGGCGGCTGGTGCTCCCCAAGCTGGTGCGATTGACCGTACTGGTCGACTTGGCCCAGGAGCAGCAGGTTCTGCGGCGATACCATGAGTTCGGCGGGAGTGAATCGCGGAGCATCCTGTGCTCGGTGATTTCGCTGGCGGCAGATTCTCCCACGGGGACACGCCGAGTTCAGAGAATTCAAATCGAGATGCTGACCTCTGAGCGGATCAGCCGGATGATGCTGAACTACCTGTCACAGGAGATCCTGCCCGGAACTGGTCTGGCAGCGACCATCGAGAAAGTGCATGGACTCGCCATTAAGTCCTCGAAGAAGACCTCAATGCCCCTGATTTCCCATTCCGCATAGGCGGTTGGTGAGCCGGGACGATCCTCCGAGGAGCGAATGACGGAGGCTGATCGCCAAGAGGTCATCGTGATCGAAGCACGACCACTTGCACGGATTCGGGAGCAGTGGTCGTATCGATCGCGGTGAAGTGGTTCGGCAAAAATTGCAGCGAGAGTTCGCGTGATGGGGAAACACTCCCTAATCAGGCATGAGAAATGCCCATAGACTACTCCGTGAGATGCCGTGCGGCCTTCCTCAAGGAGTTTACAATGAGTCCCTCTCAGCCTGAAGTTGTCTCCCCCGGAGGAACTGTCCAGCAGGACTTCCTCGCATCCGTGGTCGTGTTTCTCGTCGCGCTCCCCCTGTGCATGGGGATCGCGATTGCCTCGGGAGTCCCGGTCAGCGCGGGGCTGATTACCGGGATCGTCGGAGGAATCGTCGTCGGAGCCTTGGCCGGTTGCCCATTACAGGTCAGCGGACCCGCAGCTGGACTGACGGTCATCGTTTATCAAGCGGTGCAGACGTTCGGTCTCGACATGCTGGGGATCATCGTGCTGATGGCCGGGATCATCCAGATTCTGGCGGGACTGCTGAAAGTCGGCACTTGGTTCCGAGCCGTCTCCCCCGCTGTGGTGCGGGGAATGCTGGCCGGGATCGGCGTCCTGATCCTCGCCAGTCAGTTTCATGTGATGTTTGATCGGGCTCCGCAGAGTAGCGGGATCAAGAACTTGATCGCGATTCCTTCTACCATCATGCAAAGCCTCGGAGCCGCTGGCTTCCCGGATTCCGCCGAGCGGGGGTCGCAGAAGGAGCAGATCGCCGCGATGCGCAAGCTCCAGCGCCAGCAACAGGTTCTCAAGGTTCACGTGTCAGATCGCATCACAGCGGCCAAGGATACGCCAGTCGACCTGGCCCCCTTCGCCGTCGAGCAGGCCAAGATCGTCACCGAATTGCAGGCCACCTCGGATTCGCTGGCCATAGCTTACCAAGCGGACCACCCGCGTGTGGCCAGCCTGAAAGAAATGGTGGATGAGACGATTGCCACTGCCCGCGACTCAGAACGCGTTCTCCAAGCGAGTGACAAGGAACATGCCGCCACTGCCCTCAAGGCGACCAATGACCGGTTCGACACCCTCTTCGGAGGCGTGAAGAACAACTTCCTCGCCGCGATCATCGGCGTTGTCACCATGCTTACATTGATCCTCTGGAAGTCCTTCGCCCCGAAGAAGCTCCAGCTGATTCCGCCGGGGCTGGTGGCTGTCTTGGTCGGTACGGGGCTGGCCGTATTCCTAGTGATGCCGATCCTGTATGTCGATGTTCCGACCTCGATGGTGGACGAGATTCACTTCCCCAAATGGTCGATGCTCGAATCGGCCCCGTGGGGAGCCTTGATCCCAGCGGCATTACTGATGGCGGTTGTGGCCAGTGCCGAGACACTGCTGTGTTGCACCGCTGTCGATCAGATGCAGAATGGGCCACGTACTCAGTATGACAAGGAACTCGTCGCGCAGGGGCTCGGGAACTTCCTGTGCGGCCTGTATGGGGCGCTCCCCATGACCGGGGTGATCGTGCGGAGTACAGCCAACATCCAAGCGGGCGGAAGAACCCGGCTCTCGGCGATCCTGCACGGCGTCTGGTTGCTGGTGTTTGTGGTCGGGCTATCCTGGGTACTCAAGATGATTCCGACGGCGTGTCTGGCCGCCATTCTGGTCTACACCGGTTTCAAGCTCGTCGATATCAAGACGATCAAGAACCTGCGTTCGTTTGGATGGAGTGAAGTCGGCATCTACGCCGCCACGGTCTCGGTCATTGTCTGCAAGGATCTGTTGTCCGGCGTGATGGTTGGCTTCGGTCTGGCGATTGCCAAGCTGCTCTACACGTTCTCGCATCTGGAGACGAAGCTGAAGACCTCCGCCGATGGCAAGTCGGCAACGCTGAACCTCTATGGTTCGGCCACGTTTATTCGCCTGCCCCAGTTCGCCAAAGCGATCGAGTCGATTCCACGCGGGACCGACTTGCACATCGACCTGGATGGGCTGGACTACATCGATCACGCGTGCCTGGACCTGATGATGACTTGGGCCAAGCAACACCGGGCCACCGGGGGCGATGTGACCGTCGACTGGGAGTCGCTGCATCTGATGGTGCGCCAGACACCGGAACTCGTGTCTCGCTGAGACCTCTTCGTGAATGGAACAATTCAAGCCCGCACGGGCCGCCAGCACTCGCTGGCGGCCCGATGTCGTTGGAAGTGTTTGACGATTCCCACTCCCCCAGACCTTCCCACGCCGTTTCCTTCTGTTCAATGCGGGATGCGTTTTCGACCAGTTCATCACTCACGCTTCATCCCGATCAGTCCCCTGGCCCTCACGCTCCCGAAATGAAACACCACGAAACCACATCCACCACTGATCCCCACTTCCAATTGATGCCAATCCCGTTCCCGCCTATTGTTCTGTCGCCCCACTGGGAGGCACTTCATCCGACAACTAGGATCGCCCCATGAGCAGTTCCGCCCAGCGCTATTTTGAACAGGCCGCCACGATTCTTGGCATGGGAGCCAGTGAGCAGAAGCTGCTGCTGACTCCGCTGCGAGAGGTTCGTGTGCAGGTCGCGCTGCGGATGGATGACGGCCAGCTCGCCACCTTCACCGGCTACCGCATTCAGCACGACAAGGCTCGTGGCCCCATGAAGGGCGGCCTGCGCTACCACCCCGAGGTCAACTCGGCGGAGGTGCTCGAACTCGCCTCGCTGATGACCTGGAAGACGGCTGTGGTCGACCTGCCGTATGGGGGGGCCAAGGGCGGGATTTCGGTCGATCCGAAGACGCTCAGCCCCGGTGAACTGGAGCGGATCACCCGCAAGCTCATCGACGAGATTCACGAGGTCATCGGCCCGGACCAGGATATCCCTGCTCCCGACATGGGGACCAATGCCCAGGTCATGGCCTGGATCGAAAACCAGTACGAAAAGTACCACGGCTACAGCCCCGGCTGCGTCACGGGTAAGCCGGTCGAGATGCACGGAATCGATGGGCGCGAAGAGGCGACCGGTCGCGGGGTGGCGATCATCCTGCAGGCCACGCTGGCTAAACTGAAGCGTCCACTGAAGGGGATCTCGGTCGCGATTCAAGGGTTCGGCAATGTCGGCTCCTTCGCGGCCCGCATCCTGCATGACATGGGCGCCAAGATTGTTGCCGTGTCGGATGTCTCCGGAGGAATTCGCAATCCGCTGGGGCTCGACATCGAGGCGTTGCAAGCTCATGTCGCTCAGCAAAAGAACGTCTCCAGCTTCCCCGGCAGCCAGCCGATTTCAAACGAGGAATTGCTCGCCACTGAGGCTGAGGTCTTGATTCCGGCAGCGCTGGGCGGAGTCCTAACCGGTGAGAACGCGAAAGCAGTGCGGGCCAAGATTATCATCGAAGCGGCCAACGGACCGACGACTCCCGAAGCCGATGAGATCTTTAACCAGCGCGAACTCATCGTGGTCCCCGACATCCTCGCCAACGCGGGCGGCGTGACGGTGAGCTACTTCGAGTGGGTTCAGAACCGCCAGCACTTCAAGTGGGAACTGGCCGATGTTCGCGACAAACTCGCCAGGCAGATGACCCGCGCCTTTGACGATGTGTGGAACATCGCGACCGAGAAGAAGCTGCCGCTCCGCACAGCTGCGTACCTGCTGGGAGTCGGGCGGGTGGCGAGAGCCACCAAGCTGGCCGGGATTGAATGACGGCAGTAAGCGCTGACACGACTTGTCGAGGGGTGAGCTTCGCCCCTGTTCGAGCGGGAGCTAGTCAGCGTGACTGATCACCGGACTCCTATCACTGAGTCGGGAGGGCAAAGCTCCTGCTGAGCCGCGATCCAGGGGACACGTCGACTCGCGGTAGCGGCTCGGCAGGAGCCTCGCCCTCCCGAGGGAAGTGCCCCCCCGAATTAAGAATTAGCACCGCACGAAGGGGCCGCCTTCGTTCCCTCATCCTTGGCTCGTGTTTCGACCAGTTTCCACCCCGCGAGGAGGAGTGCCAATGACGACGCCGAGTAGATGAGCTTGAACGTCAGCAGCTGTTTGACTTCGATCGGAAATCCCAGCGTGCGGTACGAGGGACAGGTAAACCAGATCATTTCCAGAAAGCCCAGGACGAACGCGCACACACCCAGCCATGGACGATGCCGAACTGTCGCGATCACTCCCAAGACCAAGGCCACCAGACCACTCCACCAGAAGAAATGCAGGCGTGTCAGCTGCTTGGCACGTTCTTCCCGTTCTTCAATGGCCTGTTTCAATTCGCGTTCACTCTTGTAAGGTTCCTCATCGTATTCTCGATAGGAACGCTCCTCTCCCTTGTTCGCTTTGCGAATCTCATCGGCGACTTTGACCTGCTGTTGAGCGGGTTCGTAGAGATTGAGCAGCTCATCGATCGTCTGGGTCGCAGCGATCTTCTGTTGAGTGGGTTCAAACTTGTCGAGCACCGATTCAGTTCTCTCGACCCAGAGGACGTACGCATGCCGCAATGTCTGGCTGCCAATCATCAGGATCGCGAGAAGTGCGGCGACCGATTTGAACTTATTCATGAGAGTCTCAGCTTGTCGTGAAGAGAAAGGAGTCGCTGATCATTCTGACTCTGATCCGAACAAGGATCAATCGTGCGTCGCAGGATTCAATCGCCCAGCCCCTTCAGGAAAAGTCGCGTCCGGGAATAGAGCCGTTTCGGCCTGACGTGGTACACTGAATCCATCAGTGGCCTTCAATGGGTGATGCGATGCTCAACTTTGGACAACTCAATCGGCGTTCTCTCCTACAACGGTCCGGCATGGGGTTCGGGGCACTCGGTCTAGCGGGGCTGCTGGCGGATGATTCGCTGCGGTCAGCGTCTGCGGCACCGACTGACACCGGACTCGGGCAGAAGCTCCCGCAGTTTCCGGCAAAGGTGAAGCGGGTCATCCACTTCTTCTGCAACGGGGGGCCATCGCATGTCGATACGTTCGACCCGAAGCCGATGCTGACGACATATGCCGGGAAGCCCGCTCCGATCAATCTGACCACCGAGCGCAAAACCGGTGCGGCGTTTCCGTCGCCGTTCAAGTTTCAGAAGTACGGGCAGAGCGGACTCGAAATCAGCGAGATCTTCGCGAAGACAGCTGAGCATGCCGACGACATCGCGGTCATCCGTTCGATGTATGCTCAGGTGCCAAACCACGAGCCATCGCTGATGCTGATGAACTGCGGCGATTCGGTGCAGTCGCGGCCGAGCGTCGGCGCATGGGTGATGTATGGACTCGGGGCCGAGAATAAGAACCTGCCGGGGTTCATTGCCATGTGTCCCGGCGGGATGCCGATCAAGGACTCCGAGAACTGGCAATCGGGATTCTTGCCCGGCATTTACCAAGGCACGTTCATCGACCCGCAACACCGCGAACTCGAAAAGCTGATCGAGAATATCCGCAGCCCGCATGCCTCACTGGCCGTGCAGCGGAAGCAGCTCGACCTGCTGAAGACCCTCAACACCGAGCATCGCGACGAGCGGCTCGCCCCCCGGCTCGACTCGCGGATACAGTCCTTCGAACTGGCGTTCCGGATGCAGACCGAGGCGGCTGAAGCGTTCGATATCTCGAAGGAGCCCGCGCATGTGCATGCGGCATACGGCGACGGCGTCCACGGGCGGCAAACCCTCATCGCGCGGCGGCTCCTCGAACGCGGGGTGCGCTATGTCCAGCTGTGGCACGGGGCAGGACAGCCGTGGGACAACCATGCTCAGATTGAATCCAATCACCGCAAGCTGGCCGGAGAGATCGATGGCCCCATCTCGGCGTTCATGCACGATCTGAAACAGCGCGGGATGTTCGACGAGACACTGATCCTGTGGGGCGGCGAGTTCGGACGCACCCCCACCGTGGAACTGGGCGGCGACGGCAAAGAACAGCTGGGCCGCGACCACAACCATTACGGGTTCAGTGTCTGGATGGCTGGCGGCGGGATCAAGGGCGGGATGGCCTACGGAGCGACCGACGATTTCGGATTCAAAGCCGTCGAAAAGCCGACCAGCGTCCACGACCTGCACGCCACCATCCTCCACCTGCTCGGCTTCGACCACGAACAGCTGACGTACCGCTACGCCGGTCGCGATTTCCGCCTGACCGATGTGCATGGCAAGGTGCTGCGCGAGATCCTGTCCTGACGCGGCGACCCCGGCCTGGTCCTCCCTATTTTAATGCCCGGCTGTCGTGAGGCTTGATAAGAGGTCTGGACGGCATCGCCATCCGTATGAGATGATCTTTCCATGTCATCGTAGAACTGCGTGACAGTTGTTGAGATCCGAGGATGAACATGGGCGTACAGAATTTTAGGGCACTGGTCGTTCGCCTGGCGATCCTCCTGGGAGTGCTGAACTCTGGCGGTCGCCTGTTGGCCGCCGATCCTCTGCCTTCGGTTGCGATCACGGGCATCCCGCATGTGAAGCAGAAGCCCGACTTCTGTGGCGAGGCGTGCGCGGAGATGTGGCTGAAGAAGCGGAAGGCCACGGTGGATCAGGACTACGTGTTTGATCAATCGGGCCTCGACCCGTTGCTGGCGCGTGGGTGTTATACGAAGGAGCTGGCGATGGCCCTGCGCAAAATGGGGTTTCAGGTCGGCCCGGTCTTCACGACGGTTCCCGTGGCCCAAGCCGAGGCCGGACTCGACAAGGCGTTCGCCCAACTGCATGCCGACTTGGTGAAAGGTATCCCGTCGATCGTCTGTACCCACTTCGACGACCAGCCGGGCACAACCGAACATTTTCGGCTCGTGATCGGCTATGACCAGCAGACTGACGAAATCCTCTATCACGACCCGGCCCTCGACGAGGGGGCCGACTTGCGGATGGCCCGCTCAATGCTCATTCAGCTGTGGCCGCTGAAGTATGCCCCCGATAAGTGGACGCTGGTTCGGCTACGGCTCGACTCCACCAAGCTCCCCGTCGCGACCGCAGCTGTGAAGGGAGAGTTCACACCGGCGGACTACGCGCAGCACATCATGGAGCTGAAAGAGCGATTGCCGCATGCGGGGTTTGCGATCGTGATTCAAGAGCCGTTCGTCGTGATCGGAGACGAGAAGCCCAAGGTCGTGAAGGAACGATCCGAGCAGACGGTCAAGTGGGCGGTCAACAAGCTGAAGCGCGAATACTTTGCGAAAGACCCGACCGAGATTATCGACATCTGGTTGTTCCGCGATGCCCCCAGCTACGAGGAGTACACCGAGAAGCTGACGAAGGACAAGCCGGGGACGCCGTTCGGGTTCTACTCGCCGACGGACAAGGCACTGTTCATGAACATCTCGACCGGCGGCGGCACGCTGGTGCATGAGATCGTGCATCCGTTTATCGCCTCGAACTTTCCGGATTGCCCCTCTTGGTTCAACGAGGGGTTGGCGTCGCTGTATGAGCAGTCGGCCGAGCGCGGGGGTAAGATCGTGGGCCTGACCAACTGGCGACTGGCAGGGCTGCAGGAAGCAATCGGCGAGGCATCGGTGCCGACGTTTAAGGAACTGTGCAGTACTACGACGAACGAGTTCTACAACCGCGACAAGGGGACCAACTACTCCCAGGCCCGCTACCTGTGTTACTGCCTGCAACAAAGTGGACTGCTGGCCAAGTACTACCACGCCTTCGTCAAGAACGTCGACACCGATCCGACCGGGTATGAGACGCTGAAGACGGTCCTCGGGGAAGAAGACATGGCCGACTTCCAGAAACGCTGGGAGGCCGAGGTGCTGAAGCTGGAATTCCGCTAACTGCCGTTTAGCCGCGCCGCGAAGCGAAGCGCGTGATACAGTACCGAACTCACATTTTCACCCCTCGGGAGAGTTCACGTGCGCTGGATCGTTGCGTTGCTGTTGGTCGTTTGTTTCGCGGTCCCGGGACAGGCTCAGACGCTGACTCAGAAACCCAAAGCCGCCCCGAAACGGCGAGCCAAACCCGTAGCTCCGCAGCTGACTCCCGCCAAGTGGGTGTGGGTCAAGGAGGGAGAGAAGCTGGCCTCGACGATCTACCTGCGGAAGGAGTTCACCCAGGACGGGAAGCCGGACAGCGCGAGGCTGTACGGAGCCGTCGACAACTCGATGACCGTCTGGATCGACGGCGAGCAGGTGCTGACTCACGAGGGTTGGATCGACGCGGGGTTCAAGGATGTGACCAAGCTGTTCAGCAAGGACGGCAAAGCGACCCCGCATGTGATCGCCATCGAGGCCAAGAACTCCGGCGAAGACAACCCGGCGGGAGTCCTGGCGAATCTGGTTTTCGAGACGGGTCGCAACTCGTCGAACATCCCCACTGATGAGAGTTGGGTCGCCTCGACCAAAGCCCTCGAAGGTTGGCACAAGCCCGGCTTCAAAGCCGAGGGCTGGAAACCCGCCGAAGTGATCGCCGACCTGACCGGCGGACCGTGGAAGCTGACAGCTGCCAAGATGATGTCGGCGGGCGGGCTCAAGGCCCCGACCGCGACGCCGATTGAGAACCTCAAGGTCGCGAAGGACTTTCGCGTCGAACTGCTGTATTCGGTCCCGAAGGATCAGGAGGGGTCGTGGGTCAACATGTGCGTTGATCCGAAGGGCCGGCTGATTGTCTCTGACCAATACGGTGGGCTGTACCGCGTGACACCTCCGGCTCTGGCCAAGTCGCGAGAGGTGTTCACGACTGGTGTCGTGGTCGAGCAGGACGGTGACGCAATTCGCGTGGCTGACATCATCGGCGGCAGTCCGGCAGAGACTGATGGACAGGTCTTCCCCGGTGACCGAATTCAGACGGTCATGGTCGAAGACAAAGGGGCCGGGTCGTTGGAAGCCATCCAGTCGCTACTCACCGGAACCACAGCGGGTGAGGTCACGCTTCACATTGCCGGTGGTGAGGGCGAGCAACCCTCGCTCGTGACACTCCTCCGTAAGCCAATGATCGTGTCGAGCGAGAAGGCCCTCATCGAGAAAGTTCCCGCGAATATCGGCGAGGCCCAGGGACTGCTCTGGGCCTTTGATGCACTCTACGTCGTCGTCAACAAGGGGGGCCAATTCGAATCGGGCCTCTACCGCGTGACCGACAAAGATGGTGACGATCAGTTGGAAAATGTCGAACTGCTGCGGCTGTTGCCGGGCAGTGGTGGCGAACACGGACCGCATGCGGTGCTGCTCACTCCGGACAAGCAGGGGCTATATGTCGTGGTCGGCAATCAAGCCAAACTGACCGAGATCACCAGCTCGCGCGTGCCGCAGATCTGGGATGAAGACAAGCTGTTGCCTCGCATCTACGGACGCGGCTTCATGCGCGGTGTCGCTCCGCCCGCCGGGATCATCTATCAAGTGGACCGTGACGGTAAGAACTGGGAGGTCATCGCCAGTGGATTCCGCAACCAGTTCGACGCAGCTGTGAATCGCGACGGCGAGTTGTTCACGTATGACGCCGATATGGAATGGGACATGAACTGCCCGTGGTATCGCCCGACTCGTATTTGCCACGTTGTCAGCGGCACCGATTGGGGCTGGCGAAACGGCAGCGCGAAGTGGCCGGTCTACTATCCCGAGACGTTGCCACCCGTCGTGGACGTGGGTCCGGGCTCGCCGACGGGAGTTTGTTTTGGCTACGGCACTAAGTTTCCGGCCAAGTATCAGAACGCTCTGTTCATCAATGACTGGAGCTACGGCAAGATGTATGCGGTTCACATGGCGCCGCAGGGGGCCAGCTACACCGGCGTCCTTGAAGAGTTCGTGACGGGTGTTCCGCTCCCACTGACTGATGTGATTGTTCATCCCGATGGAGCGCTCTACTTTGCCATTGGGGGACGACGAGTCCAGTCGGGCCTGTACCGCGTGACCTATGCGGGGAAGGAGCCGACCGAGCCTGCACCGGTGAAAGCCAATGTCACCCCGGAAGTGGCGGTCCGTCAGAGCCTGGAAGTCTTCCATGGCAAGCAGGATCCCAAGGCCATCGACCTTGCCTGGAAGCATCTGGGCGACAAGGACCGCTTCGTGCGATCAGCTGCTCGCACCGTGCTGGAACATCAACCGGTCGAGCAGTGGCAGGCCCGCGCCCTCGAAGAAGAGAACCCCCGCAAGGCTCTGTCCGCGCTGCTCGCACTCGCCCGGATGTTCAAACGGTCGTACGTGCCGGTACTGCCAGACCTCGATACTCCGCCCCCGGTTTACCCGGCTTCGGTGGGGGCGCAGCACCCGATGCAGATGCGGATTCTGACCGAGCTGGCCAAGATCAAGTGGGCCGAGCTGTCGACCGAAGAGCAGATCGAAATGGTCCGTCTGGTCCATGTCATTCTCTACCGGCTCGGACCGCCGGATGAGGACACTCGAACAGCGATGATTCTGGCAGCTGACTTGGTTTACCCCGCCAAGGACAAAGACCTGAATAGCTTGCTGACTGAGTTGATGGTCTACCTGCAAGCTCCGAGTGCCGCCGCTAAGAGCACGGCTCTATTGGCCGCTGCTCCGACGCAGGAAGAGCAGATCGACCAGGCGCGCCATCTGCGGTTCCTGACCACCGGGTGGACACTGGAAACCCGGCGCAGTTATCTCGACTGGTTTAACAAGGCACGCGGCTTCCACGGCGGCGCGAACTTCGGAGATTTCATGAAGGAGATGCGCGGCGCGGCGCTCGCCAATGTCTCAGCGGAAGACAAGGTGAATCTGGCCGATGTCATCAACGCACCCGCTCCCGAAGCGGTGTCGCCGAAGTCGGCTATCCCCCGTCCGTTCGTCAAAGAATGGAAGATGGACGAGGCCGCGACGCTGCTGGCCAGTGGCCTGAAGGGTCGCGACTTCGATCGAGGCCGCACTCTGTTCAGTGCGACAAACTGCTACGGCTGTCATCGGTTCAGTAACGAGGGCGGCTCCGTCGGGCCAGACCTGACCGGACTCTCGGGTCGGTTTAGCGCTCGCGACATCCTCGAATCGGTCCTCGATCCGAACAAGGTCGTCAGCGATCAATACGCAGCTGTGCAGATTGTGACCGACGAAGGGAAGGTCGTGGTGGGCCGCATCGTGAACCTGAACGGGGACACGGTGATGGTCAACACGAACATGCTCGACCCGAACGCGATGGAGACGATCGACCGCAAGTCGATCGAGCTAATGGGCCCGGCGAAGTCATCCATGATGCCGACCGGGTTGCTCAACACCCTGAACGACGAGGAACTCCTCGACTTGATGGCCTTCCTGCTCAGCCGCGGAGACCGGAAGAACGCCATGTTTGCCAAGTGAGAGTGATCCCAGCTTGGACCCCTATCGCCCGCAGTGTGGTGGCTGAACGTCATCCGAACACAGGGGACTGGACGCCACCCCGCTCGCTACGGGAGGGTGGCAGCGAGCGGCTGGACATCAATCCGCCGTGCCGGGGCGACGCAGCCCGGCTCGCCCATCTTGCTCTTTCTCTTCTTCCAGAGGTGTTGTGGCCGCAATCCGGCGGGCAACCCAGCGGCCCAGAAGCAGATGTCCTAGAACATTGAGCCCCAGGAACGCCAAAATCCCCGCCAGAACCTGAAGGTTGATCCCCGACATCATCGTCACGACCAACCCCAGGAACCCTCCCGCCAGGACGATCAGCCACAAGACGCCGAGCCAGACATAGCTGTCGCCACCCGCAGCAGGGCGGGACGGCGACCGGGGAAGTCGAGGCGGAGTACTCATGTCAGTTTCCCTTGCTCGATTAGTCGGCGGAGATTCTGCTCACGCTGGAAGAAGTTCTCCTCCAGCATGTCGTTGATTCGCGACTCACTCAGCAGCAGCCCAATGATCCCGCCTGGTTTGGTGTACTCGATCCGGTCGATCATCCGCGTCTGGCCGTCCACATCTTCAAACAGATGCTCGTGCCGCCAGCTCTTCATCGGCCCTTCCAGCTGAACTTCGACAATCCGCACGGGGCGATCATAGACCGAGATCTCGTGAATGGCCTTTTGGACCTGCCCCATGGCGACCATTTCAATGACGATACGCGAGCCCGTGGTGACGACTTCTGGGGCCTCGGTGAAGTGGAGGCCGAGGTTGGAGTCACTGATCCTGGCCACATTGGCGGGACGCGACAGGAAATCAAACAGCGCCTCGCGCGAGATTGGCAGCAGGATGTTTTCTTCAAAGATCGCCATGGGGGGCTCGTCGGGAGGTCAAGGTGCGAAGCAGTCCTCCTATTGTTGCGGGAGTGGCCGCGAGTACAAGGGCGAGCGTCCCGTAGCAGAATTCGTAAGAATTCTTACGGAACTTGTACTGACCTCTGGACTGCCAGAAGAAGTCTAACGACTTCTTCTACCGATGTTCCGGCGTCCAGATGGTCGGTCCGGCTCCGGAGATCGATTCCCGGTCGGCAATGCGTCTGGCCTTCATCCGCACATACGGGGCTACGAACATCCCGCGATGCCGGAAATGCCCCGGCCTGGCATCGGGGTTCCCGCGCTTGGGCTCGACGAGATCCTCAATCACGAATCCCGCACGGCAGAGCCCACCCACCAGTTCCTCCCACCGGTGCAAGTACTCCCGCGTCCCCGTCTCGCGATAGGCGTTGTCGGCCACCTCCGGCAGGGGATCATCGCCGATGTAGTAGTTGACCCCCAGCAGATAGCGATGCTGCGAATCGTGGTCGACCACTTGCAGGCAGGTCGGCGTCTTATGCTGGCTGATGTATAGCCCTCGATCTTTCAGCACGCGGGCGATTTGCGAGAACACCGTCTCGATGCGCGGGATGTAGCACGTACTCACCGGCTGATGCACGATGTCGAAACTCGCCGCGTCGAGTGGGGTCAGATCGTCCATTGACCCTTCGATTAGCTTGAGTGTGTAACCGCGTTTCTCCGCCTCGCGAGCATCGAGTCGCAACATCGCCGGACTCAGATCGACTACCGTCACCTCGGCCCCGGCAGCTGCATAGAGGATCGACTGCCAGCCGCCACCCGCCGCCAGGCACAGCACCTTCAACCCGCGCACACTCCCGGGCAGCCAACCTCGGCTGTCGAGTTGCACCAGCGGTTGGGCGCACTCTTCGTCGGTGGCGACTTTGGCGAACGGACTGCTCTGGTTGGCCAGCGAGTTCCAGGCAACACGGTTCTGTTCGTAGGGGGTCATGAATGCACTTTATCGGATCGGCACTGTGAATGGAGGCATCGGCCGCCGCAGCCGTGCGGATGGTTCGCTCCCAGGCGTCCTGAATCCCTCCCCCGCTAGACTCAACCCGTCCTCACCGTGCAGTATCTGGCGTTCGCCGGGTCCAGGGTTCGACCGGCGGGGGATGGTTCTTGTGAGAAAGCCGACGCTCGATGCCTGTTGAAGCGAAGCCGCTGTTTCGTCCGGATGCTCTGCGACCCCATTTGGTGGCGTTTCCGTGGCCGGACCACATCGGGGAGATTCGAAACACTGTCGGCAAATGGGCCGAGATGATTCGCTCGCTGCGGGCGGACAAGTTCAAGGAGAAAGAGCTGCTCCCGCGTTTTCTGATGGACATCTTTGGCACGGTACTCGGGTATACCGAACCCGCCGACGATGCGGAGCGTTTCACGTTCTCGCGAGAACGGCACGTCGAAGTCGACGGCAAGTTTGCCGATGCGGTCCTCGGTCATTTCCGGCCCGATGGATTCACATCGGTTGTGGCCCTGGAAGGCAAAGGCCCCCTCGACCCGCTCGATCGTCCGTTTGCCGGTCGGAAAAAATCCGCCGTCGAACAGGGATACGGCTATGCCGTTAACCTAGAGTGTGACTGGATCATTGTCACGTCGATGAAGCAGACCCGGATAGTTTACCCGACATCAGCAAAAGGCGAAACTGCCCTGCTTGGGGCGAGGCTTTTCATCGACTCGCCATGATCGCTTGTCAACAAGTGCTTTGCCCATCACCTCAGCCAAAATCGGACTGACGGCGTTCGCAATTTGCAGACGCTGGCTTGTCACACCACAAGAGAAGTGGAATGCGTCTGGAAAACCTTGAAGCCGAGCACCTTCCCTTGCTGTCAGCCCACGATTCTGAAATGGGTGAATACACCGAGTACCACTTGGCTTCCCCATATTCTGAGTGACAGCCACAGCTGGCGAGCCGCTGTGCAGCCGTGAATAACTGTTGTGAAATCCGCTCGCGGGCTGATATTCCGTTGGAATATGCTGCCGGTTTCCTCCATCAGGGATGAACGATATCGCTTTGACGAGATGGTCAGGATGATTGCTCGCGACGTGGCCCTGCAGATACGAAGAGCCTTGGCGAATACGTCGCTGATAGGCCGTCATCGGTCGGGACGCGTAGTTCGCGGATTCCTCTCCTGGAAGGAGTTCTGGAAGATCACTGATGGCATCCCACACGGACACGTAACCGTCAGGTCGATGCGACGGTCTAGGCGGTACAAACTGTCCGGATAGTCGACGACCCACAAAAAACAAGCGATGGCGAAGTTGCGGGACACCGTAATCTGCGGAACGAACGACCACGGATGTCATGTGGTAGCCCATGTCCTCAAACAGCTTGCTCACCGACGTGACAAAATCCATGTCTCGCAGACCAACGACATTTTCGACAAGAATCCCCCGTGGTTCTAATACGCTAACGATGCGAGCGAATTGTCGGACAAGCTGATTACGGGAATCGTCGCGTTCTCTCTTCCCTACGGTTGAAAACCCTTGACAAGGGGGGCCACCGACGACCCAATCCGGTGATCCATTGACGTACTCACGGAGCTTCGGTTCAGTCAACAGGCTCAAGTCTTCCTCCACGACAGAGTGACCTGTGAAATTATTCCGATACGTATGAATGGCATCTGACCAACAGTCAACCGCCAACAACGGGGTCCAACCAGCGTTTTGCAACCCCAGGCTCAGTCCACCAGCTCCACAGAACAGGTCGACGAAGGTCGTCATCGTGATTTCCTCCGAGGTTTCGACTCGCGAAACTGCAGGTAGAGTTTCGCGGCTCGCTTCATTTGCGACCGCACGTCGATTCTGGTGTCGTCGCCGATCACTGTTCGCGACGAAAACTAGCAGTCAATGTCGTCGTCACTCTTCAGTAACAGGATGTTGTACAGAGTGGAGAGCCGCTTCAGTCTCGAACAAACATCGCTGGACGCTCGTGGCTGAAAATCGCCAGATTCTTGAAGCCACCGACGAAACTCACCCTTGTCCTCGTGATCCCACGAAGCAAGTGTGTCGTGTGGTTGTGACACGGACTTCTTCTTCATAGCTATTATTATGACGCTCAAGCAAAATGACATCAACTCTGTGCCTGCCCCCGGTACAGTGAGGTGCTGTCGGTTTGACGGACAGTGCAACCCCGCAATCTCGCGAAAGCAGGAGTTCGAATGGAACGGGCAATTCAACTTTTCGTGGGCGTGAACTTCTTCGTCATTGGGGTCTCGCACATCTTTCAACGCAGTGTTTGGGTGGAGTACTTCGCCAAGCTCCACAGCTTCGGTCGGCTGGGACCATTTGCCGAGGGTTTTCTGTACTTGAATTTCGGGGCCTTGATCGTTTCGTTCCACAACGTTTGGACCGGTCCTGAAGGTCTTCTGACACTGATCGGCTGGGTTCACATTTCGAAGGCACTGGTACGATTTGTGGCGCCCTCCGCAGTCCTGCGCATGTACCAGAAAATGGGGCCGGGACGGGCCTGGCAGATTCAACTGGCTGGTGGCTTTCTCTTGGCACTTTCCGTGCTCTTCGTGTTTCTGGCGTTTCAGCCGCGTAGCCCCGGCTGATTCACTTTGGCATCTACCGGGGTGGCTTGGCCGTAGGAGGTTCTTGTAACGTGCTCTCGCTGGGCGAACCTCCCATTGCCGTGGGCATACCGGTCGGCCCCAGAGCGGGCCAACTGGGGCGGCCCCTCCCAAGACACCGCGCTATGCTCATCGGCGACTCGGGTCATCGATCGCCCATCCTCGACTGACTGAGGTCTGCCGCTGGCTGTGGTTCTTGCATCGAGCCTCCGCAGTGTGGCACAGGTTGGCGATCCTGTGCCGGGCGATGAAGCTTCGCCGGAGATTCGCGAGGCTCAAGCATCGCTCACCATGGACAGCTTGGCCCTCGCCGGACCGGACTCCGATTCCCTCAAGGCCGAGTGGCGCGAAGCCACTCGGCCAGGGCGTCCACTTCAGCGGACCGGGTCTGCGACAGCAGGCCGCCCTCTGGGAGGAGAAGGTGGCTCCGTGGTTCGAGGGGCGGCTTCGAACAGCGAAGGAATGAAAGTACATCTAACCCCCATGGGGCAACGCCGTGAAGGGTTCCCGCGAGGCGTTTTCCAGGGTTCTGCCCCCTCTCCCCCGCATTCGATGCCGCTTTCAGAGTGGACTCCACCGTGGGGGAGAGGGGGCCGGAAACATGTTGGCTGCCTTGTCGATGTGATCCGCGAAATAACCTTCGCGGCGTTGCCTGTAGGGGATGTGCGGAATTGATGTGAGGAGTGCGGAATCGAACGCCTCGCCGGTTTTCCCGGAATCAGTTGACCGCTCAACCCTCAACCCTCAACCCTCAACCCTCAACCCTCAACCCTCGCAGACGCCCATCTCTGAGGCTCCACTTCCATGGCGTGTGAATTGCATTCAGCGGTCTGTGCGAGTTGTCATTTCGGGTGCATTCACCAGGACACACGAGAAAGAACCAGCAATGGACATCGTGTGGATTTTGGCGGGACTTGCCTTTTTCGGGGGTTGTTGTGGGCTGGTCAGCCTATTCGGCAACCTGCGTGTGGAGGAATGAACATGGACTGGACAATGATTCTGGCGATCTTGATCGCAGCTGGGCTGGTCGTGTACCTGACAGCTGCACTCTTTATCCCGGAGAAGTTCTCATGACTATGAACAACCTGATTCAAATTATTCTGTACCTGGGGGTGATGCTGGCTTGCGTGAAGCCATTGGGCTTGTTCATGGCTCGGGTCTACGAGGGCCGGACACGCATTACCCAACGCATTCTGGGGCCGCTGGAACGCCTACTGTATCGGATGAGCGGCATTGACCCGCAGGCCGAGATGACATGGCGGCAGTACGCGATGGCGACGCTGGCCTTCAGTCTGGTGAGTTTCCTGGCGACTTACGCGCTGCAACGCGTGCAAGGGATGTTGCCTCTGAATCCCGAGGGGTTGTCCTCCGTGTCGCCCGATTCGTCGTTCAACACGGCGGTCAGCTTCATGACGAACACGAACTGGCAGGGCTACGGCGGCGAGACCACCATGAGTTATCTGACGCAGATGCTCGTGCTCACCGTGCAGAACTTCGTGTCCGCAGCGGTCGGTATGGCCGTGTTGGTCGCGCTGATACGAGGCTTCACGCGACACACGACGGAGACGATTGGCAACTTCTGGGTCGATCTGGTGCGCGGCACGCTCTACGTTCTGCTCCCGTTGTCGTTCCTGCTGGCGGTGGCGCTGGTCTCGCAGGGAGTCGTACAGACATTACAGCCGTATCAGGAGGTCACACTTCTGGAGCCGACGGTGGACGCCGATGGAAAGAGCGTGACCACTCAAAAGATCGCCGTCGGCCCCGCTGCGTCGCAGGTGGCCATCAAGCAACTCGGGACCAACGGTGGCGGGTTCTTCAACGTGAACTCGGCACATCCGCTGGAGAACCCGACTCCGCTGTCGAACTTCCTGCAAGTGCTGTCGATCCTGCTAATCCCCGCCTCACTGTGTTACACGTTTGGGGAATTGATTGGTGATCGTCGACAAGGTTGGGCGGTTCTGGCAGCCATGTCGGTCGTGTTCGTTCCGCTGGTGTTTGGAGTGGTTGCCGCCGAACAAGCTGGGAATCCTGAGTTCGCGAGAATCGGGGTCGATCAGCAGGCGAGCGTTACGCATTCTGGCGGCAACATGGAAGGCAAAGAAGTCCGCTTCGGCATCGCCAACTCCGGCATCTGGGCGGCGACGACGACGGCAGCTTCCAACGGATCTGTCAATTCGATGCACGACTCCTTCACTCCGCTGGGAGGGCTCATCCTGCTGTGGCTGATGCAGTTGGGTGAGGTGATTGGCGGGGGGGCAGGCTCTGGCCTGTACGGCATGCTGATGCACGCCATCGTCGCGGTGTTCATTGCCGGATTGATGGTGGGACGCACACCGGAGTACCTCGGGAAGAAGATCGGAGCCTTCGAGATGAAGATGGCTGCGCTCGCGATTCTGTTGCCGTGTGCCATGGTGCTGGTGGGAACAGCCGTCGCCGTGCTCACCGAGTCGGGACAGGCCACGATCCATAATCCCGGACCACACGGATTCAGTGAGGTGCTATATGCCTTGTCATCGGCATCGAACAACAACGGAAGCGCGTTTGCCGGACTGGGCGCGAACAACCCGTTCTACAACGGGCTCTTGGGACTGGCGATGTTCGTCGGTCGGTTCTGGGTCATTCTGCCAGTCCTGGCGATTGCGGGTTCACTCGCGGCGAAGAAGAAAGTACCGGTCGGTGCGGGCACCCTGCCCACTCACACCCCGCTGTTCGTGGGGATGCTGGTCTCCGTGGTGATTGTCGTCGGAGCCTTGAGCTTCTTTCCGGCACTGGCCCTGGGACCGATGGTGGAACACCTGCTGCTCACCGCGAACTAAAGAGGAGTCATTCAACATGAGTAAGACGAAATCTAATCTGTGGAATCCCGAGATGAGGCTTCGCGAAATAATTGTATTGCAGGGCGTTCCTCATCATATTATATTAATGCTTGAAAGTTGATTTGAATGGAGAGCAATGGATGTCAAGTTGGCACCCTCTAACTTCCTGTCGTCAAGAACACGCCGCAATGTCAGACGTTTCCCAGATTCTTGAGCGACTCAAACGCGGGGACGCAGCGGCCCACGCGGAGTTGTTGCCGCTGGTTTATGACGAGTTGCGGCAGATGGCTCGGGCCAAACTGAATCACGAGCCCGCGGCCCACAGCTTGCAGGCGACCGCCCTTGTCCATGAAGCTTGGATGCGTTTGGTCGGTCCGACTAGGGAATCTCGCGATTGGGAGAACCGAGGGCATTTTTTCGCAGCGGCTGCCGAGTCGATGCGGCGGATTCTGGTCGATTCCGCACGCCGCCGCGTTCAGGTGAAGCGGGGGGGTGACCGAGCGCGGCAGGAGATTGATCTCGATGAGGTCATGGCCCCGGAGCTCCGAGAGGATCTGCTGGAGCTGGACAACGCCCTGAATAAGCTGGCAGCGATCGAGCCGCAAGCCGTGGCTCTGGTTCAACTTCGGTACTTTGCCGGGCTGCCGATGTCGGACGTGGCAATCGCGTTGAAGATCCCTCCGCGCTCGGCGGATCGGCTGTGGGCTTACGCGCGGGTCTGGCTGCGGGAGGAGATGCAGTACCGAGATTGATGTTCTGATGAGAAAACTGGGAAATAGTTGGCGCGAATCCGTCTTCCACTTCGCATGAATATCTAAGGGGGGATCTGCCCCCGTATTCACCCCCAGGTCTGGAAGTCGAGTTGCGATGAATGAACGTCAGATTTTCGAGGAAGCCCTGCAATTTGAGGACCCGTTTCGTCGGGAGCTGTTTCTCGTACACTCGTGTGGGGCCGACCAGGCGCTCAAGGAGCGGATCGAGCAACTCCTGGAGACTCACTCCGCGAAGAGTCACGTTCTTGATATCTCGGTCGCGGACCAGATTCTCGACCCGCCGAGTTCCAGTGAGTCCATCAGCCTTCACTTTCCCTTGAACCATGTCTTGGGTGATGATGAAATCTGCCCCTGCTGGTCGCGCCCTTGAACGCCCCTTCCCCCTGTCCCACGACTCGAATCGTCGAATCAGATGACTGAACGACAGATCTTCGAAGATGCTCTGGAATTCTCCGACGCGGCCCCGCGTGAGGTGTTTCTCGCGCAGGCCTGCGCGGAGGATTCCAGCGTGCGACTCCGAGTCGATCGGCTGCTCGCGTCGTACTTCGAAAACAGCCCGTTTCTGCAGGTTCCCGCCGTTCAGCAGCTACAGGGGCCGCTCGAAGCGGGAAGCACAGAGACGCCCCTCAAGCATCCGACTCATCTCGCGGAGGAACCCCTTTCCCCACCCGACTTCAGCTTTCTGCAAGCCTCGACAAAGCCCGGATCGCTCGGCTCGCTTGGGCATTACGAGATTCTCAAGATCCTCGGTCAAGGGGCCTTAGGCGTCGTCTTTCTGGCATTCGACGAGAAGCTCCATCGGCATGTCGCCATCAAGACCATGAACGTCCAGATGGCTTCCAATTCGCCCCCGCGAAAAAGATTCCTCCGCGAAGCTCGCGCCGCAGCTGCGATCCGGCACCCGAACGTGGTCCAGGTCCACGCCGTCGAGGAGCAGCCGATCCCGTATCTGGTCATGGAGTACATCGAGGGCCAGACGCTGCAGCAGAGACAACGCGAACAGGGTCCACTGGATGTCCTGCAGGTAGTCATCATCGGTCGCCAGATCGCGAGTGGTCTGGCAGCGGCCCATGCATTATCGCTGGTTCATCGCGATGTAAAGCCGGGCAATATCATGCTGGAGCAGAGAGACCCGCAGAAGGTCAAACTCACCGACTTTGGACTCGTTCGATCGGTGGATGAGACGGACATGACGCAGTCGGGGCTGATTCTGGGGACGCCGCTCTATATGTCCCCGGAACAGGCCCTCGGAGATACCCTGGATCAGCGTTCCGATCTGTTCAGTCTGGGGAGCGTGATGTTCGACCTGGCGACCGGGCACCCGCCGTTTCGAGGCCCGACGACGATCGCGGTTCTCAAACGCGTGGTGGATGACACACCACGACCGATCCAGGATCTTATTCCCGAAACACCCGACTGGCTTGTCTCGATTATCAGCAAGCTGATGGAGAAGGATCGCAACCAGCGGTTCCAATCGGCCACCGAGGTCGCGGAATTGTTGGCACAGTGCCAGACGGAGTGGCAACAGACCGGTCAGGTGACGACCTTCCTGAGGGGGACGAGCGGAGGGCGAAAGCCCTCTGGGGGTTCATCACGGCCCGCATTGAACACCCCAGGGGGCTCCGGCCCCCCGCTCGCTTCCTCCTTTGCCAAGGGGTTGACGGTTGGCAAGATGATCGCCTCTCTGCTGGTGATTCTGGCCTGCCTGCCGATGGTCTGGTTCATCTTGAACCGCGATCCGGGGACACCTGTTCCCGTGAAGCCGGCAGCGAGCGGGACGGCGTCAGCCCCACCAGATTCCGCCGACCCAACACACTCGGAGGGCTCACGCCCCTCGCTCGCCCAGACCGGCTGGCATGGCTGGCCTGACGATGCCCCTCCGCCCGCGATTGCGCCGTTCACCGCCGAGAAAGCCCTGGAACATCAGGCGGCGTGGGCCAAGTACCTCAATGTCAAGATTGAGTACACCAACAGCATCGGCATGAAGTTTTGCCTCATCCCGCCCGGCGAATTCCTCATGGGCAGCCCGCAGGAGGAGATCGAAGAGGCCCTCAAGATTGCCGTTGACAACCCATACTGGCTGGAGAACATCCAGAGCGCAGCCCCTCAGCACAGGGTGATCCTGACGCAGCCGATCTATGTGGCCGTGAATGAAGTCACGCAGGCCGAATATGAAAAAGTGATGGGCTCGAATCCCTCTCACTTCGGTCCGCTGGGGGCGGGAAAAGACGCAGTTTCCGGGATCGAGACGGCCAATCATCCGGTGGAAATGGTGAGTTGGAATGATGCGGCGGAATTCTTGACCAAGTTAAGCCAGCACGAG
This sequence comes from Planctomycetota bacterium, assembly GCA_043736295.1. GTDB lineage: Bacteria > Planctomycetota > Planctomycetia > Planctomycetales > Planctomycetaceae > TH-plancto1. Next base: position 959 of record JAYTCW010000522.1, on the reverse strand, counting down.
AAGTTTAAGCCATTCGACTTCGAGGCCAGCGTGACGGAGACTTCGCTCGATGGAACCGGCTACCGCCTCCCGACCGAAGCGGAATGGGAATTTGCCTGTCGAGCGGGGACCACAACCCGGTTCTGGAGTGGTGAGAGTGAGGAAGACTTAAAGCGCATATGCTGGTACTTCGAGAATTCGGGAAATCGCACACATCCGGTCGGTGAGCTAAAGGCCAATCCCTGGGGCCTCTCCGAGACCCACGGAAGTGTCTTTGAGTGGGTTCAGGATACTTGGGATCGGACCTACTACAGTCGGTTCCAAGGAGTGGATGCCAGAAACCCTTGTGCCGTATTTGCCGAGTCCTCCTTCAGGGTGGTTCGGGGCGGGAGTTGGAGCGGCTATCTGACCAATTGTCGCGCCTCGTTTCGCGATGTCCAAGAACCGACCCTCCGAGATTGGGGCGTCGGTTTTCGCGCGGCGCTGCCGGTCGAGGCGGTGCGTTCACTCACACCCAGAAGCGAGTGACAGACAATTCATGTTCCCCAGCGGGAGGGGGAGGCGGTCGTTCACTCGATCGGGGTCACGGACGATCCGTTTTTATTGAGGCATGGCGGCGAGCGGAGTCACTTGAGACACGACTCGGGCGGTGGCTGATCCCCACCGCCAACGCTTGTCGCCGATGCCTTTTTCAAAAAGCGGGCCTGTGAGGAAGCACAGGCCCGCCCGCTTTTGAGGCCACCTGTGTGCGCCGGGCGGCGAACTTGAAGGTGATCTCCCAATCCTCCTCGCCCCGTTGCGTGCCAGAAGCTCCCAGAAACAACATCTCACCGGGCGAGAACCCTTTGAACCCGTCGCTCCACTCTGAGAGCGGCAGGCGGCAGCCCAATGGCACTTACTTTACATTTGCCTCTGGGGGATCGCGAGGGGGTTTTCGGGTTTTGAAGTGGTTGTGTTTGGGGCGTTTTTTGTAGGCTTCG
>JAYTCW010000521.1:0-9001 GCA_043736295.1 Planctomycetota bacterium | reverse complement strand
GGATGGTGGGCGGTGCAATTCGGATGAGACTGGTCATCTCATCCGCAGCTGGGCGAAGAGTCCGGGGGCTCCGGACCATTCCTTTTCGAGGAGCCGGACTTCCAGTTCGACCATGCGAGAGTACGCGAGAGACTGCCCGGTGTAGGGGTGCTTGTAGGATTCGCACAGGCGTTGCTCAAAGAGTGTGATGGCTTTCTTGCGACCTTGATCGCTCAGCCAGACCGAATGCCCCGTGATCGCGAAATCGGCTTCGGGATCCCACTGGTTACGGTTCAGGCTGGCGATCACCGACATGTCGACCAGTGCCACGCGAAAGATTTCCATCACATCCGACACGAGCGGCGGCGAGGAGGTCCGAGGCTGATGGAAGTATCCGAACGCGGGCTCCAGTCCGACCTCGAGCAGCGTCCGATGGACCAGGGCAAAGAGCTGGCTGTAGCCGAAGCTGAGCAGGCAGTTGAAGCGATCGCGGGGTGGGTGCTTGGTTCGTCCATTGGGGCGAAGAGACTCGGGCAGGCTGTCGATCAGCAGGGTCGGCAAGGCTTCGAAGTAGACCTTCGCCGATATGCCCTCCAATCCCCGCAGCGTGTCGATCGATTCAGCCAGGGGGATCTTGGACAGGGCCTCGCGCATGCGTTCGAGGCCGGGTTGAACCTGATCGCGAGTCTCGCCCGCTCCGCGAGTTCCCCGCAGCAGGTAGCGCAGCTGGGATTCGACCTTGGCTTGGACGGTGCGACGGGTGAGTTCCAGGCGAATCGCGGGTTGGGTGAGGGCCTGGTACTGGCGAATCCGTTGCTGGACTCGCCCCGACGAAGCGGACAGTCCGCCGGAGAAGCGTCCGCCCGCAGTGAACCACTGCACGGCGACTTGGCGGGAGTTACAGAGCTGGATGGCCTGGGTCGTGACTTGCCCGTAGCCGTGGATGACGAGGGCATCGATCTGTTCGATGGGGACGCGCTGGTCGCCGTCATCGGTTTTGACGACGAGGCTTTCGCTGCTGCGGGAGACGTAGGCTTTATGAGCAGTGACGTGCAGCGTGTGTCGTTCGCGGTGGGAGGGGAAGAGGCGCGGCGGTGATGAGTTCGGATCGGTGGTCTCGTCCTGCGCATCGGGGACCGGGACATCGAGCGAGAGCAAGCGTTCTTCCTCGGGGAGGCAGACCGGCGCGAGCGAGCAGCGAATGCAGACTTTCTCATTCGGATGAACCGGCGGTCGAGCGGTGGTTTGACGAAGCTCTCGGGCGCGTTCGATGGCTCGGCGGAGATCGTCCCGGGCGGATTGGTCGACGGGGAGCATGGCGGTGACGTTGTCGGCGTGGTAACGCACGCGGGCTTCGGTCACCGGTTCGCCGAGTTCCTCCTCGATGAGGACGGCATAGGCGATGGCCTGAATGCGATCACTGGGCCAGGCTTCGACGGAGTCGTCTGCACCTCGGCGACAGCGTCCGCGCTTATGCTCATACGCCACCCAGGCCCCGTCCCGGCGGCGCACGGCATCGACCTTGCCGATCAGCCCCCACGCTTCGCTGCCGACTTCAAACGACCGCATCTCGGGCGTTTCGTCGTCGGCCGGGAAGCGTTCGGTGTGGAGGCGCCGCCCGGCGTAGATGAGAGTGTTGGGGCATTGAATCCCCTCGACCTCAGTCAGGAAAAAGAGCCGCTCGCAATACAGCAGGTCATGGAGGGCGATGACTCGCAAAGGTTCGACCGGTTCAGACTGTTCAGTCGAAACATTCTCTGGGGAGGCAATCATGATCCGTTCTCCTGGGGTTTGCGGGTCTTTGTCGGTTTCGATGGAACGGCAGCTGGTGGTGGTGAGACGGTATTGATCGTGACCCACGCCGCCTCCGATGGGGCCTCCGACGAGGCTTCATCTCCGGGCGCAAACAGTGCCGTTCGCGTGCGGGACAGGTCGGCTCGATCGATTTGAATCGTCATCCGTGTGGCGTGATCGCGAATCCCAGACGAGTCGGAGGTCTGCTGTTCAAACCAATGGACGGCCACTGGCTCAACGACCACGTCGATTCGATCGAGTAAGAACGCATTGTCGCCCAGATAGGGAATCCCATACCGACCGGCGTTGAACTCGCCCCGCAGCCCGCGAAGAATGCGGTCTTCGAAGTCAGGATCGCCGCGTAGTGCAACGATGGCTCGAACACTGGACAGGAACTCGCGTCGCACGGGGGTGATGTTGTATTTGTTTCCCCGACATGACTCGGCTCGTTCCTTTCCAGATGTGCCCACCGGGTAGTTGTGCAGTTGCTGGTACATCGACTGCACTCGCGGGTACTGGTCTTCAGCTGGTACGGGTTGACCTCGAGCGGAGCCACACACCTCGATGGTGGGGACTCCGATCGCGATCTCGACAGATGGCAAGCCCGGTCGAATCAGGCTGGCTGGTGCTGATCCGTCGTGAGCTGCGTCCTCTTCGCGAAGCCGACTTTCGATCCCGGCGATGTTGAGCAGGAGCCCGTAAGCGGCGGACGGGGTGAGGAAACCCGCCGTCGGTCGATACCAGCCTGCCGTGAAAGTCCGACAGGCTGCGAAGGGGGCCTGGATGTAGAGGCAGATCATTTTGCCTCCTTGGAGAGAGCCTTGTGGGAGACAGTTTCGAGCAAGCGACGGGGATCGCGATCGACGGTGACGCCGCGCTGGGTCAGTTGCTTGAGCTTGTCGGCGGACATTTCTTTGATGATGCGACCACCGATGTAGAACTCGCTTCCGGGGTAATCTGGCTGAGGATCATGCAGGATGCCGTCGATCACCTCGGGGAAGTCGTACTCTTCGCGTTTCTTCTCCTTCTGGAATCCGTAGGTGCCATACCCGGCAACGAGTGATTCGGTGAGGCGAATGACGATGCTGGCGGGTGCCATTTCGTAGTAGCTGCGAGCATGGTTTCCGGCCACGTCGTTGAGTTCGCCGATCGCCTTGAGCAGAGCCTTGGACCACTCCGGCTTCGCGTTGCAATCGTTGAGGTTGAGGGCGAAGGGGTACTGGAAAGGGGTGACAGCGGTCTCGCGGTGGAGAAGTGCGGATGAAGGTGAGTTCGAGTGCTTCTTGACCGCTTTGTCCGTGGCGTCGAGCGGCGACTGAGTGAACACCGCGTTGTGCCGATACGGTTCGAGGGCCTTGGCCAGATTCATACGGAGGACCGAATCTCGCTTGAACTGAAATGCCTCCGATGCGTCTTTGCCACGTTTTTCGACGAGGAGTTTTTTGATATCTGTACGATCAGTCTTTCCAGCGGCCACCAAGTAGCCGAAGAAGAAATCGTCGGCGTACTTGCCAGGATCTGGATAGTCTTGAAATTTCACAGCGAGCTGTTCCTCATCATGCAGTCGCGAGCGATTGCTGGGGAGTCCGTAGCCAGCGAGGATTTCGCGGAGGGCATTCCGCATGGCTTCGGGAGAGATGATCGGATAGTCGAATCGACCATCGGTCACCTTCTGGATGACGGTGCGGTTCAGTTCGCTCTCGCCGCGATAGTTGGCGGAGGGAGCGGGGTACGTGAGAACGGTGGCGAACAGGTTCATTGTGCGTTTTCCTTCTTAGGAGTGGGGGACCAAGAGTTCGAAGAGAGGGCCATCAAAGTGAGCGTTTTGACATCATCAGTTCTTGACATCAGATCGGCGGCGATTGCCCCGAAGTCGCGTCCAAGGAATTGAGGCACACGGAAGAACGTGCCACTGAAATGCGAGGCGAACGCTTGATGGTTTCGTGACCTGAACTCCAAGAACAGTCTTTCAGCGAGTTTGCGACGAGCTTCCGCGGCATTGGGATCGGTGTGTTTGTTCTTCCGAAACACACGATAATCCCAGTCGGAGTTCTCCGACTTCAGACGCTCATCAAGGTATTGACGGATGAAGCCGTTGATGGCATTGGCCAATCGCACATCTTCTTCCGGGGGTGGGTCGTTGGGCATCCTTTGGGACTCCTGAAAGAGTCTCTTCCGTGCATCGGCCCAGAACCACCAACGTTCTGGCGACTTGTCGGAATAGACAAACAGTGGGGCGGGCAATTCAGCAAACAGTTTGCCGAACGGCCTAAACCAGGGAACATTGTTGAGCAGTGCGAGTAGTAGTCCGCGGCGAAAATAGGCGTTCTTGAATTGGCTTCCGATGACATCCGCATATCTCTCTGCGAGGTCTGGGGCAACGGTAAGTCGCCCAGACCCGACCAGCTTTGGCCCATTCTTACTCGTGCGATAATGTGCGTAGTCGACTCCTGCAATCGAGTATCTGAATCCCTGTCCCGACGCTATCTGCTTTACCAAGGCCGCTTGTCGTTCATGATCGATGAGGGACATGGCACCTTGCGCTGGTAGCTCTACAATGTGAGTCTGCGGACGACCATATTTTGGACATGGCTGAGTCGCCAAGTCGGCAATGGTCATTCGAAATCGATCGCAGTAATCAGGAAGGTCGAGAATGTCAGGCATCGCAAGTGCAAAGCCATCGTAGGCTCGTTTGACTTCAATACGTCCCGATCTTTGCTTCACTTTGAACGTCTGTGGCACGAAAACAAGAGTGGCGAGATGCCAGAAATGCAACAGAAGAGATTGCACTTCGCTAGACAGGAACTCCAAACGTTCAGCAGTCGTTTCTTGTGCCCCGAGCCACAGGTGTCCTTTGAGTGCTACTTTTTTGCAGTTCACTTGGCGGATCGCATTCCACACGCGGATAGCTTCTGGGCAGTGCCCTTTCTGCACCCGACGCTGATCCATTGGCCGCTTTCTGTCCCAACCTGCTACAACCTCAAACGGGATGCGATTCGTGTTCACTCCGCGTGGTACCCCCCATATCATGTCTTGCCAAAGCCGGACCAATGCTTCGGCGCTTGGTCCAGCTGAGTGTTGTCGCAAAGTGCGAAGACTTGGTCGGATAGTGTCATACAGGTACTCCTTGATTTTGCTGGTACCAGCTTCACGAATCCGTTGGTCCAGTAAATGTTCTTTGGGCTTCTTCTGCGGGAACCACGTAGGGACGATATCCGCGTCGTACAGGTCATCAAACAGCGAGACCACATTCTCCTGCGTGAAAGTGACTCGCACCTTGGTACTTGGGTGTTGTGGATCCCATTCATAGCTGGGAGGCAGCTTCGTCAGGTCGTTCTGCTGCTTCGTCCTGTTATTCATCGAGTCGATCTGCAACAACAGCCCGGCCAGCCCGGCCTTGTGCTGGGCGGTGGGCAGGTCGAACAGGTCATACGCGATCGTGACCGATTGCGGCTCCTGAGAAACCGCCGCTGTTTGATCGACTTTGTTGCTGGTCTTTGTCTTGGCCATTACACTGCACTCCAATCCGTCAATGGAAAATCACAGAAGCCCACCGCCGGGTGATAGTTTGCGTCGGGAGCCACGCCGAGATAGCTGGGGAGTCCGTCGTAGGCATCCACGGCCTGTTCCCGCTTCAGCACCTTGCCGTTCGGAACCGGCAAGATGAATCCTGGTTGCTGGTCCCGGCTGGTGGCTTTGAATGAATCGATGTCATTCAGCAACACGCATTGCCGATTGAAATCGTTCCCCTCGCGGAACCCCTCGCCATCGTCGTCCTTCGGTCCGACGGCGTACGGACCACTCTCCAGAAAACGCGACAACGCATCTCCCAGCGGATTCGGACACGGGACACGCCGCAGGTTGGTGTCCAAGTCAGCCTGATTCAGATCCTGGCCGTTCACCAGCGCGAGGAAGTCCTTCAGTCCGGCCAGGTCATTCGGCTCATACGGGAGGTTCCCGTCATCCGGCGGATACACGAGCACCTCACCCGAGTCGTCCAATGCTCGGGCATCCGTCTGGCGATTGCAGCGCCCCATCCGCTGAATGAGAGACGTGACTGGGCACTCCTCGGTGACCAAGAGATCCACATCAATGTCCAAGCTCATCTCACAGACCTGGGTCGTGACACCCAGAGCAGCTGACATCCCGTCCACTTTCAGATAGTTCATCGTGTCCGCGTGCCTGTCGACACGATCACTCAATCTGAAGCGACTGTGGTAACAGATGACAGGCACTCCATCGGACGTGCGGAGGTCGGTCTGTTTTGTGTCGGGATCAAAGTTGGGTAGGAAGGACCGGAGAATCGCGTGGGCACGTTTCACCTGATTCACGACCCACAGCACTCGTTTTCCACTGGCGAGCGCTTGGCGGACTCGATCCTCTGCTTCCGTGCGGTTAGCGACTATCCGCAATCGATACCGTGGGAGTTCGGCGACCTTTTGGAGATCCTCGGGCCATTTCTGGGGAGCTGAGAGGCCGCATTCTTCGACCAGTTGATTGAGCCTATCTCGAGGGAGAGTCGCAGTCATGCACAACACGGGAACATCAAAGTTCTTCAAGAAGTCCTTGAGTGCGCTGAACATGTTGCAGTCGAAACTGTGGACCTCGTCAATGACGATCACAGAGTCCACCAGCACCGGCAACATGCACATCGGGCCATATCCGTATTGCATGAACGCCAGAAACTGGTCGACCGTGGCCGAGAAAGCCCGCTTGGACCAGTAGCCCAATGAGAAGAGCCGCCGCTCCGCCACGTAGTTTCGGCCATCGCGATCGTCGCTCATGTCCGGATTCTGGAACATCCCCTCGAGGTCAAATCCGCTGGTCCCGTGCATCAGAGCGGCATCGGATTCCGGAGCCCATGAGACGTAATCCTTGAACCCCTCGCGAGCGGTGGCCCGAGTGGGATAGAGGAACAGAGCATGACCGGCGGGCCTTTCTTTCAATCGGGCGGCAATCCAGCGCCAAGCGGCGAGCGTCTTTCCACTGCCACACGGGGCCAGCAAGAGTGCTCGATCGGGGAGTGTGTCGCACGCCAATTGGAAGTCGGTGAATCCACTTCGTCCATCGCCCAAGTCCTTCCACTTTTCAGCATTTCGCATCTGCTTGACACGCTTGTCGATGATGTCACGAGTGACTTCTTGGTGAGTTAGCGGGTTCCGATTGGTGACGTTGCAGCTGATCCATTCGGCAATAGTATGATTCTCCCGAACGAGGCCGGAACCTGCCGAGTCGGACGCGATGAGAGCGGATCGAACCGCCATCAACAGCCGAAGTCGCGTGTTGTCCTGCTTGATCGCTTTTCGAAACGGCTCAAGGATTTGATCCTGAACTCGGGTACGATGAGCGCGGACATCCGTGGGTGATCTGCCGAATTCCCAACGAGTCGGAAACAGCGAGGCATTGAGAGAAGGCAATCTGAGAGTATCAGATGTGTAGTTCAGCAGTTTCTGAAACCCGTCCCCGAAATCAACCAGTCGGAAGACCGGACCTCCAGTTTGTGTCGCGAATCCATCCTTTTTGTCGCTCGCCTTCAAGTGGTGCGTCAATACGGCTGAGAGAACGAGAGGCAGATAGAACCCACCAGAGATGAGCCATTGTTGAACCTCTGGCAATGCCATCAGCAACGCGCTGAGATGTTCATGTCGAATTGCCTGCTCGCCCCTCCTATAGAGCGCATTCTGAAACGTGTCATTGGCCTTGCCCCAGTCGTGCAAGGCACAGGCAGCGATTAAGTTCCTGTGGAATGTGGCCCACTCATCCGGAATCTTGAAGAACTCCAACCAACGCTTGCCCAATCGCGTCGGATGCTCGATTCCGAACAACGCATTCGCTGCATCAACGACATCGCGCGTGTGCTCCAGAAGCGTTACCTCTTTCGGGGTGCCGTCACTACGTGTCTTCGGAGATTTTGCCAGCAGTTTGTCCATGATTAGCTCCTCACCGGCGTAAACACTCCACAGCCCATGTGGCGTTTTCCGCCGAGGCCGTGTTCTTGGAGGGTGATGGATTCTTCGGCGGTCAGGCCCTCGACGAGGAGTTCGTAGCCGACAATTTCTTTGTCGTGAATGCGGAGGGTTCGGCGTTGTGGTTGAGGGGACTGGTCTGGGGCTGAGGCAGACTTGGGGGGAATCTTGAGGATGGCTTGTTCGGAGATGCCCAGAGTGGTCAGCTGCTTTCTTGCGGCTTCCAGAAAGGTCTCCGGAGTCAGGGCTTGGGCGTTGGTGTTGGCGACCTTGATGACCACGAGTCGGCTGCGGAGTGTGGTGGCTGGGGTGAGCCCCTGGATCTGCGGGACGCCGACTCGGATCGAGGTGGCTCCGATACGAAGAGCCTGCCCGGCGAGTTTGAGGAGCGGGGCGATCTCCCCGTCCGGGACTCGTATCACCAGGTGGCTACGGTCGGAGAGTTGAATCAGGCGGTCCCCGATCTGGTGCCCCCGAATGGGGTGAATGGCGAGTCTGTTTTCGCCGTGAACCTCGGGCAACAGTTGTGAGATCGCACTGTACAGGAGGTAGCCGTGGTCCGACGGGATCGGATGGACGGCGGTGAGGGAGAAGTTGAGTTCAACGTGCATGTGTTGTCCGGGTGTTCGTGCGTCGATCATCGTTCTAGAGTCACTGCCTCAATACCCATTCGACCGTCATTCTGTTAAGTACGCTCTCAGCGTCTCGTGTAGCGACTCCGTGATCGCCTCTCGCAGCTCTTTGGGTTCCAGAGCTTCTGCCCGTGGTCCGAAACTGAGGATCCAGGACTGGACCTCGACGAGACTCTTCAGTCGGAGAGTGCAGATCACCGTCCCGTCTGGTTGCGGCTCCAATGTCTGCGACTCATGCCACGTATGTTCCTGGATATACCGCGCAGCTGCGACGGCGAAGCGGATGCGGACGGTGCGGAGGGGTTGGTCGGGGTCGACGCCGTAGACGCCGAGTGTGCCCGAGAGGTGTTGTTTCAGGTCGAACCCTTCCGGGGGCGTGAAGTGATTCTCGGTGATGTCGACGCCGGAGAGGCGGTCGATCTTGTAGTGGCGGACGTGGCCATGTTCCTCGGCAATGGCCATCAGAAACAGCGAGCCTTCGTGGTAGACCAGACCGAGCGGCTGGACCGAGACCGGGCGCGGGGCGTCGGCTTTGAGCGAGTGGTACTCGATCGTGGTCACCTTGCGATCCTCGATGGCAGTCATCAAGGCATCGATGACGTTGGCCCGAGTGGAGTAGTTGCTGGAGCC
>JAYTCW010000520.1:0-62565 GCA_043736295.1 Planctomycetota bacterium | reverse complement strand
AGCCGCCGCGCCCGATGTGCGGGGCGACCCCGTAGACATCGGCGGCGACGACGTACGGTTCGACCTTGTATTTGGCGATCTTGTCGGGCGAGGAACCATGGTTGACGGGATTGATGAGCTGGAACAGCTCCCAGGCTCGCTGAGGGTCGCCGAGCTTTGCGAAGGCCATCACGGTCCAGATGGCCGCATGGGTGTACTGGCCCCCGTTCTCGCGAACGCCGGGGACGTACCCCTTGATGTAGCCGGGGTCGAGGTGCGACTTGTCGAACGGCGGATCGAAGAGCTGGATGAGGGCATCGCCGCGCCGCACCAGCCGCTGATCGACGGCCTGCATCGCCTGCTGCGAGCGTGCGGGGTCACCCGCTCCGGAGATCACCGACCAGCTTTGAGGCAGCGAGTCGATCTGGCACTCTTCGTTGGTGGAGGAGCCGAGTGGCTCTCCATTGTCAAAGTAGGCTCGACGATACCACTGGCCATCCCAGGCTTGCTGCTCGATGTTGTTCGCCAGTTGAGTGGCCTCTGCATCGCAGCGATCCGCGAAGACGGTATCCCCGCGAGTGCGGGCGATCGCCGAGAACTGCTCCAGAATCCCATACAGGAAGAACGCCAGCCAGACACTTTCCCCTTGACCGTGTTCGCCGACGAGGTTCATCCCATCGTTCCAGTCCCCGCCGCCGATCAACGGCAAACCATGCGGGCCGAACCGCAGGCCGTTGGTGATGGCCCGTACGCAGTGTTCATACAGCGTGGCCGATTCTTCTGACGTGGTGGGAAGGTCGTAGTACGACTCCTCCTCCGGTTTCACGGGACGGCCCTCTAGGAATCGCACCGGCTCACCCAGCACTCCCGTGTCACCCGTCCCACTGATGTAGCGGCACGCGACAAATGGCAGCCACAGGAAGTCGTCGCTGAAGTGCGTTCGCACCCCGCGCCCCACCGGCGGGTGCCACCAGTGCTGCACGTCCCCCTCCTTGAACTGATGAGCAGCACACACCAGTAGCTGTTGACGAATGAGTTCCGGTTTCGAGTGCAGCAGCGCAGAGACATCTTGCAGTTGGTCACGAAACCCAAACGCCCCACCCGACTGGTAGTACCCGCTGCGGGCCCAGAACCGACACGCCAGAGTCTGGTACAGCAACCACCCGTTCGCCAGCATGTTGACTGCGGCATCGGGAGTCTGGACATGGACTGCCCCGAGCGTGTGTTTCCAAAAATGCCAGACCTCATCCAGGCTGCGACGGGCTGCATCCAGGGGGCGAATACTTTCGACCAGCTGCCGAACATGCCCGATGTCGCGTCCCATACCGAGGGTGAAGACGACTTCTCGCTCGCGTCCATCGGCCAAATCAAAGGTCGTCTGGATTGCCGCGCACGGATCGAGGCCAGCACCAGTCCGGTTCGAGAGCCGCTGACGAGTGAGGGCCGCTGGCTGTGCGAGACTTCCGTTACGTCCGACGAACTCGGTCCGGTCGCCCGTGACGGTCCGCAACTTCTCGGAGATGTTGAAGAAGGGAACCCGGCTGGCGAATTCCAGGCTGTATGGGTTCCGGGCGAGTAAGGCCCCACACTGCGGATCGACTTCCGTGACGACATGCATCAGGCCCTTCGACCGCATTTCTCCCAAGACCCACTCGACATACCCCGTGACCGAGATGCGGCGCGTACGTCCCGAAGTATTTCGCAGCTTGATCCGCACGAACTTCACGGGCAGGTCCACCGACACATAGACCCAGACCTCACTCGTGATGCCATGCTCGGCATGCTCGAAGACGGTGTAGCCAAAGCCGTGGCGGCAGACATACGGTGTCGAGGAAGGGACCGGCTGGGGCATCGGCGACCAGACTTGACCGCTCTCCTCATCCCGCAGATAGAACGCCTCACCGGTCCGGTCGGTGATCGGGTCGTTGTGCCACGGCGTCAACCGGAACTCGTGGGCATTCTCGCCCCACGTATAGGCCCCGCCACTTTCGGAGATGACGGTACCAAACTGCGAGTTCGCCAACACATTGACCCACGGTGCTGGGCAGACCAGCCCGGGGGCCATCCAGATCACGTACTCGCGCCCATCCGGCGTGAAGCCGCCATGCCCGTTGAAGAACGCCAGATTCACCGGCGGTAACAACGGCTTGGAGATCGCTAGCGCTGGGCGATTTCCACGAACTGGGACCAACTCCGGAATCTTAAGATCGTTCCGGCTGCGACGTTCGAGTTGCTCTTCGAGTGTCCCCTCCGAGTCGAGGATGATGACTCGCGCCACCGTTTGCAGCAGCGTGCGGTCCTCGTCGCTGAGCTGCTCCGCCCGCCGGAGGAAGATGCCTCCCGGACGGTCCAGTGTCGGAGCGTTGGTGCCTGCGGAACAGAGTCCCATGATCAGATCTTGAAGTTCCTGGCGGTAGCCGGCATCGCCGTCATTCCAGATGACGAGATCGACTGCCAGACCTTTGAGCCGCCAGTAGCAGTGGGCCTGCACCAGTTGCCGCACCAACTCCAAGCGCTCCGTCTGTCCGATTCGCAAGAGCACAATCGGCAAATCGCCCGAGATCCCGTGCCCCCACAGCCCGGATTGGCCGCGCTGGTTCTTCGCCAGGACAGTCGAATCCGCGCGCTGGGCGGCGTTGATGAAGAGGATCGAGCTGGCCAGACGACCGTAGAGCTGGGCATCCCCTTCAGTGGCGTTGAGCTGACGCAGCAGCACTTGTCCGTGCGTCCACGCCATATCGAGGACACGATCGGCCAGATGGCGGTCGTGGTAGCGCTCGATCAACTGGAGTGCCGCCTCGCGCGTGTCGGCCATTCCGGTGATGATGTCCACGGAGATCGACTCATCGGGGTCGAGTGTCAGTCGCTGGCGAATCGAGACGATCGGATCGAGGACCGGTCCCGCAGTATTGGAGAGCCGCCCTGATCGTTGCATGGCGCTGGGGTTGGCCGTTGTGCGCCGTCGACCAATGAACTTCGATCGATCGGTTTCAAAGGAGGTCTCCCCCGCTGTCGTGCCACGAACCACGAGCAGGTGCAACATCCACGGCGGCTGCTCTTTGTGAGAGCGTGGCCTCCGCGTGCAGAGGATCGCCTGACGCTGGGCCAGGATCTCGGTTTGAACGAAGAGATTCGAAAAGGCCGGGTGCGAGGCGTCGGCCGCTGGGCTCGCCATGACGACCTCGGCATAGCTCGTGAGTTCCATGGTCCGCGTCAGACTGGAGCGATTGACCAGCGTCACACGACGAATCTCGATGTCATCTTCGGGAGAGACCGCAATCTCCGTGTGCAGCTTGATGCCATGGTCCCCGCGTCGGAACTCAGCCCGAGCCTGGGAGAAGATCGCCTGGTACTTCGGGCTGGCCACACGAGTCGGATGATGCGAGGTCGACCAGACATCTCCGGAGGTGACATCGCGGAGATAACAAAACTGCCCGGCGTCATCGCAAGTCGCATCTTCGCGCCAGCGAGTGATGGCGAGGCCCTTCCACTGGCTGTAACCGCCGCCGCCGTTCGTCACCATCACGTGGTAGCGACCGTTGGAGAGCAGATGCACTTCAGGAATCGGCGTGTGGGGAGTCGTGAAAACCCGCATCTGGGCTTGCAGATCCGCCGATGATTCGCGCGCGTCCGAGGCTTCCGAGGCATGCGGATAGAACGACGCGACGCGGGGAATGCGTTCCTGAAGCAGCAGTGCCGTGGCTTGAAACTGCGGGTCCGCAAGGAAGCGCCGCTGCATCGGACGGTTGAGCAGTCGATAGGCCAGTGCCAGGAGACTCATTCCCTGGTGGTGAGCCATATAAGACTTCACCACCTCGAATAAATGATCGCGAGTCAGCCGCGAGCGGGTGTAATCGATGGCCTCGTAGAAACCATACTCTCCGGTGAAGCCCAATCCGTCCATCGCCTGCATGTTGGAGCACGCCGCCTGCGGAGCGATCATCAACGACATCACCGTGGCATACGGGGCGATCACCAGATCATCCGCCAGACCGCGTTTGAAGCCCAGTCCCGGAACGCCAAACGCGCGGTACTGGTAGTTGAGGTGAGCATCCGTCAGGTGATAGCCCGACTCCGAGATGCCCCAGGGAATTCCCCTAAGTCGGCCATACTGACGCTGTCGTTCAATCACAGCTCGATAGGTCTGGTCCAGCAGTGTGTGCGGATGCGTTGGCATCACGAGTAGCGGCATCAGGTATTCGAACATCGATCCGCTCCACGAGAGGAGCATCTGTTGCCGGTTCGAAGTGGTGAGCGAGCGACCCAGCGCGAACCAGTGATCCTGCTTCACTCGCCCTTGCGCAATGGCGACAAAGCTGCCCAGGCGAGCTTCTGAGGCCAAGAGATCATAGAAGCCGGTGTCACGGCGACGTTCACTGACATCAAATCCGATGGCCATCAATCGCCGCGAGGGGTCGTACAGAAAGTCATACTCGATGTCCGCGAATTCGCCGCAATCGTTCACCAGCGAGTGAATGGATTGCACTCGTTCGGTGGCGGTCTGATGGCTGGACGCCAGATGTGTCCGCAACGTCGAGACCCACTCCTGCTCGGCTCGATCCTCGGCGGATAACGGAACCGCGATCATGCCGAGGAGTTCATCCACAACCGACAGGAGTTGTTCCGCAAGGCCGACGAGCGACCGCAATGTCGGACCCGACTCCAGTTGGCGAACCAGCGAGAGCAGCTCCTGACGCACGCTCCCTTGCTCGGAAGTCCCACGGTGGCCGAGGTTGAACGGTGCAGAAGAGCCCCCCAGCCACGGAGCTATCCGGAGCAGATCCGATGAGTGCTCGCGGCACTGTTGCTCGATATCAGCCAACTGCGTCGTCACCCCCTTCGTCCACGCTGACGGCGGGTCACGCTGCATCTCGGCGGCTTTCAAGGCCAACTTCTGAAGCAGTTCCGAGGAGAGACGGAGATCCCTCGAAACGGCTCCCGTCCGATGTTCGCGCTCCAGCAGTTCTAACAGCGGGCACTCGATCGGCAGTCCCGCGTCCCCAGATGCCATCGACTGACAACTGGTCCGCCATGCCTGCCGAGTGACATCCAACAGCCCCCAGACTCCGGGAGACAGAATCGGCTGATCGAGAAGCTCAATCAGCCCCGAGCGGAGCGTCAAAATATGCCCCGCCAGATTTCCGCTATCCACCATGGAGACATACTTCGGGTAGAGCGGCTGCAGCGTCAGCGTGTCGTACCAGTTCAGAAAGTGCCCGTGGTAACGCTCCAGTTTCCCCATCGTCTGAAACGTCTGGGTCGTTCTCTCCAACAGTCGACCGACTGAGATGTAGCCAAAATCAGAGGCCGCGAGGTTCGACAACAGCGACATCCCGATGTTCGTCGGCGAGGTCCGGTGCGCGACCGTGCCAACGGGGTACTCCTGAAAATTATCCGGAGGCAGCCAGTGATCCTCCGGTCCGACATGCCTCTCAAAGAAGCGCCAGGTCTGCCGGGCCACCTGATGCAAGTAGAGGACTTGTGCTGCTGTGAGGGGCTGTTCGTTCTGTCTCCCGGGTTGGCTGATCCGCCATGCGATCCATGGGGACGCGAGCCAAGTCACGAGCAACGGACCTGCCGCGTACAGAGAGTCCGGCTGCACGATGGCCAGCGCGACTGTTGTAGAGAGGGCCACCGCCGGGGCGATCGCCATCGCGCGATAGCTGCTCAGTAAGTTGTGTTTGCCATCCCGTTCGGCATCACTGGCCGTCTTCCACTCCAACATCCGCCGACGAGTGAAGAGCATTCGCCCCATGGTTCGCAGGCAGGCATCCAGACTGATGTATGCCTCATAGGGGAGGAACGCCAAGATCAACCCCGCTTGAGCCAGCCCGACCCCAGCGGACCGGATTGTCTGCTCCAAGTGTTGCAGTCTCGTAAAGTCGCCCGTCCCGCGCATGGCTGAAACGACCGACAGACAACACGCCGGGATCAACACGATGCTCATAACGGTCACCGTCCAGACCCACGCCGGAGGCCAGAGCAGCCATCCCAAGAGCAACAGCACGACCATCCCCGGAGACACTAAGGTACGCCGAAGATTGTCCAGAATCTTCCACAGTGACAGCCAGCTCAGCGGATTGCGTCCACGCTTTCCATCCGGCCCAGGAACCCATGGACAGAGCCAACCCGCGATTTGCCAGTCGCCACGCATCCAGCGATGCCGACGACTGACATCCGTGCTGTACTGTGCCGGATAGCTCTCATAAACATGGACATCACTCACGAGCCCCGAACGGGCGTAGCACCCCTCAAGTAAGTCGTGACTCAGAATCTGATTGTCAGGGAACCGCTCCTCCATCGTGGCCACGAAGGCATCGACATCGTAAATCCCTTTGCCGATGAACGAACCTTCGTGGAACAGATCCTGGTAGACATCCGAGATCTCGCGGGTATAGGGATCAATCCCCGCTTCTCCGGAGTTCAGCTGCGCGTACCACGACTGGTGATTGTCTTCCAATGAGATAGCGACACCGGGCTGCAGGATACCGTAGCCTTCGACGACGACTTTTCGGGCCTCGTTGACTATTGCCCGGTTCAAGATATGAGCCATCGTGCCGACGAGTTTTCGGGCGGCATCACGCGGCAGGATCGTGTCGGTGTCGAGCGTGATGACATACTTCATCCGAGATAGCGATTGTGGGTCGCGACCCACAACCAGTGAGAAAGCAGCCAGTGATCCGCCTCGCAACAATGAGTTCAAGTCGCCGAGCTTGCCACGCTTTCGCTCCTGTCCCATCCAGGCTCGTTCCTGCGGGTTCCATAAGCGAGGACGATGCAACAGAAAGAACAGGTCGTCTTCTCCCACGCGGTACTTCTCATTCAGCGTTTCGATTCCAGTCTGTGCGGCCTGCAACAACGAGCCGTCTTCTGGAAGTTCAGCAGAGGCGGCATCACGGAAATCGGTCAGCAAACAGAACCGCAGGTTGTCATCGCGATTGGCGAGGTATCGCACCTCCAGACCTTCGAGCAATCGACCAACGCCCTCGGAACTGACCAGCATCGTCGGCACCACGACCAGTGTGGAGTACTCGACGGGAATCCCCTTCATGAAATCCAGACGCGGCATCCGCTGCGGTGTGACGAGGAGAGTCGATAGCCAGTTGACGAGGCTCATTCCCAGTTGAGTGGACCCGGCGAACAGCAACAGCGCAGCCACCCATCCCTCGACGCCATCAAATCCTGTCTGTCGCAGGACCACTGCGGTAAACAACAGTGCGAATGCGAAGATCGCCCCCAGGTAAATGGGCAGCGACTTGCTCTTTGCCCAGCGAGCCAGGCCGTTGGAGATCGACCAGCGTCGCCCGACGGTCCGCTCGAACTCCGGCAGCCCGCTGTCGATGAGAAAATATCCCACATGCGATGTGCGATCTGTGACACCATGGAGTGTGGCCGTCTTCGAGGCCAGATCGACAGCCCGCCGGGCGACATCCGGTTCGCTGAGCAGGCTGTGTTTCGCAACATCTTCCACAACACGCCGATACTGGTCGCGTGTCTGGAAGTCCATCTGCCGATAGACACCGGCGGGATCGTCACGCAGCGTCTGTTCCACCACGCTCAGTGATTCAACGAACTCCCGCCAGTCGATGGCCTCCAGCTCTCGCAGACCTCCAATGCTGTTGCTGATCGACACCTGATCGACAGCTTGCTGCTGACTTTCCTCGTGAACGAGTTGCTCGATCGTTCGCCCGTGGGCCGCCAGTTGATGTTCAAACCAGGTCATCAGCACGGAAAACGTGGGGCCGTGCCCCTGCAACCTTCGCGTGATCTCCGCCACGAAAGCCGATGAGAGTGGGGGGTTCAACCGGGCCAGATCAGCCACCAACAGAATGATCTCTTGAGGAGACTTCTCGGCACACTCAATCAGCCGCTCCGACCAGTCAACTGCCGTTGTGCGAGCGAGCGTCCCCTTGGCAATTCTCGCGGCCACTCTCCGCAGGTTCTCGATCAGGGCCTGCCGGAACATGATCGGGACAGCCCACAGCTCACCCAACGTCAGCGGACGCCTCCGTTGGTAAGCCGCCACGAACGTTCGCAACCGTTCGGCGTCAATCCGTCCGTCGACATGCGAGATCAATTCGAGTGCCATGTCGTACACCAGCGGATAACCCGCCGATGGTCCATTGAGCAGCCGAGGCAGGCTGCGGCTGTATTGCTTGGGTAGATGCCGCCGCGCCGTGCGGATCTGCTCTTCGATTAAGTAGTAGTTGTCGAGCAGCCATTCACTCGCGGGCGGAATCCGGTGCTTACGCTCCACCGCATGGGTGACAAACTCATACGCTTTCAACAACACCTTTTCATTCGCGGTCAGACGAGCGATCAGCAGGTCCGGCCCGACAGACGGATCAATCTGATGCCATCCCGCCAGACTCTCGGCATGTTGCTCCAGCTGCGCCCCACTGAAGAGGTCGGACCGCAACGGCAAGTCGTCACCGAATTCACGAAACAGTCCATCAACGCCAATCCGGGATTGCCATCGTTCCAGCCGTACACGAAACAGTCCGCGAGTCCACTTCAATTCTGCTACCCCAGAGAGAACGAAAAGAGTCACCATCTCATCGCTCGGTTATGAAGCAATTGTGATCACGGGCTCACTGATCGAAACCAGCAACCGGGATTCTATTAGCTTCTGCGTTTCCAGGAGCGATGTTGTCACGGAGTTGGCACCAGCCGCCAAGAGCCGTTCCCGGTCCAACTTACTCACGCCGTTCGGCCCCCAGCGTCCGACAATGATCTGAACTTGCGGTGCGGCCTCACGTAACCGCTTAGACAAGTAGCGTGCATGGGACAGCCCCCCCGGCGGGAGTGATGCGATGCAGATGGCGACTGGAGGATCCTCCGCAATGCGAGCCACAACTTCGGAAACCAGCGTCTCCACGGATGTGACCTCTAAGCGGCAACGATTCGAATTGAGCAACTGTCGGAGCATCTCCAGTCCAACATCATCCGTATCATCCCTGGCCGGACAGCCCAACACAATGGGCAACACGAGTGGGGTCCGTGCTGGAAGTTCTTGTGGAGCGAGTGGTTGTTCGTTCGGTGCTTGCAAGGAGAGTAATTCTGCCGAGACACGATGTGCGGTTTCATCCACGAAAAGCAGAGTCTTCCGCATGCTTTTGATGATCATCCGCTGTTCGTCATCTGTGAGGTATTCCCGTTGCAGATCTCGCCGAGTGTAGTTGAGCGAAGGGATCAGAAGTGCATCGTAAACCTCCTCTGCGGGAGAGGCCTTCATCCTTTGCAAGATCATCGCGGAGACTTCTTGCTCATCTCCCAGCATGAGCCTTTGGTAGAGCCCCACATGGGCGTGCAAAGCCGGACCGTCGCCCAGCAGCAGATTCAGAAAGCCCAGTTGCGGAATGTTCTTTCCGATTACAACCAGGCAGACGGCAATCGGTGCCGACAACACAAGGCCAATCGGACCCCAGAGATACATCCAGAAGGCCGCCGAGATAATCAGAGCCGTCGGCGAAACTCCGGTACTCTGACCGAATGCCAAAGGTTCAATCACGTTATTACTGATCAGTTCCAGCACGACGATGTACCCGAACACCCCTAATGGATACGACCATCCCTCAGAGGTTGCCAGACTCATCACAATTGGGAAGATGGCACCGACCCACGGGCCGACGTACGGAATGAACCGCAGTCCAGCTGCCAGAAACCCCCAGAGAAAGGCGTTTGGCACTTGAAGGAGATACAGGCCAAATGTCAACAGAATCCCGTATCCTCCATTCAGTAATGCGACCATCATGATGTAGCGAGTAATTCGCTCCGTGACATCTTCGAGTGCTTTGCTCGTGAAGGCCAGCCGAGCTTTGCCAGCCAGTAACACGATGCGGTCACGCAAGTCGTCTCGCCCGAGTAGAAAGAATATGAGCAGGATCATCGAGAAGGCCAGCGTCCCCATGACCTCCAAGGCGGACCCGAGATATCCGGTGAGTGACATCCAGGGGAATGACGCCTGGCTGGATGTGGCCACTTCCTTGGTAGATTCATCGGGTTGCGGGTCTAGGTTTAGCGGGCCCTTCTGGACATGAGAACTTTCAGTGGGTGACTTTTGAATTTCCTTTTCGATCTCGTTGAACATCGTTTCAAACTGGCCGATCAACTTTCCCGAACCCATCCGACGCAGTGTTTGAATCTTCGCCTTGATGATTGTGGTGCGTTCAGGGAGTCCTGCCAGCACGCTGGCCATTTGATTGGTCACCATTATGCCCACAGTCATCAAGACGAGGCCAGCGATAAAGACTGCCAACATGACGGAACCCACTCGACCAAGACCTCGCCGCTCAAATACTCTCACGAGGGGATTCAGCAGGAATGTCAGCAGGACTGCCATTGCAATCGGAATGAGGACTGGTCGGGCCCAAATCAGGGCCAGAACAATCACCAGACCGACCACTGTACCTGCCAACAGAATCACAGCGCGTTGCCATAATGGATCGGGTTGAACACGAGTTGTTGAACGCGAGCTTCTTTGTTGTAGTAATCTGTCCATCTAAACCATCCTCGACAGGAAGGCTTCGATCCGGCGAGCGTTTGTGCCAACATCACTCTTTCCCACACGCGAGACCGATCTCACGTCGATCCGACTTCCCGTCATGGCGGGAGTTACTCGCACGACGACATCATCCTGAAATCCAAACCACAGTGTGGTGTCAGTGGCCTCGATCCGCAGTGACTGGGGATTCGTGTCCACGATCTCCCAACCCATGTCTTGGGCAGCTTGTACGGCGAGGGCAAACGCTGCATGAGGAGGCTCGTTCACGACAATGGGCTTGAGATCAGGGTAGGCAGCCAGTTGTTGTCTGGCAATCTCCGGCCCCTCGTACTCGGCGGAGTTTTCCGCGCTGGCACGCAGAGGGAGGATCGCCATAAACGCAGGCGGATTCTCGGTATCTGTTGTGATGTCATGGATGTAGGGAACGCTGTCGAGATTCTGTTTCCACTTCCACGTTAAGGCCAGAGCAATCCCAGCGAAAATGAGTCCCAGCAGTCCAGGTGCCATTCCCTCGGCAAACACCTTGAATTTCCAAAGGGCGACACCACTGAGGCACACCACGACGGCGACAATACTCGTGAAACCAGAATACTTCACGATGCTGATCCCGGTCTTGTAGCTCCACCACCCCCAGCGATAGCCCAGTCCAGAGACACCCAGTCCCACGAGACTGAGTATCGCCAGAGCCAATCCGAAATCGCTGGTGTAGTTCATTTCCATCCTCATGTTCCTATGTCTTGCGTGAGAGGGCGAAGTCATTTGTCGCAATGGTTGATGTCAGTTCATTACACTGCATCATGGGGCTCCCGCTCTCTGGTCGAGTTCACTTGGCAACCTTTTGTCCAGCAGCAGCCGAACACTCGATAGGCGTTGAGCAGCAACCCCGCTCCCCAGCCGAGCAACACCCACTGGAACCAGTACTTGTCGGGCGATCTGACCAGATTGAGAGTGATCAGTCCGGCATTTACGATCACAAAGATCGTGAAGTGAATCCAGAACTTTCGGGGTGTCGGAACCGGTCTTGGGGGACGCTGCCGACTGTCTTCTCTGGCCATGATGGGAATCCTTGTCGTGGGTGACTTGTCGGTTTAGGAATCAGGCGAGGCTGAGTGCCATGTCGTTGCCCGACTACGAGTCTCGAACTGGTGAGAGATCACAGTTGGCCGGTCCGCAGAGCAAGTGACCTCGCTTATCGAATCGAGATCCGTGGCACGGGCAATCCCAGCTGCTTTCGTTGTGGTTCCATTCCACGATGCAGCCGAGATGCGGGCAGATCGCGGAACATTCGTGGATCACTCCCATCTCATCTCGATAAGCTGCGACCTTGGTCATTCCTCGGCGGACCACCGCCCCCTTGCCGGAAGCGATCTCTTGCGTGGTGCCGACATCGCCGCCCGTCATCCAAGAGGTGTACTGCAGCGCGACGTTGACGTTCTCTTGCAGGAATTTCTCGGCGGCTCGTAATGTCTTGCGAGCCGGGTCGTAGAGCGAGGTCCAAGGGTTCTGTCGACCAACGATCAAATCGGTGAGCAGCATCCCGGCGATTGTCCCGTGTGTCATCCCCTGGCCTGAGTCCCCTGTCGCGATGTACACGTTCGGTCCGTCGAGTGGGTTCCGTCCGATGAAAGCTAGGCCATCGATCGTCTCCAGAACCTGCCCCGACCAGCGATAGCGAACTCCTTCGACGGCAGGGAAACGTTCGCGAGTCCACATCTCCAGTCGGCGATAGCGTGCCTCCGCATCATCGGCCTGCCCGGTTTTGTGATCCTCACCGCCCACGATCAAGAGGTCTTCTGTGGGAGTGTCTTCCTGCTGGGGCGTGGTCGTCTCGCTGGCAGACGGGGACTGAAGCCGAACGTAGTGGTAGGGGCTCTGGGTATCCCAATACAGGGCTTTCGTGACCGCTCCCCGTGGGACATTGAATCCCAAAACATACGTCATGTACGGCGCTTGCTTAGTATGGATCGTGACGAAATCGTTGAACGGTGAATTCGTCGCCACCACAACGGAAGCAGCTGTCACCGTGGAACCTTCACGCGTCCTGACGCGAGCCGGAGGCCCCGTCTCAATCCGTTCCGCGTGGCTCTGGGTAAAAATACGCCCTCCGTGGCGTTGAATGGCATCTGCCAGACCGGCGAGGTACTTCAACGGGTGAAACTGACCTTGTCGAGGAAATCGCAAACACGCTCCCGAGTCGTAGGCATCCCAGGGACAACGTGGCACCATCTCGACTTGAGTCAGCCCGGCGCGGTGCGCTGCCTTGAGTTCGTTCTCTAAGAGATCTGGTTTCTCTCCAGGGGATGTGACGAGATACCCATCCAGGCGTTCGAATTCGCACTCAATCTTCTCAGTGGCGATGATCTTCTCGACTTGATCAATCGCGGCCGTATGACTGTCGGCGGCGAGCTTCGCTCCCTCTCGACCATGTAAATCCTCAATCTGCACGTATCGATCATCGATCGCATTCGACAAATGCGCGGTCGTGCGTTCTGTCTGCCCTCCACCGATCGGGCCGTCATCCAGGACAACGACTGTTCTCCCTTCCTTCATCAGCAAGTACGCCGTCGTCAGCCCCGCGATCCCCGCCCCGACAATGCAGACATCCGCATGGACATCTGCTGCGAGAGTGGCACATGTGGGGCGTTCCGCAGTCTGCATCCAGACGGAAGTGGTTTGTTCCAGTTTCATGTTCATCATTCAGGTTCCTTCACGACTTGAGAGATTGGGCATTGAAGCAGGCGATCGACTGTACGCCCCGAAATTCCGCCCGGTTTTCCTATTTGGACTTCGTCGCCCTAACATCCCAAAATGTTTGCCAATTCAAGCCATCGCGGGAGCACTCCCATTTGTCCGTTCTTGTGTTGCCCGAATCCGCAAACGTCGTCGTGCATTTCACCTGCATCGCCTGACCTTCGATTTCCTGGTCTCCAGTCCTCACCCAGACGCCATTGCGTTCGTGGGATGACCATTCCCGGGTGATGCCATTGTCGTAGTAGCTATGAGAGGGGTAGCTCTCAGTCGACGCATCGTGACCGATGATTTCGATGCAATTGGCGGTTGCGCTGCCCACTCGTCCGTCGAAGCGGCAAATCAGAAAGAACTCACCCTCCAACCACTCGAAGGTTTCCACGGCTGTGATCTTTGCACTAGAACCAAAAGGGCCTGCAAGCTGTTGGCCCTCCATGTCCCACTGGCCGACGAATTTGTTGAGTCGTTGGTGGCCAGCACCCGGTTTGGAAGACTGTTGGGGATTCTTGACTTCGAGGGGCTGGGGCGAGGTGGTTTGTTCCAGTTTCATGTTCATGGTTGGACTCGTTTCGCATCAGAAACTCTGAGTTTCAAGATTGTTTGCTCACGGGGGTGGTCGCGACCGTGGCCACAGAGACAGGCATACCAGTCACCGGAGGCACGCCGACAGACTGCGGAGTCACGGCACCACTCGGAGTGGTCTGGACGTAGGCTCCCACCGGGCTGGCAACACCAACAGTCGTGTCGGCAGCCTTCGCACCTCGACCAATCAGTCCGAAGAGCAAGCCGATTGACCCAATCGCTAATCCGGAGAGAATGGTGCCGACACACGTGAAGGTCTGCCATCTCGGAGGGTTCGGGACGGGCCAAAGAAAGTAGTAGTACCACAGTCCCGCCCAAATCATCATCAAGACGCCAATGGTGACGTACCAGATGGCCCCAGCTGCGCTTCGGGATTGTCCTCGCAACAACTCGAACATGTCGGTTCTCCTGACAATTGGTAAAGGGTGAAGCCCGATGGCTGAACTCGACTCCGAACGATTGCATGCGGTCATTCAGAGCACTCAGTGTCACGCCGCCACGCGTCATGAGGGTCAATCAGCTCTTTGCGTTCCGTGTCTTCCCCGTCCCCACATCCTGATTCACCCAGGCATCGGTCACATCAGCGGTTCGCGGTTGCTCCTGAGCCAGTATTTCATCAGCCGACACTTCTGCCGGCTTATCACACTCACGTGGAACCATCGTCGCCACTTGGCAGTCCCAGTATTCCCAGCTGTCGGCGTCCACTCGCAACAGGGCCAGTTGAGGATCCTCCAGACCCAGAGGGAACCACGTCAGCAGACTTGGGCTCCACAGCTCCTCAATCTTTTGACGATCCTGGATCAACGTCGCACGCCCAGAAATCGAAACGTACCGATGGTCGTCCCAATCGTCATAGCTGACATTGACGTGTTGCGCCTGCTGCACTTCATCGACTTTGGGCGAATCGGCATTGGTGAAGAACCACAGTATGCCATCAAACTCAGCTTGCAGCGTGGCCATCGGTCGACTGCGCAGTGAGCCATCCGGGCAGATCGTCGTCAGCATGGCCACTTTGATGCCTTCGAGCAGAATGGAGAGCTGCTTGTTCTCTTCGGATGAGGGGAGAATCATGTCATTTCCTTTGCTGTTGAACCTGAATTGCGGCGAGAAATCCTCACGCAGGATCTCTGCGGGTGGTGATTCGTGGAGTGAGTTTGACGATCTCCACCACGACCACCGGGGCCAAAGCACAGGCCGCGATCACTCCCCAGTCCGAGGGCGTGGGAGGGATGGTGTGAAGCACCTTCTGCAACAGCGGCAAGTAGACCGCCGCAGCCTGAAGACCTAGGCATGTCCCCACAGCGGCCCAGAGCCACCCATTCGTGAACAAGCGGTCGGTGAACGCGGAGCGGCTCTGGGAACGTGCATTGAAGGCATGGAACACTTGGGCGAGTGCCAGCGTCATGAATGCCATCGTGGTCGCCCGTCGCAACCCTTCGCCCTCGCCGCCATACCACTTCATACCGATCGCATACGCGATCAGAGTGGTTGCCGAGAGAAGCAATCCCTGCCAAACAATTAGCCGGATGAATTGAGGAGTGAGCAAAGACTCTTTCGGATCGCGAGGAGGACGGTTCATCACGTCCGGGGCGGATGGCTCCAGAGCCAACGCAAACGCCGGGAAGATGTCCGTGATTAGATTGAGCCACAGAATCTGCAAAGCAACTAGCGGCAGCGGCCAGCCAATCATGAGTGCGATGAACACCGTCAGGATTTCTGAGAAGTTGCACGACAGCAGGTAATGCAGGAACCGGAGGATGTTCCCGTAGATGATCCGTCCCTGCTCGACCGCATTGACAATGCTGGTGAAGTCATCGTCAGTAATCACCATGTCTGCATTTTCTTTGGCGATCTCGGTCCCTTTGATCCCCATCACGATGCCAATGTCCGACTGCTTCAACGCCGGGGCATCGTTTACGCCGTCGCCGGTCATGGCCACGATGTGCCCCTGCTGCTGCAGGGCTTTCACGATGTGTAACTTGTCTTCGGGAGAGACGCGGGCAAAGACCGCAGCGTCGGCGACAGCTCGCTGCCAGGCCGCATCATCAAGGTCGACCA
Source organism: Planctomycetota bacterium (assembly GCA_043736295.1). Classification (GTDB taxonomy): domain Bacteria; phylum Planctomycetota; class Planctomycetia; order Planctomycetales; family Planctomycetaceae; genus TH-plancto1. The sequence continues at coordinate 46,694 of JAYTCW010000520.1, read as the reverse complement.
GATCGCGCCCATGGACCGTACGCAAGGGGTGTCCCTGGTGGTCGTGATCGATGCCGAGCTGCCGCGAGATTTCAGACGCCGTCGCGGGCTGATCACCAGTGATCATCACAGTGCGAATGCCCGCTGTGCGACAGGTGGCGATGGCGGCCTTGGCCTCATCGCGGAGTGGGTCAATCATGCCGACCAAGCCGACGAAGATCAGGTCATGGGCGAAGTCGGCCTCGTGATTTCCTTCCGGCAGATCGCGATACGCCAGACCGAGCACACGCAAGGCGGCACCCGCCAGTTCTTGGTTCGTCTCCTCCCAGCGTTTCCGGTCTTCCGGCGTGAGGGGGGTCACTCCTCCACCCAGAAACTGACTGCGACTCGCTTCAATCAATGTCCCTGGTGAACCCTTGATGAACGCGATCGTCCGCCCCTCCGGCGTGTGATGCACTGTGACCATCCGCTTGCTGATGCTGTCGAATGGAATCTCACTGAGACGCGGATACTCGGCTAACAGTTCCGCAGGCTTCATCCCGGCTTTTTCCGCGACCACAATCAACGCCGCTTCGGTCGGGTCGCCTAGCACCTTTTCGTGACCATCCACACGCTCAATCTTGGCATCGTTACACAGGAGCCCGATCCGGAGCGCGAGTGCGAGTGGCTCATCGGTGTGAGGGTCTAACGGTTTGTCGTTCACTTGAAACTGGCCCACCGCCGCATAGCCCACGCCGGTCACTTGGACCCGGCGCTGGTCGATCGCAAAGACACACGCCGTCATCTCATTCTTGGTGAGTGTTCCCGTCTTATCTGTACAGATGATGGTGGTCGATCCCAAGGTCTCCACCGCTGGCAGCCTACGGACCAGAGCCCGCATGCGAGCCATGCGCTGCATCCCCAGTGCCAGCGTCATCGTGGCCACCGCTGGCAGTCCCTCGGGAACAGCGGCAATCGCCAGCGAAAGCCCGATCTCCAGCATATGCCATAAATCAGTCACTCTGCGCAGCCACCCCGCCAGAACAATGACAGTGCATAACACCAGGACGACGACGATGAGCAATCGACTGAGCTGGGCCAGCTTGAGCTCCAAGGGCGTGGCGCGAACGGCAGCCCCATCGATCAAGGTGCCGATCTGCCCCATCTCCGTCTTCGCTCCAGTCGCAGTGACCAGCAACCGACCTCGACCGTCTGCAATCGTCGTTCCCAGGAAGGCCATATTGAGCCGGTCCCCGAGGGCCGGATTCGACGTTTCGATCGGTTCAATGGATTTGGAGACCGAGTGAGATTCGCCCGTGAGAGCCGCCTCCTCAATCTGTAATCGCATGCACTCCACAATGCGACCATCGGCTGGAACTCGAGCACCCGCAGCCAGGACAACCAAATCTCCGGGTACCAAGTCCGCCGCAGGGATCTCACCTTCTTTACCGTCGCGGATCACATGGGCGAGCCGCACGGACTGCTTTTGCAGGGCGGACAAAGCCTGAGACGCTTTCCATTCCGTCAAAAAGCCGATACCCGCATTGAGTACGATGACCACGAGAATCGCGATCGCCTCAATGCGGTCGCCCATCGCGAAAGCAATCACCGTGGCTGCGACCAGTAAGGCCACGATGAGGCTTTGGAACTGAGCCAGCAGGATCGACCAGGTGGAACGCTGTTGTGCCTGAGCCAAAGTGTTCGGCCCATGTTGCAAGAGCAGTCGGGCGGCTTCTGCTTGTGTGAGACCTTTAAGGGGATCTGACTGCTGTCGGTCTCCCACTTCGTCGATCGCCAACGAGTACCACGCCACCATCTCTGACGTTGGCTTTTGCCGGTCAAGAGATGCTGCGTGGTCTGATCGTTGATCCGCGATCGGGGCAGACGACACAAGAACTTCCTTTATTCTTTAGGCTCACTGAGTGCCTGAATCGTGTTCTGCTGACTCACTGGCAGTGGATGAATATGCTGGGCGAGCGAAGCTCCTCGTCTCCAGGGACGAGGAAGGATCGCAACCAAAGTCACCAATGGTCACGCTGAATGTGTGACACGATCAGAGCCAGCCACTTTGACCAGCTTGTTGTAGACACCAATCAGCAGCAGCGGTGCAGCCCATTGACCGACGAACAAGCTCTCATCCTTGTGGTCGTTCATACGGAGGAACAGGGCGATGCCCATGGACCCCAAGGCCCCCCACAGCCACACATCGGAAGGGATCTTCGCAGTTTGTTCCTCCAGTGTCCGAGCAACCGCCCCTTCCGAGTGGCGCTGAGCCTCCTGAGTGACACGGTTTTGTCTCTGCATTGTCTCAACCATCGTTCAATCTCCTTTCGAGAACTTCCTACGAGCCTCGTCCTTCGAGACTCGCTCATTTCACATTGGTCAATAAATTCCTGTCTGGAATTCAGTCAATGTGTGTGACTCAAAGAACCAATAGGTAAGCGACCAAGTCGGCCTTCTCTTCCGGCGTGAGCTGGAGTCCCAGAATTAGATTGAAGAACTCCACCGTGTCGTCGAGCGTGAGTAGTCGCCCATCGTGCAGGTACGGCGGCGAGTCCTTGATACCGCGCAGTGGGAAGGTCTTGATCGGACCGTCCTGATTCGCCATGCGTCCGTGAATCAACTGCGGTTTGAAGAAGCGTTCGACCTTCAAGTTGTGCATCAGGTTGTCGGTGAAGTATGGACCCGGGTGGCATACGCTGCACTGGGCTTTTCCAAAGAAGAGTTCCTGTCCCCGCAGCTCCGACTCGCTGGCCTGCTTCGGGTCCAGCTTGCCAAGTACATTCAGCTTGGGGGCAGGTGGGAAGTCCAACAACTCCTGGAACTCGGCCATGAAGTGGACCTGGCTGCCTCGCTCCAGAATATTGACGCCCTTCTTGGTGGCCAGGACGGGGTCGCCATCGAAGTAGGCGGCCCGTTGCTCGAACTCAGTGAAGTCTTCGACGGTCTTAAGTGCCCGCTGCGAACCGAAGAGCCGCTGAATGTTGACTCCCCGAAGAGTCGGTGTGTCGATGCGATGTCGGAACTCTTGAGGGCGAACGTCTCCGGCCAAGTGGGTGGCTGCGTTGGTATGCCCGTTGGCGTGGCAGTCGAAACAAGTCACGCCGCGGCTGGGGCGGACCGAGCGGCGGTCATCCGTCTGGTTGAACTGTTGCTGCATCACGGGTGAGACCAGCAGCCGAATGCCTTCGAGTTGCTTCGGGTTTAGTATGCCACTGAGCAGTTCATGGTAGTTGTCCATCGTGACCAACTTGCCCTGCGACACGTCACCCAGATCGGGGCGAGTTGTCAGGAACATGGGGGGCGGGAATTCGGGGAGCAGATGGTCAGGCAAGTCGAAATCTAGATCAAACCGGGTCAGATCACGGGCCTCCTGCTTCTTGATCTCCTCGATGTGAAACTTGGGAAACAGCATGCCCCCTTCCGAGTGATTGGGGTGGGGCAGCGGCATGAACCCCGCAGGAAACACGCCCTGTTCGCGAATGTCGGCGGGGGACATCGCATTCAGCTCGTCCCAGGTCTGACCTTTCGGAAGTCGAGTTCGCACCTGACCTTGAATAGGTTTGTTGCGTGCCATCGTCACCCCTGCAGCTTGGTGATCTCCCAGGTCGTAGCGCTCCTCCAGTAGATCGAGATGACGCTTCTGTATGGCTGCCTTTTCAGACTGCATACGGGTCATGACCATTGGAAAATCTTCTTTGGCGGCCACAGCCACCTTATCTGGAAGTGCAGCCTTTGCTTTTGGGGCTTGAGCCTGGGCAAAGTTCACGAGCAGAGCCAGGCAACCGATGACTCGCCCGATCATCATCCATTGAGGTCTTGTGGTTCGATTCATGGGAACTTCTCCTGGAAAAGAGTGAGTCTCGCAACCCACACGGTCATGTGTTGAGGTTCGTGAGTGCAAGGCCCCGAGCCCGTGTGTTTACGGCTTCAGCACGACCTTGATGCAGCCATCCGCCTTGTCGCGGAACGTCTTGTAGGCCGCGGGTGCGTCGTTGAGGTTGATGGTGTGAGTGATGACAAACGAGGGATCAATCTCTCCCGCTTCGATTTTCTGAAGCAGGGGCTTCATGTAGCGCTGCATATGGGTTTGACCGGATTTCATCGTCAACCCCTTGTTCATGAAGGCCCCAAATGGGATATTGCTGACGAACCCCGCGTACGCCCCCGGAACTGAGATCGTGCCCCCCTTGCGACAGCACATGATGGCCTCGCTCAACACATGCTCTCGGTTCTGGTGGACCATCACTTTCGATTTCACACTGTCGAAGACTTCGGCCATGGTGCTGCTGGAATGTGCCTCGCAACCGACCGCATCAATGCACCGATCCGGCCCTCGCCCTTTGGTCATTTCCATCAGTCTTTTGTAGACCGGTTCCTTGTCAAAATTGATGGTCTCGGCTTTTCCGTCGTTCTGAGCCATCAAGAGACGTTCTGCGACATTGTCAATGGCGATCACTCGACCGGCTTTGAACATCCATGCACTCTTGATCGCCATCTGAGCCACAGGCCCACATCCCCAGATCGCGACAGTGTCTCCCGGTTCGATGTCACAGTTTTCCGCAGCCATGTACCCCGTGGGGAAAATGTCTGACAAGAAAAGTACCTGCTCATCCGGAATCCCGGACTCGATTTTCAGTGGCCCCACATCGGCAAAGGGCACTCGGAGATACTCGGCCTGTCCGCCCGAAAACCCACCCAGCATATGCGAGAAGCCGAAGAGCCCCGCCGGCGAATGTCCCATCGCCTTGCGGGCCATGTCGGCATTGGGATTGGAGTTATCGCAGCAAGAGAACAACGCCTTCTGACAGAAGAAACAGCTCCCGCACGAGATTGTGAATGGCACAACGACTCGATCGCCTCGTTTCAAATTCTTGACTGCATGGCCCACCTCAACAACCTCTCCCATCGACTCATGGCCCAAGATGTCACCCGCTTCCATTGTGGGGACATATCCGTTGAGAAGATGGATATCTGATCCACAGATTCCACTCGATGTAATCTTCACGATTGCATCGCGGGGATCCTGAATGACGGGATCCGGAACGGTGTCAATGCGAACATCACCAGTTCCATGCCAACAAAGTGCTCTCATGACTTTACTCCCTTGAATGAGGCCTGATCTCCAACACTTAGTCGGACTTCTTCGTTCGCTTCTGTGTTGCGTCGTTCGTTCGTCCCTGCTGATGTTCCGCCGAGAAATGCTCGCGCACATGAGCAGCGATCTGAGGATCGGTGAGCTGGTCAGTCGTCTCCACTTCCACAGAGCTCGCCGGGAACTTCTGGCTCTGGAGGCGCTTGTGGAACTCGCCCTTCGCTTCACCGGGTCCGAAGATCAGCAGTGAGTCCACTCCCTCCAGAGACTTCAGTACCTCGTCATAGAACTTGTTGAGTTGGTTCATCTCCTTCTGGTCTTGAACATTTTCGGGCACAAACCCGCTGGGACGGCCCGGTTGCTTGGCACTGGGACCGGTTACCGGCTGATATGCTTTCTCCACATTGGACGAGAGCTGCCGTAACTCTTCCCCGTTGTCTGTCATCTGGATCACGACCGCCTTGCGATGATCGATCCACACACCGGCTTTGGTCTTCATGGGTTTGCCTTTGAAAAAGAGTCATTCGAGGATGCGACTGGTCGCTCTGTGTTACACGCTTCACTCCCCCCGCCTCAGTGGTTACACCGGAGGCCGACCCTGAATGACTCGAATCAGCACCGTGGCAATTGCGATGACCAGCAGGATGTGAATGAATCCACCCAGAGTGAAGGATGTCACCATTCCCAGAGCCCACAGCACCATCAGCACGACGAAGATTGTCCACAACATGTCAGTTTCTCCTTGAACAGCATTTACGGGAGTACGGGTCGTAACAATCACGACCTGAGCGATCACCCGTTCACCAGCGCCGCTTTCATACGGAGCCCCTTCTCGCACATAGCCAGGGTCAATAGTTCGTAATGACCCAGTCGCCAAAGTGAACGATCTCTGTCGCACCGAGCGTCTTGATAGACGCAGCTGCCTGCTCCACGAACTCCGATTCGACCTTGGCGGCGAACACGATCAGACCGTTCTTGACAGCGGTGAGATACCGCTGCACCATCACGGCCTCCATGTCGCCGAAGAAGAAGTTCGAGACGGCCACTTTGTCGTCCTCCAATGTCTCGACACCCAAGGCTCCATTGAGGACTTCGACCTCGTCAACACCGAACTGTGTCAGCGCCTCGGAAACCGCCCGGAGCTTTTCGCGGGTCTCGACGATGCCGATGACTTTGCCAAACGGCGTCATCTGCGGCGGGGCAATTACCAATTCATCGACGGCACTCATAGGAAGTCTCCTCGGATGATTGATGAGTCTCTTGGTGAACGCTCATTGAATCTAGATGCGACCCAGGAGCACCAGGATGAGCACAATCAATAGCACCAGACCCAAGCCACCGCTGGGGCCATAACCCCAACCGCGGCTGTGAGGCCAAGAGGGAATCGCACCGAGGAGCATCAGGATCAGCAGGATCAGGAGAATGGTTCCGAGTGGCATGGCAGTCGTCTTTCGTGAAGTGGAGTCTCAAGAGTGTGTGTGATTCATTGACTTGTAAGCGTGTGTGTTCAGTGCGGTCTTCAGAGACTTACGCGACAAGCGCGACTGGATCGGAGTGAACGTTCAGATGCGCGTTCTGCAAGTGAATTTTGGAGAGCTCTACGTCCGCAGGAGCCCCGTGAACGATCAGCAGGATTTTGTCCATCTTCACCAAGAACTCGTAGTGGACAATGCGGTTCTGTGGGATCCCCACTCCAACGAGCGCGACTCCCAGGGCATTCGCTGCCCCCGGAGTACCTGTTCCGCTGAGGGCTGCCACGATGCGTAGCACGAGCGGTCCGGCGACTAGCACTGAACCTAGATCGGAAAACCGAAAGAAGGACGATCCAGCAACCAACCCCCAGATCGTTCCCCAGAACTCTCCCAGCCTCCCCCAAGCCTGCATGCGCGGCCCCATGCTGTTATCACCAACTGCTTGATTCCCGGCGTAGAATCCCTTCCCGACAATCGACAGGCTTTGCATATCGAAGCCGATGTCATGCAGTTCACGAACGACACCCACAACCTGTTCGTGGGAATGAAAGACCGCCACAGCGACTGCTTTATCAGGCATGATGAAATTCCTGTTGAATGGTGGTGATGGAGAGTTGATTGAATGGCGGTCTACTCATAGCGATTCAGCAGCTTTGGAAAACCGGGTGCCGGTCATTGACCTGCACCCGGGGTATTCCCCACGGAATCTTTTGACTCCGTCACAGCTACTTAACTGATGTCGTCTGCTTGACGGCATCGAGTTGGTCGTAGTCAGGGTTCTTATCGAGAGCTTCGATTTCGAGTGCCACGCCCTTATCAGCACGCTTCGTGGTCACGCGGATCTTCATGCCAGGCTTGAGGTCGGTGGCCTTGCATTCCTTCGTGTCGCAGCACACTTTCGTGTGAGCGGAGATTGCGTGAGAGTGCTCTTTGCCATCCGCGCCCGTCATGACCAGCTTGTTGCTGGTGATGCTGACGACCTGGCCATCGTGAGAGTTGGGGAACATGCGACTCTTATCGATGGCCTCGACATAAGTCACAGCTTCTTTATCACCGGTCTTGGTCGTCGTGACACGAACCTTGGCCCCAGCCTTGATGTCGGCCGCCTTGCAAGCTTCCCCGTCCAGGGTCAGCTTGGTATCGGCGGTCAACGCATGGGTATGCTCTGGGCCGCCCTTGCTGGTCATCACCAGCGCGGTGTCTGTGATGCTGACGACTTTGCCCTTGTGAGAGGCTTCCTTCGCTTCTTTCGCTTCGTCGGCTGCGAAGGCTTGCCCCGTCACCAGGAGCAGGGCGAAGGCAATCGCGTTGAGTTGGATCGATCGGAAAATCATGGTCTTGTCTTTCGTTCAATACGTGGGGATCGTACACAGAAGCGACATACCTCCGTGTCACACAGACCTTTCGAGTCCATGATTCGTCTGAGACTGACACCGGTTCCTAGTCAATGACCGGCAACCGGCGATTCACCAATGCAGTCACCGAGTGACGGAGTTACTTGGTCATCTTCGACATTTCGAGACATTCCTTGGCACAGTTGCGACAAGACTTGGCACAAGCGGCCATTTCTTTGTCATCAGGGATTGCTTCGCAGGCAGCGGCACACTCGTCACAGCACTTTGCACAGCACAACGCGGCATGGGCCGAGAGATCGCTTTGCCGAGCGCACAGCGCTGAACACATCTGGCAGCACTCTGCGCAGTCCACACACAGATGCATGCACTTAGCATGCTCCTTCTTCCCGTCAACGACGAGAGCTGCGCAATGATGGAAGCACGCATTGCACTGCACTTGGCAATCCGCGCACGTTGCAGCGCACTTCTTCAGGTGGGCGGCGTGCGGACTATCCGCCGAGAACGCAGACCCACTGACAGCGAGCAGGGCGAAGGCAACGGTACTGAGTGACAACATCCGATAATTCATGGTCATCGTCTTTCGTAAAGTCTGTACGTGGACCGTCCCACGGCTGCGATGCAACCGTGATCCTCGACCAAGAGGGGTCGGGTCTGAGGTTCACCGGGTCCAAACTGACGCACGGCACTCGGCGCGTCTCGAGTCTCAGTGGGCATGCACACGACGCCCGCTGGCGACTGGTGTTGGTCTACTCTTTGACCACCGAGAGCTTCAGGTCGTTCGCAGTGTCAGTACCCTTCGCAGGATGCCCTGTCACTTTGACCGTGAAGTCACCCAAGGCGGCGTCTGCGGCAGCCATCAGCGTGACTTGAGTCTCTGTTTCACCGGCCTTGACGACTGGCGATTCAGGCTCGAAGGTCACACCAGTCGGCATCTCGCCAAATAGCAGTGCCACATCCTGGTCAAAGGTTTTGTCTCGCTTAATGGTGATCGCCAGCGTCTTCGTCTCACCTTGCTTCAGGGAGGTTGAAAGCAGGGGCAGGCTGACGGAGAAGCTCTCCATGGCAGACACGGCGAGCTTGAAATCGACCAGTGCGTCGCTCCCCTTGGCCGGGTGTCCCGTGACCTTCACGGTGAAGTCCCCGAGTGCCGCGCCGTCGGCAGCGTTAAACTGAACCTTCACCTCTTCGTCCCCATGCTTAATGACGGGATCGGCGGGCTCCGTCGTCACGCCTTGGGGCAGGCCCGCAAAGTGGAGCGAGACATCTTCGCCGAAGTTCTTGGCCCGCTTGATGCCGATCGTGGCCTCGGTCGTACCGCCCTGTTGCAGGGACGAGGACATCACGGGCACGCTCAGATTGAACGTGTCCTCGGTCTGACCAATGGTCGCCTGCTTGTCGGGTTCGGCAGCAGTCCCCGGACCGCCGGGAGTCCCTTGTGTACATCCCGCCAGAGTGGCGAGAGTGAGTACCAGCGTGCTGGTGAGATTAGTCTTCATGTGCGGTTACCTCGATTTAATGAGAGGATTATTCCACGGACGCGATATGCGTAGTGGACATTAATCCTCGTGAGATGTCATGTCGTTCCGATGAATGGTTACGGCTTGATGGCCGATGCAAACTCATCCAACTCCTTCTCCGCCCGTTCCTTCTCGTAGCCATATCGCTCTTGCAGGATGCCAAGCAGTTCCTCGCGTTTCCCGGCAGCGGTCGTCAGTTCGTCGTCAGTCAGCTTGCCCCACTTGGCTTTCGCCTTACCGGCCAGCTGCTTCCAGTTTCCTTTGACTTGATCCCAATTCATGGCAGTTCTCCTGAAATATCCTGTCACTTCGTCGTGATGAGCTTTGCCAGTACGCTACAGGCAAAAAAAAGGCCGACGCAACGAAACCCCGAGGGATTTCACTGCGTCGGCCTACTCATTCATCTCACCCACAGGTCGAAACCTGCGTGCGATTTGGTTAGTCTTCCGAAGTGTTAAGGACGTGTGATGTGAATCGTCACGACTTAACCAACTCTATTGTACATAGTGAATTCCGGCATGCAATGAGCGGCCGGAACATTCTGTATGCATTGTCAGAAGTTTTTAAATTCTCCTGACTCCGCTGAGGACTTACTGGCAGTCCCCTCGGTGTAGTGACTTCGAGTTCGATCCAAGCTCTTTGACACATAGTCCGACATCAGGGGCACCGCTTGCGTGGCCGCATTGCGAGCCATCTCTAGCAATGTGTTAAATGCCAGAGTTTTCAGCTGCATGATGGGAGAACTGATCATCTGAGCTTCGTTATCGGCCGATGTTGCGGCAGCCGATGCGGTGGCATTCCCAGAAGCGTCGTGGTGATCACGTGAATGACCGTTCATGCCCCGGAACAGTCCCAGCTTCGATGCCGCTTCGCCCAACTGAGAGCTGCTCTTCTCGGTCCCATTGAGCAGTTCATGAGCTAAATAGCCCATGACTGCCGCCCCACCGAGAACGATCCAGGGATTCTCCTCCATTTGCCGGCGAACATCGAGCGCATCTGTGACGGACTGTATGGCACCGGTCACCGTTTCTGCGGTGGCTTGAACGGCCTCTGCGGTGGCAGCCACAGCTGATCTCGTCGTTTCCACGGTCGATGACACATGAAGATGCTGATCCAGTGATTCCAACTTGTCGGAGAGTTGAGACTTTGTCTCTTCCATCCGCTCCTGAAGAAGTTCGGGTGTGTCGATCATTGGAGGTTGTCCTGAATTATCTCGGTGACGGGATTTCGAAACGGGAGAATGGACCTGAACCGAGCCCGACCGAGACTCACCAAGATTCCGCCGATGAGGCCGAGGACCAAAGTCACAACGGCGTGACAGGCCCACAATGGGAGCGACGCAGGATCGATGCCAGGTGGCGAAGTCAGCCAATGCAGCAGGTGGGAAGCGCTCAAGCAGACGAATATGGCGGAGACGAGCAACAACAGCACGCCGCTGCCAAGCACGGCAACTGCTGCGACACGTCCCCGCAATTCGTCTGCAACCTGCATCCGCGTCAACTGAAACTGCTGCTGAACCAGGTGCTGCAAATCTCCAATGATGCCACTCAACAGCGACGCTGCAGTCTGCACCGGTGCAGGCTCTACCCGCACCGGTACAGGTTCCACTTGATCGAACAATGTTTCGAGTTGTTCGGAGGATTCGGTGACGGTGGACATGGTTTAGTTCCTCATCTTGCTCGCGACGATCCAGCCCAAGCCGAGGGCGACGCAGACCGCCGGAATCGGATTTCGCCGGATCAAGTGAGCCATGTCATCGACCATTCCGCTGAACTTGGCATCTTCGATGTACTGACCTCCATCATGGACGGATTTCGCCACGGCCTGTGTTGCGCTGCCCATCATGCCGGTACGAGGAGCACTTTGACTGAGCTTATCGCCCAATTCCTTGATGCCCGCACCCGCACTGGCTGTCAGTTCGTTGGCCTTCTGACCGACATCGCAGGCGGCTTGACTCGCCATCGATCCGACGGCGCAACCAGCTTCGCTGGCCATGTCGCCGATGGCACACGCTGCCTGGCTGGCCTTGTCGCCTAATGTCGAGGCGGCTTGACTCGCTTTGTCTCCCACGTTGGCGGCGGTCTCTTTGGCCTTATCGACCATCCCTTCGACCTTGTTGGCGGTATGCGTCATTGTTGAATTTGACATGAGTGTGTTCCTGAGTGAAGAAAGGGTGTTCGCATAGAAAATGCACGCTGTGTACATCTCAGCGATGGTTGTGGTGAAAGGGTTCATGATGCCGGACGGCACCGTGGAAGAAAGCCAACGAGAGTCTCAATACCGATTGACATCACGAAAGTGTCTCGCGTGTGGCCGCACCGTGTGCGGTCCGTGTCACGACCTCCAGTGGAGAGAACTGGTGAAGTGTCAATCAAGGACATGAGACTCCCGTTGGTTCTAAGCAAGCGTGTGGCGCACTAGTCGTCACTCGTGGCAGGGGATACCGCTTCGGCGTTGATGACTGACTCAGCGAGTTCGGTCAAATGCTTATCGGCGGTGCCCTCTTCGTCGAGCGTCTCTTGCAGCAGGTCAGCAGCTTCGTCGTAGCCGAGGAGCCTGGCGAATGTGCGAACACATCCGTACCCGGCCATCTCGTAGTGTTCGACACGCTGGGCCGACGCAATTAGCGCGGCGTCGAGTACAGCCGGTTCGGCGTCCTCGGCCATGACATCTTTGCCCTCTTCGAGCAGACCTTCCATGGCTTTGCACTTCTTCCCTTTCGGGGAGACGCCGAGATCCTTGAAGATCTTTTCCAGTCGCTCTACCTGAACCTTGGTCTCCGCCAAGTGGTCCTTGAAGGCTTGGGCCAGTTCCTCGTGAGAGGCGGCCTTTGCCATCTTGGGCAGTGCTTTGAGGATCTGATGTTCGGCGTTGTACAGATCCTTCAGTTCTTCCACGTACAGGTCGTGAAGCGTGGCAATCGCCATAGTCTTCTCCTAGGTTAGGGTTCTTGAACGAGAGTCCATCAGCCGGAGTATGAACTTTGCATCGCGGCGGAGGGGGCACCGCGACGCGAGTCATGCTTCTCAGTTCTTGGAGGCGTACTTAGCGCTTTTGGTTGGCACAGCCTCCTCACTGGCACTGGTGACATCAGTGACACCAGCAGCTGTGCAGATCTTCTTGGCGCGTTCGGTCTCGGCACTGTCTTCCGAGTGGATGGAGATCAGGTAGCTGCCGGCTTTGACCTTGCCCTCGAACTGCTTAGCCTCGAACTCGGGCATCCCCATGCCGACGAGTGCGCCGGTGATACCGCCGAGCGTTCCACCAATGGCTGCACCGCTGAGTGCAGCGAGGATCGGACCCGCTGCAATGAATGGTCCCAGACCGGGGATCGCGAGGGCTCCGATGCCAGCCAGCCAACCCAGAGCGCCACCAACTGCCAAGCCGGTTCCAGCACCGGTGACTGCACCTTCCGGCGTCTTGGTGTTGTGCTCGAGGGCGAAGTCTCGCGTTCCACGCTTGTCAGCCATGAGTACTGAGATGTCGTTGGGAGTGAACCCAGCGGCCTCCAGGTTGCGCATGATGACGTCAGTCTGAGCCGATGTTGCTGTGCAGAAAACAGATGTGGACATGATGGTCCTCCTGGGGGTGAAGTGGTTGAGTGAACAGATTCGTTGAGAGTTCTCTGAGATGCCAGAGGGCATCTCAGGCCGCTACCTTCCCATCATCTTCGCAAGAAAGAAGATGACGACAGCACCGAAGAAGCCTCCCCCCAGCAGCAGATAGGCCAGAGAGTATTTGATGGCTGCCAACGGTAGAATTGTGAGTGTAAGAACGTCCACGTGTGATCCCCTAGTTCTTGGTGACTTCGAGTTGGTTGTCGACTTTGTCAGCCCCCGCCACGCTCTTGGCCATCGCGTCGATCTGTTGCTTCTCTTGCTCGGTGGCCACGGGGCCGCGGAGAGTCACCATGCCGTCTTGAGTGATGATCTTGACGTTCTGGGCATCCACCGACATTTCCGTATCAACGACCTGCTTGCGGATCTCCGCCGTGATGTTGATGTCGGTCTTGTTCTCGTTTTGATCGAGAGGAGTCTTATCGAGACTGTGGCGGTCGCGAGCGTTCACACCGGTGTTGTCGCGATCGACCGGTTCAGAATTCATCCTCTGCGCGTCTGCGGTTTCCAGACGATTCGCTGTGACAGTGGTCGATGGAGGATTGGTCGTGTTGTTACCTGTGGCAGGTGTACGGCTTTCATTGCAGCCGGGCACCATGCCGCACAACACTCCAAACAGCACATACTTCGCGGCTCGTTCTTTGGTCAACATTGGTCACTCCTGGGGTTATGACGCATGGCGTCAGGGGGTTTGGACACGGTTGGAACTCCGTTTCGTCCGATACAGCTGCTATGCCTCAACCGACCGACGCGACAAGCGTCTGTCAATTCGATGCCAGCTCATGGTGTCTTGGTCGCGGGATTGTCAGGGGTTTCCTTGACTTCCTTCTCGGTGGTGATCGTTGTGGTTCCTGCAGGTGTCTCAATGGTTGTCTCCTTCTTGATGGAGGACTCGCTTTGCTCGTTACATCCCATCAGACCGAGGGATGTCAAGCTGAGAACAACTGCGGTGGTCATCAGGCGTTTCATGTTCAAGACCTTTTCAAAGGAGAGGGTGAAGAGCTTCTGTAAAATGGCAGAGAAAATTGCAGAATCACCTAAATTGATGTCAGTTGGGTGACACGGAGAAGGATTGCTCTAGCAGCGTCACGTTCGGAACATCGACTCCCAGAGCAGTCGCCAGAGCGATCTGGTGATCCTGCTCTTGGACTAGGATGTCGCGAATCTGCTCGGCGAGTGCGTACTCACCCAAGGCTTCGCATTGCCGCACCCGTTGTCGATACCGGGCGATGGTGATGTTCTCGTTCTCCAGATCGAATCGCAGCATGTCTTCGGCCAGTGGTGAGGTTTTCACGGGTTTAGGCACGGCCAGTGGCATCCCTCCGAGATAGTCAATCTGCTTGGCAATGGTCAGAGCGTGAGCGAGCTCCTCGGCGGCGTGAACTTCGAGTTCCGCAGCAATGGCCATGTACTGGGCACCGCGGATCACCTGCGAATAGATCACGTAGGAGATGACTGCCTGGTACTCCCCGGCCAGATCCTCGTTGAGGAGAGCCACCAGATCTTCTCGTGTGACGGGCTGTTCTTCGCGGCGTCCGTGTGTGGTATCAACCATGTTGCTCTCCTTGTAAGCCGTGAGTGTTCAACTGACGAAGTTGTTGAAGTCGTTTGCTTCGCATGTCGTCGATGACCTCCCACAGCAGGGAGGGACGACTCAGTGTGTTGCCGATCAGAGAGGAGATCGTTCCTGTCAGGCAGAGGAAAAACAGGAACTTTTGCCATGTCCAGTCCGGCGAGGCATCGACTCCGTAAGCTACGGTGCCGAGTGCCATGGCACAGATCAGTGACATGAGGCCGAAACTGGACATGACAAACTCCATTTCTTGCAGCGAGAACCGCCCTGGGGGACTACTTCTGAAAATCAAGACCCTTGTCGTCTTCCGGGGCACCCAGCATCTTGAAGTTGAACTGGGAAGCACCTGCTGGCGTGACTTCTGCGATCAGCGATCCACCGTCTTTACGTTCAAGAGCCAGCACATTTCCCTCGACCGAGTAGGTTCCGTCGAATGCTTGAGCAGGTTGACCCTGTGGGGTAAAGCTCCAGGTGAAGGTCGAGGCACTCGTCAGGTTCAGATCAAACTTCGAGCCATCCGCCCGAGCGGCCTTCCACGAACCGACCAGTGTCGTCGCAGCCACCGGCTGAACTGCTGGTCTGGCAGCGACCTCGGCTGGGGGCGGTGCAAGTGTGCCATCGGTCTGAGTCGGTAGCGGGGCGGCAATCATCTTGAGGATGTCTGATGCCACACGATCGTTGGGCATCAACTGCACGACGACCTGCAACTGTCGGACAGCATCATCCGAGTGTCCGCAAGTCATGTAGTGATAGGCCAACAGAAAGTGCGAAGCCGCATCCTGGGGATTCGATTTGGTGAACGCTTCAAGATCACGCAGCTGATCCGTGTAGATCGGAGCACTGGCATATAGACCGATGAGCGTCGTCCAATCCCAACCTGGTCCCACAGCCAACACCGAGTGAATGGTCCCGGCAGATTGCTGGTAATCGCGTTTGGCAAACAGCACCAGTGAACGGAACTCGTGCAGAACTGCGTCATCGGGATGTTGAGTGATCCCATTGTTGGTAATATCGAGAGCGGCGTCGTAGTCGTTCTGTCGGAAGGCTGCGACGGCATTGTTGAAGACCTCGTCAGCTGAATCCGGAGCATTTTCAACGACCGTGACTGGCGCGTTGTACGACACGGGAATCGGTTGTGAGTAGTTGTAGTAGACCGGACCGGAATTCACGTAGTAGGGGTTCGAGTAGCCCAGATATCCGCTGTTGTAGTACACTGATCCGAGCCCCCAGCCGCCCAGTCCCCAGCCGAACGGACGATAGCGATAGCCACCATATCCATGACCATGGCCCCCATGATGATTGCCGTATCCACTCCCCAAACCCCAACCGTAATTCCCGAAGAGATATCCAGCTCCGTAACCGTAGTTATTCCATTCATTCCCTCGATTCCCGTTCCAATACCCGTGGTAGTTATTGTGGCGGTAATAGGAAGGTTGATAGGAATCGTGACCCACGTTGAATTGGCGATTGTTGAAGGTATAAGTGTTCCCGGTGAAGGGGCGACTGCCGATGCTTGAGCGGTTCGTCCCAGAGCGTTGTTGCCCGATGACGCCATCGGAGTTGCGTCGTACGTCCTGAGTGTTATTTTCAGGACGGAGGGTGACGCGAGGTCCATCGACTCTGGGGGTTGTACCACCGCTGTTGACGGGGGGACGAATGCGAACAGACGGTGAGGTGCCTGCACCGGGTTGACGACCCGGATTGGGACGAGTGAACGATGGAGACCGATTGCCGGGAATGCGAGGGACGACCTCCGAGGGCACAGTCGGAACTGCACCTGGTGGCAACCGATCTCTGTTACCGGAATGTGGGGCTCTGCCGCCTCGGTTCTCACCATTTCCTCCGCCTTCGCGACCGCCGCCGGGGTTACCCCCACCACCTGCACCAGGGTTGCCTCCGCGACCGCCGCCAGGATTACCTCCGCTACCAGCGCCAGGGTTACCTCCGCCGCCAGGGTTTCCTGCACCACCTGCACCGGGGTTGCCTCCGCGACCGCCGCCAGGATTACCTCCGCCAGCAGCACCGGGGTTACCTCCGCCGCCAGGGTTTCCGGCGCCACCTGCACCGGGGTTGCCTCCGCGACCGCCGCCAAGATTACCTCCGCCAGCAGCACCGGGGTTACCTCCGCCGCCAGGGTTTCCGGCGCCACCTGCACCGGGGTTGCCTCCGCGACCGCCGCTGCCGTCCTTGCCCTTACCTTGGGCAAGAACTGCATCTGAAGAATCGCCTTTGGCTTTCACGTCAGCAGGCGTCTGAGCCCACAATCCGGCGGCACTAGAACAGCAGATGAGACCGCTGAAGAGTGCGGTTCTCCATGTCATTGGTTTCATGGTTTGAACTTTCGAAAAATGAGTGTGAGGTGAAGTCGAGTTTCATTTGGTTGAAACTCGACGATGAGTTCGGTCCGCTACTGGGGATCGGTCGCGATGATTTCGGCGGGAGAGGGTGAGGGAGACCGACGGACGATGGTGACCACCTCGCTGTCCGGTTGTTGGACCCCCGCGATTTCGTGGTTGATCGATTGCCAAGTCATGGTGTGGTCATTGACCAAGGTGTAGATGCTCGTACTGGATGCGGACTCTCCATCGGCGGTTGTACCAGTGGTTTTCAACACCCACTTGTCCCCATCACGGTGCCAGAGTCCATCGCCATAGGCCCCTTCGGAGTCGAACATCCAAGTTCGCAGCTTGCCGGTCAGAGGATCCCAGCCGATGCGCTGAGTTCCACTCATCGCCTCTCGGCCCGCGATCTGAATGTTGAATTTCCGAAGCAGGAAGTTCCCCTTGTCAGTGGACTGGCAGGAGAAGCTGACGATCGAGTCGTCGCCCTCGTCGATCCAGTCGCCATTGAGCCAGTCGAGTTGCCGAAGCTCGGCGCGGTGTTGTCGACGCTCTTTGGGAGCTTGATCGCGAACGCTGGCTGCGAGCCATTTCCCGTCCACTTTCACATGCACAGTGGTGTAGCGGCTGTCGACCGACTCCGATCCATCTTCTTCGTGAGTGATCGTCGTGATGCCATCTTCCACGGCGACACCAGGGCTGATAAACCGCACGGTGTCGATGTCCATTTCAAGCGTGCAGCGGGGGTGCTGGGCGAAGTATTCGGTGAGCGTCTCTTCGATGGCCTGGCGACCATGAAAGATAGTCCCGGCTTCGTCGACATACTCGGCGTCGGAGGTGAAGTGGGCCGCGACAGCTTTCGCGTCCCCTTTGGCATAGGCCTTCGCGAATGACTCGTCGGTGAGACGAATCTCCTCAATGGCTGCGGCTTGCTCGGACGAGACCGGCTTGTCGTCGGGTTGAGGCTCGGCTGGCTTTACGGCTTCGGGAGCCGCTTTGGCGGGAGCCAGTGTCCCTGCGGGGGCAGGCTTCTTCGGCACGGCTTTGTCGTCGGCCCCGAAACAGATCACAGCGGTGGAGAGTGCCGCTACGGAAAAGAGTGACGTAGTACGCATATTGGCTTCCTGAAAGGGACCGTGTTGCGGTCAACTCGGGGACTGATGGGGTAGTGAGCCAGAACACTCCTCTCTGAAACATCGAGAGGGTGTCTTCTCAACATCATTCATTGACGTAAGAGACGATTTGAAGTTCACAGAAGAGCCGAACGGAGTTCGCGGTCCATGGAAACAGGGACCGCCACAGACAACTCGCGTCCAGCCCTCAGAGCGACGGTGCCTACGCAGGATTCATCATCCCTAGTAGCCGTAGCCGTAGCTGACGCCGCCGTATCCACGACCATAGCCGCCGTATCCACGACCATAGCCGCCGTAGCCATAGTTGCCGTAGCCACGACCATAGCTGCCACCACCGTAGTAGCCACCACGACCATAGCCGTAGCCGCTATTGCCATAGCCATAGTTCACGGACCGACCGTAGCTGTTACCACAGTTCACATTCCGGTAGTGCCGGGCTTCCGCATCGGTGTTGCCCAGCGCGAAGCTGAACATGGCGGTGAGTACTGCGATCGAGAGAAGTTTTCGAAACATCATCAACACTCCATTGAAGGAACACGACTTGCGGCCCGAAGTGGGCCAAGTTTCCCGTGAGGAACAAACCTCTCAGGAGGGACTGCGTTGTTGTGCGGTGGATCGCCCGATGACTTATGACACGCTGTTGACCAAGGCGTCGTTCTGCATCCGATTCCAGACTTCCAAGCGATAGACGGAGACATCGTCCCGCATCTGAAAACCGAGTTTCACTCGGTTCCCTTCGATGGACAGAACCGTGACCGACACCACACCGAGCGGATCGGTATCGCTGCCCAGAAGTAACGCTTCTTCAGGCTTCCGAGTGAGGACCAACATGCTGGATCTCCGTGTCATTGGGGGATGAGAAACTTGGGTTACGCGGCTGGTTGACAACAGACGCTGTTTTTCTTGGTATGGCCGTTCCAGGCCTCGGGAGTGATGCTGTTGGCGAGACAGAACACTTGCACCATCGTCCCGCTCGAGAACGCATGCTCGACTGCTCCGCTGGTCGTCTCGACCTCGACAGCGGCTTCCCGAATGGCCACTCCGGTAATGCGGTTGATCTCTTCTCGTAGCGCTTCGACCGAACTGTCAAAGAGTCGGCGGTGAAAGTCCTGGACGTAACTTGCACCGTAAGGTGTCCGCGACAGGGTGATCTCAGCGGGCGAGAGGGCCTCGTGCAGCGTGACCACAAGTGTGTCGTCGTTCAAAATGACGGTGACCGTTTTCGGAGCGTGGCCAGTTCGTTCAGTCTGAAACTTGGTGACTGCATCGGCCACCCGTTGTGCCATGGTTCCTAGTGAAACACTCATGTTGACCGACTTTCCGATGCACCAACGAAAAAAGCCGACGTGGCGAACCCCTTGTTTCCAAGGAACTCACCACGTCGGCTTACAGATGATCTCGCCGCCCGGGGACTGCCCAGACTGCAATTTCTCTTGTCTTCCGAATTTCTGTCAGGGAGGAGACTGATTCACAACAGCTCGCTCAGCGACACCCTCATGGTAGCCACGTCTCCGACAATAGATAGCCGCAATTCTGTTTCTTTCTCCGATTCCCCAAGTTTGTTGGAAATGCAATCCGTGGTCCGTGTCTGCGAAGTGGTTCACTTCTCAGCAGTCTGACGGACTGAAACAATCGCAATCCCGTCAGAAAGGGAATACAGTGTCACTCAGACATGGAAGGTCGAGACCAGATCCGTCCCCGAGAACTGCCAGCATGAAAACCGTGGGCGAAATCGAATCCGCAGTCTGCACAGCCGTCGCTCGGTTTGAGCAGGAATATATGGGCCGTGGTCCCAAAGATATCCACGCTCACCTCATCGGCGACATGCTGATTGTGCGTCTCAAGGGAGTGTTGACGGGGGCGGAGCAAAATCTGGTAAGAACTCTGCCCGTCGAAAAGGGACGTGATCTGCTGAAGCAGGTGCGAACTCAGCTCATCGAAACCGCGCGTCAGAGCCTAGAAGCGATTGTCTTGGAGATCACGGGATCGGCAACCATCAGCTTGCATCACGACATCAGCACACTCGCGGGGGAAGAGATCATCGTGTTTGTGCTCGCGGAAGCACCGATCATGCGCGAAGCGAAGCGAAAGTAGCAGCCTCAGCGTGAGCCGACATCCCGCTGGACTGAAGAAATTGCATTCGGACTGCTCGATCAATAATCGTCGCCTTTCGCTCCGCGAAAGATCGCCCTTTTGCGGAGCAAAAGGCGACACTGAGACAGTTGATTGTCGAACGATCCTAACTGACGAATTCAAAGGAAGATGACACTGGCTACCACTTCGTGCCACGAGCAGGATCTGGGACAATGACGGCACTTCGTATCAACCCCGCTCCAGGCAACGATAGACTGGGTCTTCGGTTATTTCATGAACGATTCAACGTCAGCCCATGATCGGTACACAGCATGCCCTCGGTCTTTCTTCCCAAGCACCTCTTTGCCGCGATCCGGCGGGAGAAGCCACAGATCCAGGTATCCCAGGCGGTCGTGGATTCTGCAGCGCTGGCACCCGTTGATGTCTATGCGCGGCTGGAGACACGGCCTGACGGTCTCACGACAGTCGAAGCCGCAGCACGCCTCGCGAAATATGGTCCCAACGTGCTGGCGAAAGATCAGCGAGCGGGCTTGGGAAAGTTGCTGTGGCATGCGGTCATCAATCCACTGGTGATCCTGTTGGCGGTGCTGGCCACGATCTCGTTCGCGACAGGTGACGCGCGGGCCGGGATCATGATGTCGCTCATGATCCTGCTGGGTGTCGGGCTAAAACTCATCCAGGAAGCCCGAGCGGATAGTGCAGCTGCGAAGCTCAAGGCGATGATTTCGGTGACGGCGACAGTGGTCCGGGACGGAACGGCTCAAGAGATCGCGTTGTCACTGCTCGTGCCGGGTGATGTGGTCAAACTTTCGGCGGGGGACATGATTCCCGGCGACATTCGCATCGTGGAAGCGAAAGATCTCTTTGTGACTCAGGGTTCTCTCACGGGAGAGAGTCTGCCGGTCGAGAAGTTCGAGGTCGAGAAGAATGCGGCGACCTCAGCGCCGCTCGAACTGACGAGCATTGCGTATCTCGGGACCAGCGTGGAGAGCGGTTCGGCGACCGCTGTGGTTGTCGCCACGGGGGCCCAGTCGTACTTGGGGGGCATGGCCGAGACTCTCTCGGAGGAATCCGCACCGTCTACGTTCGATGTGGGGATCACGCGTTTCACTTGGTTGATGTTGCGATTCATCCTGGTGATGGTGCCGCTGGTGTTCATCATCAATGGACTGACCAAGGGGGAATGGGCACAGGCGTTTTTCTTTGCAGTGGCCGTAGCCGTCGGCCTGACTCCCGAAATGCTTCCGATGATTGTGTCGGTGTGTCTCTCCAAGGGCGCACTGGAGATCAGCCGCAAGAAGGTGATCGTCAAGCGTTTGAACGCGATCCAGAATTTGGGGGCGATGGATGTCTTGTGTACCGACAAGACCGGCACACTGACCATGGATCATGTGATCCTGGAGAAGCACTGCGACGTGGTCCTGAAGGAGAGCGATGCCATTCTCTCCCTGGCCTACTTGAACAGCTTCTTCCAGACCGGCCTGAAGAACATTCTGGACCGGGCCATCCTGTTGCACTCCGAGGCCCACGTCACTATTCCGCAGTATGCAAAAGTCGACGAGATCCCCTTCGACTTCCAGCGCCGCATCATGTCAGTCGTCGTCCGCACCCCCGAAGGCCAGGACCGCATCATCTGCAAAGGGGCCCCCGAGGAAATCTTTCCTCGCTGCCAGCAGTTCGAACTCGACGGAGAGCTGTTCCCGATGGAGCACCTCATCATCGAGGATCTCAAGGAGGAGTACGAACAGCTCAGCTCCGATGGCTTTCGCGTCCTCGCGATTGCCAGCAAGTTCGTGGCTCCACGTGGCACAACGCCCTATGCAAAGGCCGACGAACAGGACTTGATCCTCAATGGCTACGTCGCCTTTCTCGACCCACCCAAGGATACTGCCCGAGCGGCCATCAAGGCCCTCGAAGGACACGGCATTCAAGTCAAAGTGGTGACGGGTGACAATGACCTAGTCGCTCGCAAGATCTGCAAAGAGGTCGGACTCTCGACGGAGTTCGTGCTGCTGGGAACGGAGGTCGAGCAGCTGACCGACGATCAATTGGCGGATGCGGCGATCAAGACCTCGCTCTTTGCCCGCGTCTCACCCGCGCACAAACAGCGGATCATCAAGGCCCTGCAATCGCGGAAGCACATCGTCGGATTCATGGGGGACGGGATTAACGACGCCCCCGCTCTCCGCACCGCTGATGTGGGGATCAGCGTCGACACCGCAGTCGACATCGCCAAAGAGTCCGCTGACATGATCTTGCTAGAGAAGTCGCTGATGGTGTTGGAGCAGGGGGTCGTCGAGGGCCGCAAGGTCTTCGTCAACATCCTCAAGTACGTTCGTATGGGAGCCAGCAGCAACTTCGGCAACATGTTTAGCGTGCTGGGGGCCAGCGTCTTTGTCCCGTTTCTGCCGATGGCCCCGATCCAGATTCTGGCAAACAATTTGCTCTACGATATCAGCCAAACCGCAATCCCCACCGACGAGGTTGACCCCGAGCAAATCGAGAAACCACGCCCCTGGGATCTCACCCAGCTGACCCGTTTCATTGTCTTCATTGGGCCGTGCTCGTCACTGTTCGACTACACCACGTTCTTCATCATGCTGTCGCTGTTCAAGTGCTGGAACGTCTCGACTCCCGAGGCCGCAGCTCACAGCCAGAGCTTGTTCCAGACCGGATGGTTTGTGGAGAGCCTGTTGACCCAGACCCTCATCATCCACGTCATCCGCACGAATAAGATCCCGTTCCTGCAAAGCCGCGCCTCGTGGCCATTGATGGTGATGTCGGCTGTAATCATGTGTGTGGGTCTTGCCATCCCGCTGACGCCGCTCGGAGCCCATCTCGGTTTCACGAAGCTGCCGCTGCTGTACTATCCACTGCTCGCCCTCACGCTGTTGTGCTACGTGTTCCTGACGCAGTTGGTCAAGATGTGGCTGCTGCGGAGGAAGTGGATTTGAGCGTCCAGGCCAGTCTCGCACCGCGCCCTCAACGACCGCATCCTTCCGTGGTGTCTGCGCTCTGCCTTATCAGACATAGGGGATTCCGACCAGCGGACGTTCGTTCCTGGTCACAGAAGCAATAGACTTCGGTCAACGCTCACCGTGGAGATGTCATGGCGAAGAAGTGAGCCCGCAAGTCACCAGCCAAAGCGGTCTCGGCACCGGAAGAGGGCGACGCTGACATCGGACATCGCCGCCAACGGTGGGTTCGGTGATGCCGACTATCTCCACAATTATGAAACGACGATTGCCGCCAGCAAGCGTTCGTGAATGTCGATGGGGACCAGGAACCCGTCGAGATTCCAGAGGATCTCGTCCAGGCAATTCTCAAGGCTCGTCCACAGTCGTCGCCGAAGGCTACTAAGCAGCTGTAACGGCCAATCGTGGTGGCTGCTTTAGTCGGCTTTGTGGGGTGGTGGTAAGCGGCCAGACTTGATGATCGCTACGTAGGCTGGTTTGGGCTGAGAATTGGCGTCGAGGATCAGCGGGTGTTGTCCCCAGCGCCACGTACGACGGTCATGCAGGCCCCAGAAAGTGACTCGCTCGATGACATCCCGATGCTTCTCGAAAATCTTGAATAGTCGAGCATAGTCCTCCGCTTGAGACTTCAGGTCTTCTGCTGAGGGCGGAGCGGCTTCGCGGCGCCCCTGTCGGCCGGCACCATCGCCGAACTGGCCGCCTGATGCCCCGCGAATCGTCACGTCGAGTTCCGTGATGCTGACCTTCAGCCCTAGAGATGCGTAATCAGAGATCGCCCGATCGATGTCATCGAAGGGCACGCTGCCGGTTCGCCAATGCCCCTGAATGCCGACGCCATCGACTGGGGCTTTTTCTCGAAGCAGTCGCTGCAGAAGCACTATCGAGCTGGCGTGCTTGGGACCAGACTCGATGTTGTAGTCGTTGTAATACAACGTCGCACCGGGGTCGGCTTCACGGGCGAATTGGAACGCCAGAGTCAGGAACTCTGGCCCGATCGACTGCGTCCAGGGCGATTCTCGCAGGGACTCCGTGGCCCCCGTCTGAGCGTTGCCGCCATCGCTGATGGCTTCGTTCACCACATCCCAGCTCTGAATCTTCCCCTTGTAATGACCCACCAACGTGTGAATGTGTTCCTTCATCCGCTGTGTGATCGCAGCCTTGTCACCATTCTGAAAGAACCATTCTGGTGTCTGGGCATGCCAGACCAGTGTGTGGCCGTGAATCGACAACCGGTTTTGCTCGGCCCATTCAACGAGCGCATCAGGACGCTCGAATTGCCATTGCTGTTCTCCGGGATGAACTCGCTCGGGCTTCATGCAGTTCTCGGGCGTCACCGCGTTAAAGTGTTTGACAGCTGCGAGCAACTCAGCTTCGGAATACCGGGCCGGGAGATCACCGGCCATCCCGATGCGATACGACTCTTGGAACACATCCTTGATCACATGGTCGACCTGCACTTCAACGACTGGGGTTGGATCGGCAGGAGGCCCCGGTGGTTGCGGTGCCTTGAGTGGGTCACGGGTGGCTGTCGATTCGGTACTGCCAAAGTCGCCCACAGCTCGCACCAGTTTGATCTCCCCATTCTCTAACCGACCGCTGTACTCGATGCGTAACTCCCGTCCCTGAACCATCCGCAGTTCCACGAACGAGATCGCGTCGTCTTTGACCTGCACATCCGTGAAGAGGACATCACGCTTCTCACCCTCCGACTCCACCACCGCAGTCGCTGTCGGCACGCCGTCCTTCCTCTGGAAGTCGAAATGATATGTCCGGACGTTGCTGGGCGACTCGAAATGGGCATGCCACTGGCCGGAGAACTCTTCCGCCGAAGCGACGCCGCAAACCAGCGTCAGACCGAGAGTGGTCAGTGCCGCGAAGAGCCGTGGGTTCATCAAAGTTCTCCTGTCGGCTGGGATCGCCAGCCGACACCGGGAGGGGAATGTTCGCCACGCTGGCGAAGTTGGCAAGGTGCCTGTTCAATTCTGGAACAGGAGCGGTGCGAACTCGCGGAGGCTGCGACGCCAGGCATGCCACTCATGGCCGGTTTTTGGCGAGACGTAGAAGTGGGCGTTGACTCCGCTTTCTTTCAGAGCTGTGGTCGCCGCCTGCGGGTCGCCACCTCGACGCGGCCCGCCATTCCCGAGTTCGTGACCGCCATAGCTGACGAAGACGAGTCGGTTGTTCTGCTTGAAGGCGTCCAGATTCTCGATGTCGGTGACCGCGATGCTGCCCCCACTGAACAGGCCGATGTGCGAGAAGGTATCGAGCTTCTTCAGCGTGATCGTCTTGGTCTCCATCCCTCCCATCGAAAGGCCGGCCATCGCGCGATGGGGCTGATCGGCCAGGGTCCGAAAATTGGCGTCGATGTGGGGAATCAGCTCGTCGCACAGCACTGTCTGAAACGGTTTGATATCGAAGTCACGTATCCCCCCCATGCGGATGTCGTTCGTCATGCCGTAGGTCATCACGATGAGGAATGGCTTCGCTTTGCCTTCGGCGATCAGGTTATCCATGATCAGTCCGGCGTGTCCCTGAACACTCCAGCCGTATTCATTCTCGCCGAAACCATGTTGCAGGTAGAGCACCGGGTAGCGTTTCTCGCTCTCTGCATCGTATCCCGGCGGTGTGTAGACGAACGCCCGGCGGTGTGAATTGGTACTCTTTGACGGGAACAGCAACTCCCGAATCTGGCCATGGGGGACATCTTTCACGGCGTAGAAATCACGATCATGCGCCGGGACTTCGACACCGCTGCCCCAACGATTCGCCCCGAAGTACATCATGCTGTTCGGATCGGGGACTTCCGCGCCATCAATTTTGAGGGCGTAGTAATGAAACCCTTCGTCGAGCGGTCGGCTGTAGCCAATCCAGGCCCCATCCTCTCCCCGGACGAATTCAGTGCTTTCGCGAAAGGTCACCCCGATGCTCTTGGCCTCGGGGGCCACGATGCGAAACTTGATGCGGCCTTGTGAATTGACCTGTGGGTAGTCCCGGCCTGGCTGATTCGTCACTGCGGGTTGGAAGTCATTCGTGATCCCCTCGGGGGTCGAGGAGCTATTGCTGGCTGGGGCTGGTGCAGAACTCGCGGCCCCCTCCGCTGGCCCCTCCGTAAAGATCAACTGGGAGAAGTGATAGAGATTATTTCTCCAGTGAGTGGCATCGTGACCATGCGAATCGACATTCCAAACATGCGGGATGTCGTGCTTCTTCAAGTGACGCTGCGTGCGCTGGCTGATGTTGATCAGCCCATCTTTATTGCCGCAGGAGAGCCACAGCAGCTTGAGCTGCTCCTTGGCTTTGGCCGGGTCGGGGATCAGTTCCTCGGGCTGCTTGGTATTTGGTGCGGAGGAGAAGCCGCCGATCCAGGCAAAGGTGTCGAGATGCCCCAACCCAAAGTTGAGAGACTGTCCACCCCCCATCGACAGACCCGCCAGTGCCCGGTGCTCGCGATCAGCCTGCACGGAGTAGCGAGCTTCGATCGCCGGGATCACGTCGTTTAAGAGATCCTTCTCGAACACGGCAAATGCCGGAGCGGATTCGAAGACGTTCCCTTCCGCGCGGTCATTCTTCTGGGCGCGGCCATTCGGCAGCACCACAATCATGGGCACCGCCTTGCCGTCCGCAATCAGATTGTCGAAGAGCATGTCGGGGGTGGCGAACCGCTGCCACTCGGTTTCGTCTCCGCCGATCCCATGCAGCAGGTAAAGGACCGGGTACTTCTTGTCCTTCGAGTATCCCGGTGGCGTGTAAACATTCATCTTGCGAGTCGTACCGACCGTCTTCGATTCGTACTCGATCATCTCCAACTTGCCATGCGGAATGTCGTCCCGCTTCGCGACGATACTTTCGGGTGGATCGGCGTGGGTCTGCTTGTCGTCGGGACCAAGTTCGATGGGACCGCCAAACCCGCGACGGCGTGCGGGGGGCTCAGCTGGCTCCTGAAGGGCCAGTGCTTGACCGCGATCGAACTGGCTGTCGGTCGGGGAATCGATGCCCGTGTCTACTCGATCCTGTGCCGGGATCGCTGTGGCCAACCCCAGCAGCAGCCCCCAGAAGGTCATTGCTTTTTGCATTCGTTGTCCCTTAGCTTTCGATCTCTGACATGGCGGTGGCCCAGACATTCGAGCCATCCGCGAGTGACTCAGTGAGTCGCCCTAAAAGAGTTGTGAGCGTGCGTGTCTCCTGCGAGCTCATAGAACGGACCATCTGCTCCCGAATCGCCTGACCGGCCTCCCAAACTTGTTGGAATCTGCGTTCGCCCAACTTGGTCAGCGCGACCGTCCTCGCCCGTCCGTCGGATGAGCGTGTCGCGAGACGAGTCCTCGTCTTTCGAGCAGGACGAGCATCGCGCGGGCGGTGCTCGGATTGGAGGGCATGCGAGTTGCCAACTCACGCTGAGTGAGCGTCCGCCTTCGCGAGAGTGTGGCCAACAGAACAAACTGATCAGCGGTGACTCCGTATTCCGCGAACTTCGCATCCGAAGAGCGGTGCATCGCCAGATACGCAGTTCGGAGCATCAGCGGCAGGCGATCTTCCGTGTCCTTCCGACCAGTCATGTCTGTCCACGCCTCGGAACTCAAACGCGTATGTATACGCACGAATTTAGGCGACAATGAATTCAGCGTTCAAGGCTTCGGAGTCGATTCGTCCATTGTTAGCGATCCTACGCGCTGGGGAGGCTCTCGCACATCTGACACTCCGTGCTGAAGCCGACAGGGCCAGGGCTTTCCAGCTGGGCCTTTCCTATGAAATCACACTCATTGTCCCGTTAGGGACACCCGAGAATCGTCCACCGTTTCAACGGTGGGAGAGCTCCCCGGACAAGTCGACGAGTCCCGCCAGGGACGACAGACCCCTGCAAAAACCGAGGCGATGGGCAGTTGGAGATGGGTTATGTTGCGAGTTTCTGTCGCCCCTTCCGGGACAAAGAGGAGTTGGCAGCTGAGCCGAATTCCGTTTGCGTGTGCATATTTTTCGGAGAGTCGCCACTTGGAAGCCGTAGCCTGTCGGCTTCGGCGCGGAGTGTCGAAAAAATGAAGAGGGGCAGAAGTCTGAAGTCCTGCCCACCATTTGCGGAAATGCTCTGGTATTGATGCGACACTATCCAATTCGCTCGGCGATCTCGAACACTTCGGTCGTATTCAGCACCCGATCATGCTGCTCAAACAGAGCTTCCACGGCAGCGCGATGGACTTTCATCTTGGTTCCGCCAATGCCGATGGCTCCGTAGCAGACGATTCTCCCGCGTTCTTTCGCCTTGTCGGTGACGCCAATCCCCTCCATCCCGGTCGGCGGCACCGCATTCAGATCGATCGCGACTTGAAGTGCCGGAAGGTGGAGCCACTGGTCTTCCTTCAGAAACTGCACCTTCGCAGCTCCGGCCGTGATGAGCAGCTGGCACCCTTCGAGAAGTCCCGAGAAATCGCCGCCATGGGGCACGGCGGGTGTGAGCTGGGCATTCGGGTGGATTTCCAGGATGCGGTCGCAGGTCTCCCGGGCCCGCTCGATGGTCCGCGAAGTGACCGTCACTTCGACTCCTCGGCTGGCCAGGATCTGCGCCGCCCGGTGCCCGACCGGACCGGTGCCTCCCAACACGACCGCCCGAGCCCCGGACAACTCCATATGCCGCGCAGCTGCTCGTACGGCTGCCGCAGCAGTCGTGTTGGAACCGTTGGAGTCGAGCAGGGCCGAGACGCGAATCGGGCCAAAGAAGAGTGACTGGACCTTGGCGAGGAGGGCCTCTCCGGCGGTCACGTCACTGCCCCCGATGAAGATAGCGGTGTTCTTGAGGTCGTGCGGGCTGCGCGTGAACATCGCTCCATGGACCAGCCCGGTGACATTCTCGGCATTGACCCCGCCGTATGAAAACAGCTCATCCACCCCGGCATCGATCGCGACGACGCGGTCGAACACACTGGGTTGGGGGTCGGTGTCGAGTTGGAGCAGGATCTTTTTCATGGGAGGCTCGTTGATCTGAGAGGTGATCGAGCGGGAACGGGGCCGTCTCCCAGGTCGGGTCAGGCCATCGCCTTCCGCAGATTCTCATCCACCTTGTCGAGGAATCCGCTGGTGGTGAGCCACTTCTGGTCCGGCCCGACGAGGACAGCCAGGTCCTTGGTCATGAACCCGGCTTCGACGGTCTCGATGCAGACTCGCTCCATCGTGTGCGAGAATTGTTCCAAGGCTGCGTTCTGATCGAGCTTGGCGCGGTGAGCCAGTCCACGGGTCCAGGCGAAGATCGAGGCGATCGAGTTGGTCGAGGTCTCTTTGCCCTTCTGGTGTTCGCGGTAATGGCGGGTGACTGTGCCGTGTGCGGCTTCCGCTTCAACGGTCTTCCCGTCTGGCGTCATCAGGACGCTAGTCATCAGACCCAGCGAGCCGAAGCCCTGAGCGACGGTGTCGGACTGCACGTCCCCGTCATAGTTCTTACAGGCCCAGACGTACCCGCCTGACCACTTCATCGCACTGGCGACCATGTCGTCGATCAACCGGTGTTCATAGGTCAGCCCGCGCTGGTCGAACTCGGCCTTGAACTCCGCATCAAAGATCTGCTGGAACAGCTCCTTGAACCGCCCGTCGTACTGCTTGAGGATCGTGTTCTTCGTGGACAGATAGACCGGGTAGTTGCGGTTCAGGCCGTAGTTCAGTGAGGCCCGCGCGAACTCGCGGATCGAGTCGTCCAGGTTGTACATCGCCATCGCCACACCGGAGCCGGGAGCCTTGTAGACTTCCTTCTCGATCACCTGGCCATCGTCGCCCACGAACTTGATCGAAAGCGTGCCCTTGCCGGGGAACTTGAAGTCGGTGGCCTTGTACTGATCTCCGAACGCATGCCGCCCCACAATGATCGGCTTCGTCCAGCCCGGCACCAGTCGCGGGACGTTCTGGCAGATGATCGGCTCTCGAAAGATCACGCCGCCGAGGATGTTGCGGATCGTCCCGTTGGGGGACTTCCACATTTCTTTGAGGTTGAACTCCTTGACGCGGGCCTCGTCCGGAGTGATCGTCGCACACTTCACCCCGACGCCATGCTTCTGAATGGCATGAGCTGCGTCGACGGTGACCTTGTCATGGGTCTTGTCCCGGTTCTCCATCCCGAGGTCGTAATACTCGATATTGAGTTCGAGGTACGGGTGGACCAGCTTGTCCTTGATGAATTGCCAGATGATCCGTGTCATCTCGTCGCCATCGAGGTCCACAACGGTTCCGGTAACTTGGATCTTCTGCATCGGGTCGGGCCTGGGCGGGGGTCAATGAGGGCGCATGCTTCGCGGAGTGAAACGATAACGGACGAACGGAAACGTGACCAGCGGACCGAAGATTCGTGAGCGGCCGGGCGCTAGCCGCCGGTTCTTCTCACCGTTGTCTATCGGGGAGTGTTTTGTTCTCGGGAAACAGCGTTCCGGGGAACCGGCGGCTAGCGCCGTGCCGCTCACAGAGCCGGAGAACGAAACCAGGCCGGTCTCGCGAGAGACCGGCCTGGGCGGGGAAGGACGGGCAAATGTGCCCGTCCCACGAACGTGGCTACGACTACTCCTCACGCGGGCTGGAAGTCGCACAGGGCGTCCTTCAACCGCGCCCGGGCGGTGTGTAGACGCCGCTTAATCGTCCCCACGGGGCTGGCGAACCGGTCGCTCATCTCCTTCAGAGACTGCCCCTCGAAGTAGAACGCTTCCAGCGTCTCACGGTCCATCCGCCGCAGCTGAGACAAGCTGGCCCGCAGCTGGGTCGCCCGCTCGTGAGCGAACAACCGGTCATGCGGAGCCGACTGGTCTCCACCGATGAAGGCGAATGACTCGGGCGCACAGATCGCCTCGGGAGGCCGACGGACGGCCCGGTTGATCGACAACCGCACGGCGATCCGCTTCAACCAGCCGACGAACCGCTCGGGCTCGCGGAGTTGTTCGAGCTTCCGGAAGGCCCGCAGGAAGACTTCCTGCGTCACTTCAGCGGCTTCAGCCGAGTTCCGCAACCGGCGATAGACGACCGCGAACACGCTCGACTCGAACTGTGTCACCAATTGGCCGAAGGCGTGGTTGTCGCCCGCCTGGGCCCGGAGAACGGTCTGGAGGATGTCAATTTCGTTCATGATGTGGCCCCCCTTCCTGGGGAGTTTTTTCGTGTGGGAGTTCCCAGCTCAGGAATGAATCCCCGGTGGGGGAATAGCTGGGAGGAAAGAAGAATGCAGGCAGCAATACGCCATACGAACGGAGCAGTTCCGCCGGCTGGGCCAGGTCCATGATTTCGAGCAGTCGTCAGTCGTAATGGCCAGAAAGTCGGGCAATAGACAGTGAATGCCGTGCCGGGGATCACTGTCCCCGTGTAGGAGTCTGAGAACCGTCTCGCTTTAAGTTCCACTCATTCGATGGTTCTGTTCCGGCCCGGCCTATGACGGCCCCCTGTGAGTCCAGGGAGACAGGGGCAGCAAACAGAACAACACGAGTGGCACCGCGAGGGCGGCGACTCCGACAGACTTTTCGACCTGACTGGCGACTGGTTTCAGAGCGTTGTGGCTCTCGAAATCACCAAGGAGGCCCAGGCTGCCGGGGGAATCAACTCGGCCCACGCCCTTGCCGGAGAGGCAGTGGGTGAGGCCGGGGCCACGGGCCAACAGGCATCCGCGTCCTCTGTCCGTTCCAGCCCGTCGATACTCGATAGCTTCGAATATCGCAGGAAGTGCGGTTGGGAAAGAGGTTTCCCGCTCTGGGAGGGCATCTTGCCATGGCGCGAACGTACGACGACGGCGGTTCCGGTCTGGACATTGCCAGCAAACCCGAAGTTGACCGAGACGTTGTTATTGTTCACATTCGCCATGATGCACCTCCTGCAAGCCGTCAGGCCGCAAGTCCACGAGAAACACAAACCGCCGCCCCAAACTCGCTGAAACACCTTCAGACCGTGGGGCACCCAGAATCAAAACCAGAGATCTCACACTTCCGAAGGGGCCAACATGAGGGCCGTTACTTCTCAGCTGTGGGATCACGTTCCAGTAAGACCCGCTGACTCTGCAAAAGGTTCGCGGATTTCTACCGATTGTTGCTGGATTTTCGAATTTCAGGGAGAAATCTTATCGAGACACATCTGGCATGGTGAAGTGGTCTGGCTGTAAAGTGCTACCAGATCAGGCGTTGCGAATTGAGACGGCTTCTTCAAGGCTGGCCTGTTTTCTCCAGACACCTGTGTGGATTGGCACCAAGGCAACGGGTGGAAAATGGTCTACCGGCATTTGTAGCTGCGTTCGCCAGAACGCGGGAGAATTGGCTCGCGTGCCCGCTCTCTGGCGAGGGGGCAGCTACCGGAGTTTACTTCCCATTGATGGCATCAAGTGTCTACTTCAGACGACCGCCTGCAGGCTGTTCCGGATGCGATCCTGAATTGACATTCGTCTCCGGGATCGCGGATAGTGAGTCTTTGACCACTCCTCTTCCGTTCTCAGGATCCGTTTCCGATGCAAACTTACACCGCTGTCGTGAAACAAGATGGTCCGTGGTGGATCGGCTGGGTGGAGGAAGTTCCCGGAATCAACTGCCAAGAGCCGACTCGTCAGGCGTTGCTGGATTCATTACGAGTCACATTGCGGGAAGCGATTGATATGAATCGCGAAGACGCCCGCCAAGCCGCTGGGGCTGACTTCGAGGAAGAAAGCATCGCGGTATGAAACGCCGTGACCTGCTGAAGCATCTTTCGATGAATGGCTGTTTTCAGCGCCATACAAATCTCTGGATTCTACCTTCCTAGACTCTCCACTCACTAATTGGGCTGATCTACTGACGTACACCAGCTATCCAGCAGGAAGGTTTGAGCGAATCATTCTTGAACGGTCTTCTAAAAGAAACGGGAGTGTCGTTGCTACCAATTCGTCATTAAGTCCATAAACCCTGGCCTCCAGGAACAATCGACGTTTACCAATACACTCTTCAAGATTGATGTCCTCGTGCTTGAGAAGCGTGTTGAATGAACCAGCACTCGCAAGGACTACTTCGCGGGGCGAACCGTGGATCGATCCATCCGTGTGGGTAATCACAAACATGACACGATATCCCTGCAGTACCGTTCCAGAGATGAGGCCAGCAACTGAGATATTGCGAAGTCTGTGCTTAGGGCACAATTCAATGTTTGCGTGGGTCAACTCAACTGAGGTAGATGCCGGGACACTGACTTTGTACTTTGGCAGAACTTCCTTAGTCATCTTCTGCAATTCTATTGCGATCTCCGACCTCTGATCTTTGAGCTTTTTGATTTCATCATGCAGTTCGTTGATCTCATGCTGCGCAAAACTCTCCTCTTGCTCAGGGATTTTTGCGTCCTCTGCACTAGTTTGCATGTTTGGCTTTAGAGCAGTAATCGTCTTGGTTTCATTATCTTGGAATCCGGAAAGCATCTTCTCCAGTTGTTCAATTCGAAAGTCTGCACTGTCTTTTTCACGTTTAAGGTTGTTACTAATGTCGACTTGCCTAACAGCGGCGGCAATTTCTTCAGGTGTACCACCCTTGTTCATGGCGACCCCCACTAAGCCTATCATGGCTGCGAGGACTATCGCGGCAGCCCCAATCCACGCTACCAAGACAGTCTGATTTTTTTCAACAGAGCCTGAACGCTGATCTTCTGCCATTTTTCCCCTCCTGAGTTATGATCTTCTTCCATTTGTGAACATCTAAATGGAAGAGCATCGCTGATGTGTAGTTCCTAACAAGTAAGTGATACTGGCACCGCACAAATGTATCACTGTTCACGAGAACATCGATGTGCAAGTATTGTGCCACGCGGAGGGCTCGACCGTAATTCCCGCTGGGAGCCGGTTTTTTGAGGCATGTCCAGGTGAGGATTGTCTGTAAGCGAGAAATTGCTGCCATTGTGGCAGCGGGCAGCCTCCAGTGGCGGCAATTTGGCAGTTTCATTGACCCTCAGATCACTCAGTCAGATTGATAGCTGGCGAATTTCTAGATCGATCTATAGATAGATGCGATTGACTTAGTGGAATTGACTTTCCGATTTTTCCCGGATTTCCTCCAAGATTCTCCCCACCCCAGCGAATCCCCAATTGTTCACGATGCACTTCGCATCGGCCATCTCACACAGGGGATCTCGCCATGTTTGTCACGAAAACGGTCAAAGCCGGTCTCGCGACCCTCGGAATCGCTGCGGTCGTCTTTGGCACCCAGGCGTGGAGCTACATCCGCACCGGCGTCAGCAACGTCCAGAACGCCGTCCAGTCCGAAGTGCCCATCGCCTTCGAACTCGACCGGGCTCGCAACGAAGTGCAACAGCTGTTGCCCGAGATTCGCAAGTCGCTGCATGTTGTGGCGGAAGAGCAGGTCGATGTCGAGCACCTCAAGGCTGCTCTGGACACCAAGGGAGCCGCTCTCGCCGAGCAGCAGCAATCTCTCGTCACGCTCACAGCTGACTTGAAGTCCGATCGCCAGCACTTCGTCTACGCAGGCAGCAACTATGACCGGGTGGAATTGGAGAAGGATCTCGCCGAGCGGTTCAGCCGCTTTAAGATTGCCGAAGAGTCGCTCAAGAAGGAACGCGAGATGCTCGTCATGAAGACGCGGGCACTGACCATTCATCGCGACACCTTGGAGAAAATGCTCTCCCAGAAGAAGACGATGGAGCTGGAACTCGACCGGTTACAGGCCCGCCTGCGAACTGTTGAATCCCGGAAGCAGATTTCTAGCCTGTCGATCGATGACTCGAAGCTGGCCCAAGTGAAGTCGATGATCGGGACAATCGACAAGAAGCTGGATGTCGAAGACGCCGTTCTCGACGCCGAAGGAAACTTCTCCGACCTGATCCCGATCACCAAGCCTGCGATCTCGACCGTCGACATCGTGGCTGCGGTCGAGGCTCACCTCGGCACGCAACCTCCAGCTCCTCCGGAAGTGGAACTGGTGAGTGCGACGGATGAAGTGGACGAGTCGAAGTAGTCGAAAACACCACGCACAGGGCCGGTCGAACGACCGGCCCTTGCTGGCGTTTGATACATGAGCGATTAGCCGTCAGCATTCAGCGATCAGCCAGAATAAGAGATCTGGCTAACGAGAGACCTCGGTCTCCCGTTTTCTCTGGCTCTCGTCACTCTTCTCTCAACTCTCTTCTCATGAACGATCTGATCTACGTCGGTTTCAACTCCCGCATCGCAGCTCTCGACCGCTCCACCGGTGAGACGGTGTGGGACTGGAAGGCCCCGCACGGATCGGGGTTCGTGGCGTTGCTCCTTGATGGAGATCAGTTGGTCGTCTCGGTGCAGGGGTACACTTGGGCTCTCGACCCCTTCAGCGGGGATGTATTGTGGGAGAACCTCTTGAAGGGCTTCGGGTATGGTGTCCCTTGCATCGTGTCGGCTTCCGGGTCGACACTGGTGTCATCAACACTGGCTGCCGAGGAAGTACAAGCCCAACAACAGGCTTCCTCTGGGGCCAGCAACACCGCCACTTAAGGACACCCCATGCGAACGCGACTCTCAATGCTTGTTGTGCTGCTCCTGGCGGGCTGTGCCGAGACAGCCCGTGAGCGGGCTCCGATGAAGAACCAGGTCGGGAAGAACTGCATTGTTCACTTCCGGCGAGATGCGTTGGGAATGGCAGGGGAGATTCCCTCTTCGGTCATGGCGGGCAGCGTGAACGGAGCGGAGACCACCCAGGCTGGTCAGTTGATGGACGTGGGGGCCGATTGGATCGTCATCAACCTTCACGGGCGAGAGTTCCACATCCCGCAGGCTGCGATTCTGTTGATTGAGTTTGGGAGCAACATCACGCAGAGCCCCAGGTTGAGTTAGCCTGTCGAGGCTCATCCCGTCGATCATGGAGATCACACACACGCTGAACACGAGCATGCCGGAGAGCATCCGCCAGCGGGGAATCATGCTCATTGATCCCGCCCGCAGGGATGTGAGCCGCAAGGCGCTAGCCGCGGGTTCTGCTGAGCGTGATGCGAGAAGAACCGTTCACCTGGAGGCCCTCTCATGCCACCGACCTTCATTCAGCGATTCTTCCTCGCGATCCTCCCCCGCACCTGGGCAGAGTCGATGGTGGCTGACTCCCGAGCTTGGAAGGCGCACTGCCCGTGTGGTCATGCCCGTTCGATTTGGGACTTGGGAGGGATTCGATGGAAGGCAACCGGGAATCCGAAGCGGATGATCGACTGTCCCGGTTGCGGCCAGTTGATGTGGCACAACGTGACCAAAGATGTGCCCGCTCGCGGGGATGAGACTTTGCCATGAGTGCCGCAGTAGCGAGGATCATGGATGTTCGCGAAACTCGGTGATCTAACAGGGTTGAGATTGCGTTCTCAGTGTCAGGGGGAATGATTCACGGGCACTGCCCTTTCCGGCGGACTGTCGAATTGGCACGATAGTCGTGAAGTGGCCTCCATCAACAAGATCAACACCACGAGAAGGCAAGAGAGATGAGCATGGGAATCGGCTTGGGAGTGTTTGCCATCGGCGGGCTGTTCAGTCTGCTGTATTTTGCATTCTGGGTGTTCACACTGATCGACTGTATCCAAAATGAGCCGAGCGAGGGCAATACCAAGATCATCTGGATTCTGATCCTCCTGTTTGCACAAGGCGTCGGCCCGTTGATCTACTTCCTGGTGCGGAGGCCAGAGCGGATCACGATGTATGGGAAGTAGAGAGTTGTCAGTCATCAGTCATCAGTTCTCAGTGTTCAGTCAGAGAGGAGTGTTGGTGCGAGGTCGGATGTGTGCGATGTGAGGCTCTCTTACTGAATACTAACGACTGAAAACTGACAACTTCGGAGACTCGAATGAAGTTCACCTACACCGCCGAATCCCGTCCGCTCGACGGGTACACCATCAAGCGTCCGCTGCATCGCGGAGGCTTTGGGGAGGTGTACTTTGCCGTCACCGACGGCGGGCGGGATGTCGCTCTGAAGCTCCTTCGTGAAAATGTCGAGGTCGAGCTGCGCGGGGTGCAGCAGTGCTTGAACTTGAGCCACCCAAATCTGGTCACGATCTTTGACGTGAAGCAGGACGGGGACGGCGATCATTGGATCATCATGGAGTTCGTCCCGGGCGAGACGCTCGACGAATCGCTCCGTCGTCACTCGGGGCCGCTGCCGATGGAGGAAGTTCTCCGCTGGATGCGCGGACTGTGCGCCGGGGTCAGCCACCTGCACGAGCGGGGGATCGTGCATCGCGACCTGAAGCCGAGCAACATCTTCGGAGCGGAGGGGGTCGTCAAAGTCGGCGACATCGGCCTCTCAAAATTCATTACAGCCAGCCGCCGCAGTGCCCACACCGAAAGCGTCGGCACTGTGTACTACATGGCCCCCGAAATCTCGCGCGGCCGCTACGGCAAAGAGGTCGACATCTACGCCCTCGGCGTCATCGCCTTCGAGATGGCCACCGGGAACATCCCGTTCGACGGCGAGTCGGCGGGCGAGATTCTGATGAAGCACCTCACCCAGCCGCCGAACTTATCGCTGCTCCCCGAACGCCTCCGTCCCGTCATCAGCAAGGCCCTCGCCAAAGACCCCGCTCGGCGGCAACGCTCCACGATGGAGTTCCTCCGCGAGTTCGAGGCCGCAGTCGTCGGACGGTCCACCGGACGCAGGCCCCAGCCGCTCGCCGAGATCGGTGGTCCAGCCCGCCGCCAGCTGAGCGTCCGCAGCTCCACACATCCCTCGGAGCCGGGACTCTTCGAAGGCTCGAACCTCGCCGTCCTCATCGGCGGGGCAGTTCTCTCCGTCGTCATGCCGTTCATCTTCATTCCCCTGCTGATCGCGTTCTGCGTCATCACTCAGCAGCGAATCAACCGCGAGCGTCACGCTCGCGGAGAGCCAGGCCAATATGCCCGAGGGAGTTCCCCTCGCCCCATCTCCGTGTCGCGCGATCGCGACACACGCCCCTTGACAGCTGACCTCGCGGAGACAATCCAAGCCATCGCCGGAGAAGAGGTCTGGCTACCGGAGCAATCTCGTCCGGCCCCCGTTCGCACTTCCGAACTGCCGTGGTACGGCCACTGGTCATTGCTCGTGATCTTGGGTGGGGTGCTATTGTTCGTCATGCGCGGGGGATTCGGAGTCACTGGAGTCGCCGCCATCGCCGGACTCTCGCTGGCCTTCGTCGCGCTGTCCGTCAAGACGATTCGGTTCGGGACCGAGGTACTCTACGGCCTCTCCGACACGCCGCTGCCTCGAGCCGCGATGGCCTCGCCGCTGGTCCCCATCCGCTCGAAGCCGGAGCAGCTGCACTCGCTGACCACCTCGGCGTTCTTTGCCCCGATCTCCGTGACTGCGCTGACCGGGGCCATCGGCTTGGCGCGGCCCGATTTGCTCGGCCTGAACGGTCTGGGGACATCGAGTGGGAACCTCTCTCTGGCCACCGTGTTCGTGACGGTGGCCACGCTGAGTACCTGGATGATCTCACTGCTGTCGACGATCTCCGAGGGGCAGAATTGGGACAAGTGGACCCGCCGAGGACTGTTCGGAGCTGGCGGCCTCATCACCGGTGCCGCGGCCTACGCCGTGTGGCAGGCTCTCTTCGCTCCGGGAAACAAGCTGTTCTCGATTCTCTCCCATGAGACAATGTTCACCCATATCGGCAGCCATGACCTGCTCACGCACGCGGGTACTCCCACGCTAGCCGGGTTCCTGTGCTTCTTCGGTTTGTTCTTCGCGATCATCAACTGGACCAAGCAGACCGACCCGCTGCGGAGTTCCCGGCTCGGGCTGTGGTCGCTGGCCGCGTCGGTGATCGTGGGAGCGTTGACCTCGATGGTGTTCGCCTTCCCGGCGGGAGCCGCCGTTCTCTGGGCGGGAGTGATCTCGGCCAGCGTGCAACTCACCTCACCGGGTCTGGGGCCGAAGCGGGTGTAGTGTCGGCGATTTCTCCGAAATCGCTGGTGCGACGTTCGCAATCCCAACAGACGTTCGGAGTCAGAGAGAACCCGTTCGAGGCACCTCAAAGTGATTCGAACGTTCTCTAGGGTGGTCACATCGAACCAGCGACTTCGGAGAAGTCGCCGACGATGTCGCCGGACTCTCCGAGTCCGGTGGTTCGACGTTCGATGCGGTAGGTCACATTCGAGGGCGAGAGCCCGCCACGCCCGGGAGGGCGAAGCTCCTGCTGAGCCGCGAGCCAGGGGACACGTCGAATCGCGGTCGCGGCTCGGCAGGAGCCTCGCCCTCCCGGAGAAGTCGAACTCCCACTCCGAGTCTTGACTAGGCACTGGAAACACTGTTCAACTGGCTTCCTCTGGAATCGAAAGTCGTTTCCGTGGGCCACGTCGCTCCACCGACTTCGGAGAAGTCGGCGACTTAGTCCGACCCCGGCAAGGGTCACAGCCCTTAGCCGGTGGTTGAGCGCAGCGACACCACCGGTGGAACGTCGTCGAGGTCAACCCATCCCGGAGGGATGGCAGAGATCGCGAGACGTGGACCATCCAGAGAATCCAATCCGTGAGTCACCTTCTGGCATCCCTCCGGGATGCGGGAGTGGACCGGGACCGTGTCCCGGTGGTGTCGCTGCGCTCAACCACCGGCTAATGGCTTTCATCCCTTCGGGATGAAAGAGGACCAACACCTTTGTCCCATACGACGATTCGAGCCCTCCCATGCAACCCATGCCCGTCTTCAACACACAGCTCGTGGTTTGGCCACTACTCCTACTCATCGCGGGAGCGATCTTCGTCGGCATCGTGGCAGCCATCCGGCATGGGTACGGTAAGGTCGTACTCATCGGCGGAGCGGTGAGTTTGGCGGGTCTGATTGTCGGTGGCTTTTCGTCGACGGATATACAGAATCAGAATGCACCCACAGTTCACCCTTCGAAGGGGCAGATCGTGTACAATAACCCTGACGCCTCATTTTACCGGTTTCAATTTCTAGACATTGCGGTGGGGTTCGGAATTGCTGCACTAATCGGTGGCTACATGATCCGTCATGGTCACTGGAAGGCCGTGGTCTCGATCGGTGGTTGTGCTCTCGCCGCCGCGATTGTTCTGCCAGCTGTCCAACAGGTGCGAGAAGCGGAACGCCGTGCTCATCAAGTGAATGATCTTAAACAACTGGGGCAACAACTCCACGCGAGACACGACACAGCAATGGTTCTTGCTGCGGCTCCAGAGTCCCCTCCATCGGGCCCCACTCCCAGCCAGATCCTCTACACCACCGGCAACGCCCAGCCGATCTCGATCCAGGAACTCCCCGGCTGGCGGAAGAACCCGCCGCACGAAGGCACTCTCGGGGCCGGACGAGCGAAGTACGTGCTCACCAGCCAGCAGTTCGCCACCGTCGAGGAGGCGGAGGCCGAACTGTTCAAGTCGCTGACCGTCGATGTCCAAGAGTCGTTTGCCAAGTATTACTCGCCCGCTGTCGGCTGGAACCCGACGCCCGAGGATCTCCGCCTCAGCGGGATCATCGCCGAGCGAGTGGTCGAGACGTTCTCCGTGAAGGTCGGCGAGTTCGAGAACCCGGTCCACCGCGTGTCGTGGCTGATCGAGTTCGACCACGACAAGAGCACCGTGCTGCTCCAGCGCTGGGAACCGATCGAAGCCCAGCGGCGGTCCAAGCTGATCCTGTCGATCCTAGCCGGAGCCTCGGGCGTACTGGGCGTCACCGCGATGGCCCTGCGTCGCCGTCGGGATCAACCAGCCCCGGTAGAGGCCACGGCGAGCGGGGCGGCGTAAGTCAGTGGCACGGCATCTAAGGTGTGAAAGACTGAGAAATCGCAGGGAATCGACGAACAAGCCAGAACGATCATCGCTCTTTGTCCCGGCAGGGACTCCCGACAATAGCCCACCGATTCATCGGTGGGGCCAGGGGCCACTTGTGGCCAGCAGCCCCGGCAGGGGCGACAGAAGCTCGCAGTGCGGCCAGATGCCGACCGCTCGTGAAGAGGGTGATCGCCAACTTCTGCCGTCCCTGACGGGACTCATCGTTTTATTGGGGCGCTCTCCCACCGTTGAAACGGTGGGCTACGGTCGGGTGTCCCTGACGGGACAAGGAGCTGGAGATCCCATGGAAAACGACCTCATTGGAAGCCGTGCCGCTCACTGATTCAGTCCACCTTCCCCGGCTCGCGGAACCCGGCTCCGGTCAGCTTCCTCGCCGAGTCGCCCAGTTCCATCCGCGCGGGTTCGGCCAGCTGTTGCAGGTGGCCCATCACGTCGGGGTAGAGAGCCTTCACGTCGTGGCTCTCCCCGATATCCGCTTCGAGGTCATACAGCGCGAAGTCGGTCTTCCGCTCCGAGTATCCGCTGGGCTTGCCGTCCTTGCCCGCCCGGCCCGTCAGCGAGCGATACGCATGCGGGAAGTGCAGCTTCCAGCGGCCCGCGCGGATCGCCTGCAACTCGTGGCCCCAGTAATACAGATACGTTTCGTGCGGCGTTTTTGCTCCTGGGTACCCACTCATCAGCGGCCAGATGTCACGGCCATCGATTGGGTGTTGCGGCAAATCCCCTCCGACCAGGCCCGCCACTGTCGGCACAATATCGATCGTGGCCGCCAGTTCGTGACAGACCGCGCCCGCAGGGATTCGCCCTGGCCAACGCATTAAACACGGCACGCGCACGCCGCCCTCGAAGGTCGTCCCCTTTCCCTCGCGCAGTGGTCCCGCCGACCCCGCGTGGTTGCCATAGCTCATCCACGGGCCGTTGTCAGTGGTGAAAATGACGAGCGTCTTCTCGTCCAGCCCGCACTCGTGCAAGGTGGTCAACACCTGTCCCACGCCGTCGTCGATCTCGGCGATCACGTCGGCAAACATCCCCTTGCCCGTGCGGCCTCGGAACTCCTCTGAGGCATGCAGCGGCACATGCGGCATCGAGTGGGCCAGATACAGAAAGAACGGCTGCTCCTGATTCTCGCGAATGAACTCGACCGCATGCTCGGTGTACCAGCGGGTGAGCATGTTCTGGTCATCGGAAGTGACCTTGGGATTGATGATCCGGTTCCCCTCGATCAGCGGCAGATCGGGGAAATTCGCCCCCGACTCCGGATGAAACGGCCACATATCGTTCGAGTACGGCAACCCAAAATACGAATCAAACCCATGCTGCTTCGGCAGGAACTTCACGTGATGACCCAGATGCCACTTCCCGATTGCAGCTGTCGCGTACCCCTTTTGCTTGAGGAGTTCTGAGAGGAGCAACTCTCGGTCGTGAATGCCATGCTTGGCAGCCGGACCGGGCGCAGCGAGCATGCCCAGCCGGTTGGGATAGCACCCCGTGAGCAGTGCGGCTCGCGAGGCCCCACATACCGCCTGGGCCACGTAGAAGTCAGTGAACCGCATCCCCTGAGTCGCTATGCGATCCAGATGCGGAGTGACCACATGCTCGCCGCCGTAACAGCCCAGG
Organism: Planctomycetota bacterium; assembly: GCA_043736295.1. GTDB lineage: Bacteria > Planctomycetota > Planctomycetia > Planctomycetales > Planctomycetaceae > TH-plancto1. Next base: position 4,251 of record JAYTCW010000520.1, on the reverse strand, counting down.
TCGCCGTACGCCTGGTCATCGGTGAAGATGATGACGACGTTGGGAGTCTCGGCCCGCGACTCGCTCGCGGCCAACAGAAACCCCGCCAGGACGACACCAGAGAACAGGCAGCCACGCTTCAGGAATTCCACGAACCGAGGAGGAAGAACAAACATCACAGAGTGGCCTCTCGAAGTGAGCAGGTGGGGCAATTGTTGGCAGACAGAGCATTCCACGATTGCGTTCGCGCCGAGAAATCGAACGGACCCCCAAGTCCGTTCCGCCCGGCACCTAGTGGTTGAGACTAAGAGGGCGCTCACCGAATTGTGGAATGCTCTCTCGAAACTACGAACACCTCAAGGCGAGACCCCTCCCCCTCCACCACACCAACTTCATGTGACAAGGTCAAAGCCACGCGATTGCCCATCTCCCCAAAGAATCGGATGAACCGATCACTCACCGTTTGATGCGTACACGCTGTCACTCGCGTCGCCTTACCCCAACCGTGACTCTGCTCCGGATTGCCGTTCCCGACTCATGACGGTTTCGACTCGGCGACGTTGACGTTGCAGGCGGGTAAACAGTTGGGCATAGGGGCGTTCACCGGGTGTATTCTTCACGTCCGCTGTTTCGAGGATCGGGGAAACCGGAGTCGGGACAGCTGAGGCCGCCGCTGATTCTGTCGTTCCATGGATCGCTGGCTGGGACACGCTGGGTGGCTGCCATGCTGCGTCTCTGCACGCCTGGTCTTGAAAGGACTCTGCGGGCTCTGGCTCAACGACATCAAATTGCCAGTTGAGCGACTGTCGCAGTGATTGATGGCGGGGGCGAGGAGTTTCCAGGCCGCTTGTGGTCGGAATGTCTGTTGTATTAGCCAATGCTCGCGAGGCTTCCGCCTCCTGGCGAAACTGGCGTACGTCCACACTGATTTCGTTGATGAAATCCAACAGCTGGGTTTCATCCAGCATGGGGTGGACCTCGGTGAGCGTCAGATCAAAGTCGGCAGGGGACTCCTGCCGCACGGGAGTCAGCGCGGCGTCGAAGAGCGTGTCATCAATCTCTTCGAGGGCGTCATCGCTCTCGGACACTAAAGTATTGGGAATCTCATCCAGTGCCCTCACCTGAACTGGCGGGTTCCATTGAGGGCTGTTCGATTCGAGTTGTCGGTCGATCGCGGCATACGCATCGTCGACAATTAACTCCTCAAACCCGGATTGACTGGCGTTTGCGTTGAGAGTGGCTATGGATTTTGGTGAGGAAGTCAGAATCAATTCCATGTCGTGAACGATCCCTGGTACGGGATGCGGCTCCGTAAACATTGTCTGTTCCTTCGCCTCGTGTTCCGAGGTCGTGTCATCTGTGTGAACGTCTGCGGGAGGATCCGTCTCGAATGCGTATGATGCGGGGGGGGACGATGTTTCGAGAGTGGAAGGCCACACCGGAGACTCAGTGGTCTGCGCTGGCTCGCCCGGAACAACAAACCGAGTGACTTCGAACAGCTGTGTCAGTGAAACAGCGTCGAGTGGCGAGCCGACCTCGAAGACTGATGAGTCCGAAGTGATGGAGTGATCGTGGTCATTGGTCTCGAATGCGGCCCCTTCATCAATGTCGGAGTCATTATCGCTCTCGTTCAATGAATCATCGAGTCGTCCAGTCTCATCGGCCTCATACGCTTCCGCGAACTTTTCCAGTGGATTACGTTCGGTCGTCCAAGTGAGATCGAGTGGTGCATTCCAGTGCAACGGCAGTTCACGCAGGTCGAGCAGCGCGGAGCGGACGATCGACACGTCCACCGGTCGTGTCTCCTCGGCAAAGGCTAACAGTAAACTATGATCGCTGAGCTGATTCAGCCGCCGTGGGTTTCCCTCACTCGCCGAGCAGATCAGCTGGACCGCTTCGGGAGTGAAGATCGTCAGCCCGTCGTTACCGGCATATCGCAATCGTTCGCGCAGGTATTGGCTCGATTCCTCGAACGTCAACGGTTCGATGCATGCATGGCATCCGACCCGCTGGTTCAGTGCATTCATTTCAGGTGCGGTGAGCAGCTCTTCGAGTTCGAGCTGCCCCGAGAGGATGAGTGAGACGCACGGCGTCCCGGCGATCTCATAGTCGGTCAGCGTTCGCAGTTCTTCGAGACCGCGAGGACTGAGGAGATGGGCTTCGTCGACAATCAGCAGCATCCGGTTCTGCGGCGCGGGAGAGGCTTGCAGCAGATCCAGCAAGCGCAGCCGGGCTTCCTGTTCCGACAGGCCGATGAAGGGATGCTTGAGTTCAAAGAGGATCGCTTGCAGTAAAGCTCGGCGAGTCGGAAACCGAGCGGTCGTCAGCAAAATCGTGCGTCGTTCGTCGCTAAATCGCTTCTGTAGCAATCGGCAAACGAGGGATTTTCCGGTTCCCGAAGGAGCAGTGAGGACGCCAATCCCCTGTTCCTGAGTCACGCAGCGGACCAGCGCCTCGAACGGCTCGCGGACCGGCGCGAGTGGAATGAATGTTTCCACTCGCGGCAGGGGCGAGAACGGTCGGTTGCGGAGGCCAAAGAACGCTTCGTACACGAACGATCACTCCAGAAGGGGGATACCAGAGAGTCATCGAATCGGCATGAGCGTTTCCTTCACGCGATTCAGCTCGACCGTCACCTTCGGATTGATCCTCTGGGAGTTCGGCAAGCGGTACGGAACGATCACGAGATCGGGGTCGCGGAAGGCAGGTAAGATGTGACGGTTGCCTGACCGTTAGGGAGGCGAATGATTGGAAAAGACCAGCGCTAGGGCGTTGGGGCACCAAGGCACTTAGAGACCCTATGTGGCATTCGCTGCTTGTCGCTGTGAGTGCCACCACCACGCCAGCAGCGCGAGCCCACTGCTGAGTGAAAGCAGGAGGGCTGAAGGCTCGGGGGCAGCTGTGGTCGTGGAGAACGCGGTACTGTTGAATGGGACATCCGGAGCAGTCCCGTTATTGCTCTGGTCTCCGGCACCGTCCTCGCTGAGCCAGTTGGCGGGGTTGTTGACCAGCGATTGATAGCCTGAAAACGTGGACTGGGTATCTCGGGGGCCGGTGTATTCGAAGATATCGTGATTGTTCCCGAACTCGATCGCGTTGGTCCCGATCGTCAGTCCAGTTCCCGTGAGCGACGAACCACTCCCGGCCACGGTGCCGTTAAAGATCGCTGAGAGAAATGTTCCCGGAGTATTGCCATCCACCCCGGTATAGGCAAACAGTCCCTCACTCGCTGTTCCAAATCCCCCGACCCCAGAGAGTGCCGAGGAACCGAGGTCAGAGGCAATGACCCCAGACGCCAGATTCGAGACGCGGATCACCGAACCCGCCGCGATCGCAGTGGCCCCCGACTGCCAGGTAATCACACTCTCCCCCGTGTTAAAGGCCCCCGCATTCAACTCATCATCCCGGAAGAAGATCGTGCTGTTCGCATCAATGTTGTTGAGTGCCACAAAGGCGAACCCGTCACTGCCGTCGGCGCTTAATCCGACAAATGCTACATCGCCCGTGACCAGCGCCGCACTGACTGGACTGACCATCCACAGCGCCCCCACGAACACGCACAGCAAACCTCGTTGGACGTTTCGCATCTGATCCCCGCTCCTACGGTCAACCCGACCTGCCAGATTCCCGATCATGGCCCCACTGGTCGCCGGAGACTTCGCCGCTCTTTGAACAAAATCTTCTGGTATCCAATATATCGGCACAGGAGTGACAGCTAATTGGCAGGGGTCCAAGGCATTGCTCAAATTGAAGGAAAGGATGCTGAAATACTGCTGAGTGGGCAGGGCTTGTCGAGGTGTCGCTGCCGTGAATTCACTCGCGGGAACAGGAGAACACGCAAACCGCGAAGACGCGATCAGCAACAGTTCGATGTGGACTGAACGCTCTCACAACTCCCATCCATCTCGATGAGACGTGTCCGGCCAGATTGATGGCCGGGTCAGAACGCCCCCTCGCCACCGATTGTCCGTGAGGTTCGTTCGACAATCAACCGTCACATAGTCGCCTTTTGCTCCGCAAAAGAGCGATCTTTCGCGGAGAGAAAGGCGACTCTCATTTCTCGAACGCTCTTACTTGGACAGCGCCAGGTTCTCAGGGAATCGTAGCGAGTTATGGGGACTTTGGGTGTTCGAGGGATTTGATTTTGTCGGGGTCGATGCCGAGTTGGGCGAGTTGCTGGCGGCGTTTTTTGCGGTGGCATTTGGCGGCACAGGCATTGCGTCGGGCGTAGTACGCCTGGCGGTTGGCTTCGGATGGGAAGGCTTGGAGTCG
>JAYTCW010000519.1:0-4730 GCA_043736295.1 Planctomycetota bacterium | reverse complement strand
CTCCCACTGGTCTGTCGTGCCACTAAACACAACCCCAGTGATGACCAGCATGTCCGCGTTTGACAAGCCATCCCCCCAAATAGTCGGATGAACCGAAAGTATGGGCTTACGAGCAGCAGGATGACTTCTGCTTCCTCCAATTTTGAACTGATCGCATGGTCAAACTCGTCTCCGGCGTCGATTCGCCGGTCATGCCACGACTCGATTATGCCCTCTCTTTGAAGCGGCTTGAGGTGGATCTCCAACTCGTCACGATCTGCCTCGTCACGGTGTGAGTACGAAAAGAACAGTCGTGACATGAGTTTGACTCCATTCTGTGCTGGATGACATCAGGCTGCTCGCGAGAAGGGTACATGCGTACCTAGGTGTCATTGTGTCACATGGTGAAATAATGTCAATGTAAGATGGTCAAGGAATCCTTACCAGTTGTCCGAAGTTGACCTAACCGTCAGTGTAGGTCACTAACCTCTTTCCTGAAGTCCATCTGCGCTGCAAGACGACCGTGAAGGTCATTGATCTGTCTCGCGATGACCTGCCGACAGAATCTGCTCGATCGCTTCATCCAAGGGAACGCCCGCATCTCCACTGCGCCATTCGGAGAGCGAGTCTTGAATCGCCAATAAGTCGTCGTCCAATTCCGCGAGGGCTTGCATCGCCGACCGCAGAACATCGTCTTCGGACTCGTAGCGCCCCGCAGCAATCTGGTGCGCCACAAACTCTTCGACATCGTGAGGGACGACGATCGACATAGTACTCTCCAAGCGAGTTTAAGGGGATTTTCCGTGAAGCCCCCAGTGTGTCCGATATCCTATCACCATTTGACGCGATGGTGAAATAGTAGAGACAGGGTGTTCTTAGGAAACGCAAGACAGGCTGGAAGCCTATCCCACGGCTCACCGGACGACGAGCGGGAACGGAATGAATTCCGTTCTACGTTTGAGGCCGTATACTGCCTCTGAAGTTGCCCGCCCCCGAAGGAGTACACCCGCGTGTCGTTGATGGATGGTCTGACGTTGAGCCAGCAAAGTGCGGTCGAGCATATCGACGGGCCGCTATTGGTCATTGCCGGGCCGGGGTCGGGGAAGACGCGTGTGGTCACTCGGCGGGTGGCGCACCTCGTGGAGCGCGGGGTGCCGCCGTGGCAGATCCTGGCGATCACCTTTACGAACAAAGCCTCGCAAGAGATGGCCGAGCGGGTGCAGCATCTGCTCCCCGGCAGTCGCGTACGGGTTTCGACGTTTCACCGATTCTGCGCGAGCCTGCTGCGGCAGTATTCTGAGGTGGTCGGACTCCAGCCGAATTACTCCATCCTCGACACCGGCGACCAGCGGGTCTTGCTGCGCGAGGCGATGAACGATGCCGACATCGACACCATGCACTTCGGCCCAGACAAGATCGCCTGGCGGATCTCGCAACTCAAAAACGACCTCATCACGCACGAGGTCTACTCCGAGCAGATGCAGAACTCGCCGGGGGACTTGTGGGAGAGCATGACGGCCAAGCTCTATCCGGCGTATCAGAAGAAGCTGTTGGAGGCGAACTCGGTCGACTTTGATGACCTGCTGATGCACACGGCGAAGATGCTGACCGAGAATGCCGAGTTGCGGCAATCGCTTGACCAGCGCTTTCGGTACATCATGGTCGACGAGTACCAGGACACGAACGCGGCCCAGTACCAGATCGTCCTCGCGTTGTCGCAGCGGTTCCCGAACTTGTGCGTGACGGGCGATCCCGACCAGTCGATCTACGGTTGGCGCGGGGCGCGGATCGCCAACATCCTGCGGTTCGAGAAGGACTACCCGACGGCCAAGTTGATCCGGTTGGAGGAGAATTTTCGCAGCTCGCCGGAGATTCTGTCCGCAGCCGATTCGCTGATCACGCACAACTCGCAGCGTAAAGAGAAGAGCCTGATCGCGACCCAGCCGTCGGGTCCACCGGTCAAGGGGTTGCTGTTCGAGAACGGCAACGACGAGGCCGAGGGGATCGCGCGTCGCGTGCAACAGGCGGTCGAGGCCGGTCGTTGGAAGCCGTCGGACGTGGCGGTCTTCTACCGCACCAACGCCCTTTCGCGGCAGGTGGAACTCGCCCTGCAACGGATGAAGGTGCCCTATCAGATCGCAGCTGGGGTGGCGTTTTACGAGCGGGCCGAGATCAAGGTGGCGGTGTCCTACTTGCGGATCATCTCGAATCCGAGCGACCGCGCGGCATTCGTGCGAGTGGTCAATAAACCGCTGCGGGGACTGGGCGAGACCTCGCGGAACCGGCTGCTGGCCTGGGCCGATCGCGAGGGTTTGTCGCCGCTCGAAGCTTGCCCGCGCGCGAAGGAGGTCGGCAAGCTGAACCCCCGGGCCGTGTATGGCTTCAAGATGTTTGCTGAACTCATCAACAGCTTGTCGCTGGCGGATGCGGGGTCGGTCGGCGATCTGCTGGAAGCGATTCTGGAGAAGAGCCGCTACCGCATCTCGCTGGCAGCCAGCCCTGACCCGGACGACCATGAACGGCTCCAGAACCTCGACGAACTCGTCTCAGCCGCTCGTCAGTACGATGATGCTGCCGGAGAAGAGCGGTCGCTGGCCGGGTTCCTGGAGCAGGTCTCCCTCGTCAGCGAAACGGACTCGCTCGATGTCTCGGCGGGACAGGTCACGCTGATGACGCTGCACGCGGCCAAGGGCCTCGAGTTCCCGGTCGTGTTCATCCTCGGCGTGGAGGAAGGACTGCTGCCGCACGAGCGGGCCATCAAGGACGAGAACCGTAGCGCGATCGAGGAGGAACGCCGCTTGATGTTCGTCGGCATGACGCGGGCCAAGCGAGAACTGTTCCTGACGCACACGGCGGTGCGGGCTCTACGTGGGCGGCTGATGACCTCGGTGCCGAGTTTGTTCCTCTCCGAGTTCCCGCATGTGCAGGAGTTGCAAGAGTCGATCTACGGTGTCGGCAGATCATTCAAGATGCCGACATGGGATCCGGAGGACGACACGATTGATGTGTCGCAGGAGGGACTAGAGACGAGTGACGAGAGCGGAGAGCCAGAGGGGGCAGGCGTCATCACAGTGCCACAGCGGGCCAAGGGCGTGCTGGCCAAGGGACTGTCGTCTGTGACCGAATCGCTCGATGATGAACCTGCTGGCCATGAGCCATCAGCCATCAGCCATTCGCTCGCCTCCGCCTCTTCCCGCCCTGCCAAGAAGAAAACTCCCCCACCGCTCCCCACACTCACGACAGCTGCCAGCCTGCTGGCCGGGAAGACGGATACGGTCGAGATCCCGTTCGGTTACCAACCCGGCATGCACGTCCGTCACCCCCGTTACGGCCTGGGTCAAGTGCTGACCATCGGCCATATCGCTGCCCGCCGAACGGTGACGGTGGCCTTCGATGAAGATGGACGCTTAGAGACATTCATCGTGGCAAAGTGTCCGCTGCAACCGGTCGGGATTCCATGAGACGCGCAGCCTGGCTGGTGTTAGCCGAGCGGCCAGTGAAAACCGACTCGCCAGACTTCCGAAGTCTCGGAAGACTTCGGAAGTCTTTGGGTACGCGAAATCGGACCGCTCGTCTTACGACGTTTGGTCGAGGGAGTCAGTCCGGACGCCTCTCGACACCCGAATCCTATTGACGGATGACACGACCGAACCGTCGAATACCATGCCCTGGCTTGGTACTCCACCCCCGATCTCCGAACGGCCTGACGATGTCGAATTACGACCCACACGACTGGACCAGCCATCTGTTTGATATTGAGGGGTCGCTGGTCCACGAAATCCTGGGGCGCGTCACCGCCTGCTTCATCTGGGCGACGGTCATCACTCTGCTTTATCTGTACGGTGACCACTGGCTGGACAATCTGGCCATCCCAGAGACCGCTCACTCCCTGATCGGGACATCACTCGGATTGTTGCTCGTCTTCCGGACCAATGCGTCGTACGACCGGTTCTGGGAGGGGCGAAAGCTGTGGGGCGGGATCGTCAACGAGACCCGCAACCTGGCCCGGCAGGCGGCGTCCTGGTTGAGGGAAGATCGTGAACTGGCCAATCAAACGATCCACTGGACGATTGCGTATGCCCACAGCACGATGTCGCGACTGCGGAGTGGTGCTCAGGATCTGGGGCCGATGCAGAAGTTACTCCCCAGACCCGAGGCGACAACGGCCCTCAATTCGCGACACGTCCCGCTCGCGGTCCTCTGCCGAATCACGGACCTTATCCAAGTGGCCCGAGAGCGGGATCTGATCGACAGTCACCAGCTGCAGAGCATGGATCAGAACATTCAGGCGTTGACCGGCTACTGCGGGGCGTGCGAACGGATTCGGTCGACACCGCTGCCGTTCGCGTATGCGGTTCATCTGCGGCGGGCTCTGATGGTTTACTGCTTTACACTTCCGTTCGCGCTTGTCGACCGGTTCGGTCTCGTGACAATTCCCGTCACGCTCGTCGTGGCCTACATCCTGTTTGGTATCGAAGAGATCGGCGTCGAGATCGAAGACCCCTTCGGCGCAGACACCAACGATCTGCCGCTGGAAATAATCTGTGCGACGATCGAGGAGAATCTGTTGGAGTTACAAGTTGGTGAATCCGTGGCGGGGTCGAACGAGCCCCCCCGAACACCTCGCTCCTCATCTCCGGCTTAGACACACGGACTTAGAGGCTATCCGAAAAGCCGCGCTGACGTAACCCAAGGAAAAAGCGATGTTTGAGCCGTCATCAAGCAAAGGAGTGCTTCATCATGGCGGATGG
>JAYTCW010000518.1:0-6984 GCA_043736295.1 Planctomycetota bacterium | reverse complement strand
GAAAGGAAAAAGGAAAAGAGGAAGAAGGGCAGAGGGTAAGAGGGACAAAGGGACAAAGGGGAGATGGTTATTGAGTCCTCGATACACGAAACCCTGTGTAGTCGTTCCGGAAGTCGGGCGTGCCCCAGCCCCGGATGGCGGAGCGGGAGTTCCAGGCGTAGTAGCTCCACGAGCCCCCGCGCAGGACACGACGATTCACTGTACCGACGTTCACAGGATCGCTCGTCACCCCACTCCGTGTCGCATACTCCCCCTCATCGTAGCCATCCTGGCACCACTCCCACACGTTCCCGTGCATGTCATACAGACCGAACTCGTTCTCCGCATAGGAGCCCACGCGTGAGGTTCCCTTCAGATACGGCCCATTCGTCTCCGTCCCGTACGGGTAATTCCCGTCAATGTTCGCCCGCTTTCCGTCGTTCACTGATCCAAAGTGGAACGGAGTCGTCGTCCCCGCCCGGCAGGCGTACTCCCACTGCGCTTCACTCGGGAGTTGGTATGTCTTCCCTTCCTTCGCACTCAGCCACTCGCAGAACGCCACCGCGTCGTTCCAGCTCACGTTCACCACCGGATGGTCATCCGTCTGCGGGAACCCCCAGTTCTTCCAAGTATATTCCGGCTTCTGCTCGAACTCTCCCTTGGCATTCAGCCCGTATCCGCCTTTGCCATCCTTTTCCGCATCTGTTCGATAGTTCTTGGCCTTCACGAATGCTGCAAACTGCCCCTTTGTGACCTCATGCACCCCCAGATAGAACGGCTTCGTGATCCGCACCCGGTGCTGCGGACCTTCATCGTCTCCGCGATCCGCCTCACTCGCAGGCGAACCCATCAAAAACTCCCCGCTGGGGATCAGCGTGAGCTGCATCCCGAGGGTGTTTGTCAGGACTTTTAATGAGACTTTCGCCAGCGGCAGGTTGAGATCGAACTCCCCGCGCATCTCCGGCGATTGCTTGAGGCCATTGTGCTTGTCGAAGACATACGAGTACGTGTTGTTCGCCACATAGGTCGTCAGTTCCGAGAACGTGATGATTCCATCCGCGGGCTTCCCGGCCAGCGGTTGGTCGGCTTGGCCCTCCAGCCCCTGGACCAGAAAGTGCGTGAAGACTCCTTGACCCAGGGCTTTGTCCTCCACGGCCATCTGGTTCGGCTTACAGCTGAAGAACGCGGCTGTGCCACCCGGAGGAGGCGCGAGCTTGGGGAGGGTGCCGCTTTTGACCCCGGTGCGAAAAACACCTGGCTCGTTCGGATCATTGCGGCAGGCATCGACGATTAGCAGTTTTGTGGCGGCTGAACATTTCCCGAGTTCGGTATAGAGTTCTTCCAGCGGGAGCAGATGGTTGCGGTCGGTCAGCTCGTTGGCAGTCTTAATTCCGGTGATGGCCGCATCAGCAGGGCAGAAGTAGAACCGGGGAGTCATATTTCCCTTGGCATCTTCGAAGTCGAACTGCACCCCGTGTCCGTGTAGAGTGATCATAACGGCGTCGTCCTCGCCCAGATTGGGAAAGTCCAGCACGCCGTTGATCTGGTCCCGGATGTATTCCAGGTTCGGAGCCAGCGCTTCCTTGCCGTCCTGCTTGGCGACCTCGTGAGTCATCTCGTAGACGGTGAACCCTGTCTTCCGCAGCGCCCCGCTCAGCCGCTGGGCATCACTGGCCGCTTGCCCCAGCGCGGGCAGCCCCGAGTTCTGACGATAGGTATTCACGCCGACCACCACCGCCAGCTTGCGGCCCTCGGCGGCACCGAGAGGTGGCAACAGCGGAAACAGGATGACCCATCCTGCCAGCAGTACACGAATTGAGAGGCCCATGGGGGAGTCCTGATCGCGAAGGATAGAGAGTCAAACACTCGTTCTGTCAGGATAACGAATCGTTCCACGGGATTCTTCCCGAAATCTGACGAGATGCCGGGAAGAAATCGCCCCACGAATCGTTTACGCTTACGGACAGTCACAATGACCTATCGAGAAAGGGGCTGCAATGCGAACTGCAATGTTGGTGGGGATGGCGGTGGCGGTGTGGGCGAGTGCGGGGAATCTGCCTGCCCAGGACGTGCCAGTGGATGCCGAATTGGCGAAGCAGGCGTATGGGGTTCTGACCCAGCGCTGTGCGCGCTGTCACGGAGGCTCCGCACGTCAGGCGGGACTGGATGTCCTGAGCCGGGCGAGTCTGCTGGAAGAACGGGGCGAGACGGGATCGAAGTTCGCGTTCGTCGTTCCGGGAGACGCGGCGAACTCTCGGCTGGTCGATTCAATCGACGGAGGGGCCGACTCCTATATGCCCAAGAGTGGTTCGCCGGAAGCGAAGGCGATCACCGACGCCGAGAAGGAGCTGCTCCAGAAATGGGTCGCCGCCGGGGCTCCATTTCCGCAGCGTGAGGTGCGGGCGTTCATCTCGGAGAAGCAGATTCTGACGGCGATGCGGACGTACTTGCTCAGTGCGAAAGCCGACGACCGACGCTACCTGCGGTTCTATACGCTGACCCACTTGCAGAATAACCCGAACGTAACGGAGCGCGATCTGCGACTCTACCGGGCGGCCCTCGCCAAGGCGGTCAACAGCTTGTCCAAAGAGCGGGAGATCTACCTGCCCCAGCCGCTGCCGGAGACGGGGGAATCGGTCTACCTGATCGACCTGCGTAAGGTCGGCTGGGATCGAGGCAACCGCTGGGGAGAAATCCTGCGGCACTACCCCTACGGCCTTCAATACGACTTTGTGAAGGACGAGGATCTCAAGCAGCTATGGAAGGATGTGTCGCAGTTCGCGGGGGCCGATTTGCCGTACCTGCGAGCCGACTGGTTCATCGTGACGGCGACGCAGCCGCCGCTGTACCACCAGCTGCTCGATATTCCGGACACCCTGATGGGACTGGAGCAGCAACTGCAACTGAATATCCAGAATAATTTCCTGCGAGGGGATGTGGCTCGTTCCGGGTACGCTAAGAGTGGGGTCTCGAAACAGAACCGGCTGCTGGAACGTCACACGTCAACGGTGACGCCGTACTTCTGGATCAGCTACGATTTCCTGCCGAAACGAGCCAAGGGTGACTTGGTCCGGTTCCCGCTGGGACCGTTGTTCGAACATCATCCCTTTCGCAACCAGGCGTTTGAACATGACGGTGGCGAGGTGATTTGGAGCCTGCCGAATGGGATGCAAGCCTACATGCTGGTGAAAGGGAACGGTGAGAGGATCGACGCGGGGCCGATCGAGGTCGTGTTCGATCGCTCGGCGGTCCTCGGCACTCCGTCGATTATCAACGGGATCTCCTGCATCTATTGCCATCGAGAGGGGATGATCTCCGAGTTCCGGGACGAGATCCGATTGTCTGATGCTCTCGGGGGATTGCCTCAAGAGCATGTCCAGAAGATTTTCCCGACGCACGAAGAGATGCAGAAGCTGGTGCGTCAGGATCAGGAGCTGTTCACGCGGGCCCTTGAAAAGATCACGGGGCCGTACCTCAAGGTCGGCGACGATGCGGGCAAATCTGTCCGGGAGTTCCCCGAACCCGTCGGCAAGGTGGCCGAGATGTACTCCCGCGATCTGACCCCAATCGACCTGGCCCTCGAACTGGGCATCGAGAAAGTCGAAATTCTGCAGGCCAAAATTGAAGCCAACCGTGACCTGTTGCGGTTCGGTCTTGGAACGATGGTGCAGAATCCACCAGGGACTCTCAAACGCGAGAAGTGGGAGACCCGCGACGGAACCTCGCTGATGCAGGATGTCTCTTCGCAGCTGCGGACCGGGCTGCCGTTTGTGCCCTGATTGTGAAGCGACCACCACAGAACCTGCGGTCATTCGACACCTTTCCACTCACCACAACACCCGATTTGAGAGATCACCATGCGACTGTTTTCTACACTGCTGACCTGCTGTGCCTTCTACATTGCGGCGGCTCCGGCAATGGCCGAACCGGTCCCCGATGCCTTGCGAACCGAACTCAAACTCCTGTCGGCTGACATCGCCCAGATCGTCGAGAAGAATGGCGGTGGCAGCATCGCCGTCGGTGAGATTGCCAGTTCCGCCAATGTCAGCGGCAGCGCTGGTCCCGGAATCCAACTAGTCCTGGCCGATGAATTGCAGCAGGCCGGACTGACGATCGTCACGGAAAACTACAAATTCGAAGTCTCCTGTCGCTATCAGCCGTTTCACGACACTCCAGACAATCGAGCGGCAGAGTTTCAAACGCCGGAAGAGAAAGACAAAGCCCGCCAGGCAGCCAGCAATCTCCAAACTGTCAAACTCGTGGCGCTACTGATCGATAGCACTGGATTTCCGCTGGCGAAACGACCGACGGGCCGCATTATCTTCGGGTCGGAAACCGTCTCCGCCATGCTGGGGCTGGGGGTCTCGCACCCGCCACTGCGCGATCCTCGCGACCTCTCGAAGAACATTGAAGAGGCCCTCAAAGAGCCTCAAGTCGATGTGCAAGGAACGAAAATCGCTGGCAAGACCGCTCAGTATGCCATCGAGATTCTCGTCAAGAATGGGAGTAACTATGTTCCGCAGCCCGTGACCTTCGAGAAGGAAAAGCCCTTCGTCCCACTCCAGCAGTCCAGCATCTACGGCGTCCGCCTGATCAACAACTCCGCTCACGAAGCCGCCGTCGACCTCCGCATCGACGGGGTCAACGCCTTTGCCTTCAGTCAAGGGAAATCGACCTACTGGATTGTCCCGCCGCAGGCACACGTCGACATCCTCGGCTGGCACCGGACCAATGAAGTCATTACCGAATTCAAAGTCGTCGGCAACTTCCCCGACACCGCAGCTGCGAAACTGAACCTCAAGCCCTCCGGCAACATCGGGCTGATCTCTGTTTCGTTCAGTGCGTCGTGGGAGAACGATTCGAAACGACCGAGCGATGAACCCGAACTCAAAGGGCGCGGCACCGGCTTCGGGAACGACGTCAATTCGAAATCGGAGCAAGTCGAACGCACCATCGGCCAGTCGCGTGATACGATCTCTGTTCGGTACGAGCGGTAGTCGCCGTCAATCAATCAGAGTTGTCTTTCGCTCCGCGTAAGAACGTTACTTTCGCGGAGCGAAAGACGACAGTCCAAGCCAGCGATTGCTTAACGCCTTTGGAACTGTCTCCGAACTCCTTTCCCTGGCCACGCAAGGTTCGATCATGCGCCGACTCTTAACACTCGCCCTGATCTGGCTCGTCCTCGTCGGTTCCTTGCAAGCGGCGGGTAAGCGGTACGCCCTGGTGATCGGGGTCAAGACCTACCGCTCCGGCCAGCCGCTGCCGGAACTCCCCTATACGGAGAACGACGCCGATGGCCTCGCCGCCGTGCTGAAAGCGGGCGGCTACGATGTCACGCTGATGACCCAAACCCTGGGGCGTGTCGAGGGCAAAGAGGTCTTCGCCCCGCTCTCCGACTATATCCGCGATCAGTTGTCGGCGATCCTGGACAGTCCGTTTCTCAAGGACGAGGATGTCGTCCTGATCGCTCTGGCCGGGCACGGGGTGCAGTACGAGCTTGAAGACAAGAAGGGGAACAAGACACCCAAATTTTACTGCTGTCCGGCCGATGCTGACATCGCCAAGCTGAAGACTGCCAACGAGATCACCGACCGCCACCGGCTGATCGATCTGGGGGAACTCTACACCGCCCTCAATGCCTGCCGGGCGGGTGGCAAGCTGCTGCTGGTCGATGCCTGCCGCAATGACCCGACCAAGCCGGGTGTCGCACGCTCACTGGCCAGCGCCACACTCCCCGCGCTCCCCCCACCTCCGGGCGGGACAGCGGCGTTCTTCAGTTGCTCAGCCCATCAGCAGGCGTTCGAGGACAAAGACCTCCAGCACGGAGTGTTCTTTCACCATGTGATCGACGCCCTGGGCGGTGATGCCGACACCAGCACGGCCAAACGCGCCGCCGATGGCGAGATCACCCTGGCGGAACTCTCCGAGCATGTCTCCGCAGGGACATACGACTATGTTCGCAAGAAGTACCAAGGAGCGAAACAGGCCCCGGAACTGAAAGGCGAGTTTCGGCTCTCGATCCCGCTGATTTCCGTGGCCATTGCCCCCGTGAAGCCCACACCGACCGTGCCGAAGCCCAGTCCCGCCGGTGCCCTCACCGGCACCAAAGCGGGCGAGGTGCAGGAAATCACTCTCCCCGACGGGGTCAAACTGAAGCAGGTCTGGTGTCCGCCGGGGAGTTTCCGCATGGGGAGCCCGGAGAGTGAGAAGGACCGCGAAAACGTTGAGGACCAAGTCGAGGTTACGTTGACGAAAGGCTTCTGGTTGGGGCAGACGGAAGTGACGCAGGCCCAATGGACCGCTGTGATGGGCACGCAGTCGAAGCCCTGGTCCCGGAGGAAAACGTCTGTGAAGGAGGGGGCGACGTTCCCGGCGTCGTACATCAGCCACGGTGTGAATCCGGACGGGTCGATCGAGGCCGACAGCGCCACGGCCTTTTGCGAAAAGCTGACGGAGATCGATCTCCAGGCCGGGCGGTTGCCGACGGGTGGGAAGTACGCGCTGCCGACCGAAGCCCAGTGGGAGTATGCCTGCCGCGCGGGGACGCAGACGGCGTACAGCTTCGGGGACGATGAGACGCAACTGAGTGAGTATGCGTGGTGGGGCGGATTGTTTGGGGATGGCAACGCGAAGACGGAGCAGTACGCCCACACGGTGGGGACGAAAAAGCCGAACCCGTGGGGCCTGTCAGACATGCACGGGAACGTGTACGAGTGGTGCCGGGATGGGTACGCCGACAAGCTTGTGGGAGGGAGCGATCCATTGAGCAGTCGTGCAGTCGATCTTCGTGTCTTTCGCGGGGGCGCGTGGGACGACTTCGCCTCTACTTCCCGCTCCGCCAACCGGAAATGGAACGCGCCCGGCGACCGATACAACGGCACAGGGTTTCGTGTATCGAGGACTCAATAACCATTTCCCCTTTGTCCCTCTTTCCCTCTGCCCTTCTTCCTCTTTTCCTTTTTCCTTTCCCCGCGACGAGCGCAGCGAGGCGCTCGCGTTTTTTTT
>JAYTCW010000517.1:0-1849 GCA_043736295.1 Planctomycetota bacterium | reverse complement strand
TGCGCTTCGGTAGCGCACCAGCGCGGGAACCACCCCGACAAGCGGGGTGGCGGGGAGATTTTTTTCGCCCGCCTGCCTCACCTGCCGGGAGTGTCGTCTTTCGCTCCGCGAAAGAACGCTCTTTCGCGGAGCGAAAGGCGACTGTCGTTTCGCCCAACATCATCAGACTATCGGTCCGTGGAAAGTTCCCGGAGCCTGGACCCGTAGGTCCGGGCGGAACGGACCTGGGGGTCCGTTCTACTTGATGCGCAATCTTGGAATGCCTCAGCTCGAAAGAGACAGCCGCCCGATGCCAAATCATTGCCCGCTTCACGCTGCTCGCATTGACTTCAACCATGATTCGAAGTCTTCATGATCTTCGTATCGAGGTCAGTGAAGTATGCTGAGCCTTCGGAATCCTGTAGACCATCACAAGTGGGGCCACTCGATTCTGACTGATGTCTGAACTGCAACGTTCTGTTTGACCGTGCATCGCCATGGAGCAAGGCGAGTCTGCATTTCACCCGAGCGGGGGTTTTGTCACACTGCCAATTCATCACTCGGCTTGCTGAATCTGGATCCGCTCCGTCATGCCCGCTTCGTCACCCCCGCTGTCTAAGACTCGTCTAGGGGCGACAGGCCTCCCTCAATTACTCGTGAGTGTCAGAACTCCCCAAGAGGCTGTGGATGCCTTGGCGGGAGGAGCGGGAATCCTCGACATTAAGGAGCCTGCTCGCGGGCCACTGGGAATGGCTTCGCTGGCGGATCTTTTTCTGATTAGTGTGACCGCCCGTGCTGTTTCGCCGGTCGCGATCAGTGCGGCTTTGGGGGAAGTCCTGGACTGGCAACACGAGCCTCTTCCGTCCTTAGCACCCCATTTGCAGTATGCCAAACTCGGGTTGGCGGGGCTGGCCTCGGAGCGGCACTGGCGGGTGCTGTGGCGTCAGTTAAGAGCCGAGTTCGATGTGCTGCGAGGGAAGCCGCTCGATTGGGTAGCGGTGGCCTATGCGGATGCCGAGCGAGCGGGGGCTCCTGCCGTACGCGAGGTTCTGGAGGCAGCGATTGCGGGGGACTGCCGGGCATTCCTGATCGACACGTTCGATAAAACGAGTGGGCGTCTCGTGGACCTGATCCCCGAGCCCGAGTTGAGATCGATGGTCGCCCACGCTCATGCCCATCAACTGGCAGTGGCTTTCGCCGGTCGCGTGGGCATGGCCGACCTGCCCCGACTCTTGCCCTGCGAACCCGATGTCATCGCGGTTCGAGGGGCGGCCTGTGAATCCGGAGTTCGCGAGGGGATGATTTCGCAGACTGCGGTAGCGACGCTCATACGGGAGATCGAACATTACCGCTTGTCTCCCAAACGCGTATCAAGATGAAATATCTGCTGAACCGAGACGATCAAACCGACATCGCGTTCCCAGAGTCTTCCGAAATCTCCGAAGACTTCCGAGCAGTGTGGTCGCCATTCTACTCAGAAACCCCTCGGCTTCGAGCAACTCTTCCACCTCGCCGAGGCACGGCTGTCCAGACCCGTGCTTCCAGAGAAAACTGCTGTCATTGTCCCGCCAGGGACACCCGACAATAGCCCACCGTTTCAACGGTGGGAAAGCGGTCCCGACCACCCCGTCGAGTCCCGCCAGGGACGGCAGAAGCCGGGGTGGTGTGACCGGGGGATCGCGGCCACCGTGTGCTAATTTCTGTCGCCCCACGGGGCAACGCCGTGAAGGATTTCTCAGGGATCACGTTCGCAAGGTGGCCAACACGTTTCCGGCCCCCCTCTCCCCCATCCTCGACGCGACCCGCACCCATCACTCCACTGCGGGGGAGACAGAATGGAAGGACCAGCGATCACTGGGGTCGTGGGTTC
>JAYTCW010000516.1:0-4332 GCA_043736295.1 Planctomycetota bacterium | reverse complement strand
TGTCGGTCCTCCGAAAGCGATGGCGTTAGAACACCACCAGCCTAACGAAGACCGACACCACTTTCCTCAACTTCGGTTGCGGCAGAGCCGCGCTGTGTTACTCCAGAGAGAGAATGATCGTGGGCGGCGACATCGCTCGCCCACAGGGTGGTGAATTCGGTGGGTGGTTTGATGGCCGCGATCTCATGGAACGTGAGATGGGCCAACCGGGTCGGTTCATCGCCGAGGGCGGCTCGGTAAGCGGACGCTGGTGACAGCCCATACCGTGGGCCACCGCAGAGGTCGTTCGCCAGCAGGATGACTCCGTGTTCTCGGGCCCGTTGGCGCAGATGCAGGGCGATGCGGATGAACAACGCCCCGTGGCCCGCATACGGTTGGGGGGCCACGGTGGGGCGGGGCTGGCCCACCTCGTCGGCCAGGACGAGGGCTTCGAACTTCAGTCGGTCGGGCTCAGCGTCTCGGCGGTCGCGATACAACGTTGGCCGGTCGAGGATGTGGGCCAGTTCATGGATCGTGATCCCCAGCACGACGGCTTCGAGATCCTCGGGATGGACATCCGCCAGCGCCAGATCGTTCAGAACCAAACATGGCCCCCGGCCTCGCCATCTGGGCCCGACGAACTCCCGCAGATACAGGTCGAGGCACGGGCTGGTGTAGGCTTCGCAGCCTTCCGCCGTCCCGTATTCCGCCGCGATCTCCGACTGTCGGATGATGTACAACTCGTGGCCCACCAGATCCCGGCTGGCGATCGCTCGGCACAGTTGGCCAGCCCGGTTGACCAAAGTGGCGAAGTCACTCATCGGCGGCAAACTCCCGTTCCAGCTGCTTCAGTCGCCGCCATTCCACCAGCGGAACCAGAATCACTTCGGTCTTGCGGTAACGGCGGATCGCGAGCGGCGTGCCCGACCTGGCGACCTCCTGAACCGCGAAGCCCAGGTAGTCCCGCAACTCGGCGATTCCGACCTGAAATTCGCCGATCGTCTCAAAGTCGTCGTGTGGCATGGGGGTTCCAAATCCTGTACAAGAAATAAACTCTGCCTATGACCGCTACGGTTCCCTCTGGTATCAGGAAGAGGCCCCCCGGCAGGGGAGGAACCGAGAGGGGGTGATGCCCTGAAAGAAGTTCCAAGTCTCATTGCAGGTGAGGTTCGACAATTGAGTAACGTCATCGAATTGAAACAGTTCGTCGTTCAACAGCGACGACCGAATACGGGATGTATCCCTACCGCGTATGAGATCATTCTGAGAGCGGCTGGCATCACTGGGGTTGACTACCCGTCCTTCCAGGACACCTTCGACCTTGACCGTTTCGGCGGACCACCGCAGAACGATTTTGGTTCTGTGGCAAATGCAATTTCCAATGTCTATCCATTCATTTCGTTTAGGCAAGAGTCATTTTCAAAGGAAGACGGTGCAAAGAAGCTCGCTCGCATCGAAGAACTCTTGGCCATGCAGAAGCAGGTTGCGGTCTCGTTGACACTGCATCCATCCGGTGGGTGGCATATCATGGTTGTTCTTGATGTAACCGGCGACTATTTGACACTCCTCCATCACGTCGACACAAACGGCGACATCAAGGAAATGAAGGTTTCTAAGTCAGATTTCGTCAAGATTCATGATGAATGGCCTGGTGGAGAACAGATTGCGTATCTGTTCAGCTGAGCCCCTCGCCAGCGCGCCCTGATAACACCCCACAGTACACCGCCCCCAGGGCGTGCCTGTGCGCACGCCACTGGGAATTTGGGGGATGCGTGCGAAGGGGCATGTGACGGATGACGGCAGGTGACGGCTGTTTTTCCATGACGCCATAAATGGCGTTATTTTGTGTGATGATGTGTGTTCTTCTCTTCATATACGGAAATTTTTCACTTTAACCGATCATCAGGAATTAGCCGTCACCACCCGTCATCCGTCACACTTTTGCCTCTCCTGGGTGACTCTGCGTGACCCCAGTGACGCATGTGACGGGAATTGAGCGGATGGACCTCCTGTTCGCGGCTGTGAATGGTGACGGATGTGACGGATCAAAATTTCGATCCGTCACACTCCGGGCTGCCTGAAACGACCTCATTGGCGAACGCGTAGGCCAGAGCGAGACCTTGCCAGACCTTGCCTTCACGCGTGTGCTGCTTGCGAAAGCCGGACTGCTGGCCTCGGTGTTCCATCCATTGCGAGAACCGTTTGTGCGACTGCACACGCTCGCCGGACTCGCTGGCCCAGCGTTTGTACTCGTC
Organism: Planctomycetota bacterium; assembly: GCA_043736295.1. Classification (GTDB taxonomy): domain Bacteria; phylum Planctomycetota; class Planctomycetia; order Planctomycetales; family Planctomycetaceae; genus TH-plancto1. Next base: position 2,098 of record JAYTCW010000516.1, on the reverse strand, counting down.
GTACAGGTGCTGGCTGGGGACGCGGGAGTCGCGACGGAGGATGCAGCAGTCGGCCAGAAACTCACCCAGCGTGTCCATCTCATCCCGGTAGTCCGCTGTCGCCATGCGGACCTCGGGGGGCTCGCCCAAGCCGAGTTGCTGCCAATCGAGGCAGCCTTGGATCGCCCAGTTCAGGATGCCCGGTAGCTCGGCTTGGAAGGCGGCCAGCAGGTCATCCATCGGTTGACGTTCGGCATCCGGGATGCGGATCAGGAACGGCACCAGTCGCAGACGATCCCAGATGGCATCGTCGGTCCCCGAGATGCGAGGCCGATAGTTCGTGCTCAAGAAGATCTTGAAGTGCGGCGTGAACTCGAACCATTCTCCCCGCATGAACCGCGCCACGACACGATCCCCACCGGTGATGTCTTTGACGAGGGCTTCATCCAGGCGGTTGCCGTCGCCGGTCTCGCTGGCCGTCACCAGCCGGACACCACGCAGCCTCGCGAGGTCGTTGGGGATCGTCTCGCCGCGTTTGGCCAGCAGCGTCTGCGTCGGCGTGCGGGCCGTATAGCCATCGCCCAGCAGAAGTCGCAGCCCCTCCAGAAACACGGTCTTCCCGTTCTTGCCACCTCCGTGCAGGATGAACATGCAGCGTTCGGCAGTCGACCCCGTCAAGGTGTAGCCCACAGCTCGCTGGACGAAGCTGACCAGATCGGCGTTGTCATCCATGATCCTCCGCAGGAACGCTCGCCAGCGAGGACAGTCCGCACCCGGAACATGCGATACCGCCAGACAGCGTGTGATCAAGTCCTCGCGGCGATGCGGACCAATCATGCCCGTACGTAAATCAATCGTGCCATTGGCGCAGTTGAGCTGCCACACGTCGCGGTCCAGGCCATCGGGCCGGATCGGGATGTGAGGTTCGCTGCGGGCCAGGGCCAGCATCGCACCAATCCGCGAGGCGGCTTCCGACACCACTGCGTGATGGTGCAGCAGTTCCCGCTCCTTGGCATCGACCAGTTTTCCGACTTCGGCGTAGATGCTCAGCACGGTCTCTTTGGCGAGCTGTTCCGCCACGGCGGGTTCGAACGACCAGTGCGTGCCGGTCCAGCCGAGCCACTGGTTGAAGTCGTAGCAATGCCGCAGGTTCGCCCCATGTCGACGGACCAGCCGCTGGGCGTTGCCATAGTCCGTGCAGCCCAGTCCACGCAGCAGATCGGGAGCGGCCAGACGGTCGTCCGTGATCTTGGGTTGTCGCTGCCGAACCTCTTCCGCTCCGGCCCGATACCCACTGGTGAAAGTGGCCCGTGTCTCGTCCGGCTTCTCCTCCTTCAGGCCACACAGCTCTGCTCCGCGTTCGCAGAGCGTGCGGGCCTCGGTTTCACTGATCCGCTGCTTGGCGCACTGATAGGCCGCCCGATTGAGTTCATCGTTCCGCCAACCGGGCGCGACGAAGCCCCGCAGGAAGTTGAGTGTGGTCTGATTCAACCGCCGCGATGGCTCAGCAGGAAGCTCGCCGACGAGGCAGGACTCGAACGTGCCGCTTCGCCAGACATCGCCGCCCTCTTCGTTTGGATCGTTCGGCAGCCAGACCTGGGTCCGCTTGGCCGACTTGGGGAAGCACTCAATATCCCCTCGACGATTGAAGCCCCAGGCTTTGGCCCAGGCGACGAACTGCTCGACGGGGACGGGTTCCACCAAGGCGTAATAGCAGTGCAGCCCCCGACCGCTCTTGCTGGTGAACTGGATCGACTCCGCTCCGAGAAAGCGATCGATGGCAGCTGCGAGATGCACATTCCCTCCATCGCCCGCATGGTCGTCGAAGTCGCAGCAGAACCGACTCACTCGACCATCGCGATGCGGAACCAGCCCCAGGCGCGTGGCTCCCGTGATCGAGTAGCGTCTGCCATCCTGCGTGATCGAGGCGAACTCTTCGCTTGTCAGAGGCTATCCGAAAAGCCAAGTATCCCTCAAACCGCACTAGCGACTGGAGTTGCCGGGGTGGGGCGTTACTTGATGGGGGCTGATTTCGGGGTGGGAGGGGCGAGGCGGTTGAGCATGAGGTGGAGGGCGCTCCATTGGATGCGCGCCTCGGAGGACGCGGTCGTCCGTTCGT
>JAYTCW010000515.1:0-2396 GCA_043736295.1 Planctomycetota bacterium | reverse complement strand
TCACTCGATCTTGCCAGCCAGTTCTTCGATGTTGGGCTGGAGTCGATCCAGTTGCGACTGGTTGACTTTCACCCCCTTCTTTCCAGGCAGATCGTATGGCCCTGCGGTGAGGCTGAACAGCGGAATGCCGAGCGAACTCGACACGACCGAGGCGGTGTTGGCGTCCCGGACCTCGTACTGGAACATCGACTTGAACTCACTCGTGGAACGTGGCGAGGCTCCGCCGTGGATACAGAAATTGTTGGGGTGTTCCTGCCAGACAGTGTGAACCTCTTGGAAGATCGTATTGACGACTGATCGGAACGCGTTGGCCGAACTCCCTTTGCCCTGCGTGAGCCGGTTTCCGATGTAGCAGAAAATCCCCGGCAACCGCATATTGAATTCTTCTGACCGCAGATGGAAATCGGACTTCTGCTCACCGGCCAATCGAGAGATCCCATAGACCAGAGACAGCACCGACCGGACGGCCCTCTTTGATGAGCCATCTGCCGTGAACGGGATGACCAGTCTGTCAGCGGCTGACAAGGCGAGTTCTGTGTAGATTCCAAAGCTCGGGTTGCAGTCGATGAACACCGCTGAAGAGGAACCGCTCCACGCAGTCTTGATGTCCTCGATCAGGTCGCGAATCCAGCCATGGACCAGACCCCAGGCGTTATCTGGTCCGGGCAGCAAAGCGTTCGAAACTCGAGAGGCCAGAACCTCCAGCGACTCGTCACCGACCACGAGATACAAGTTCGCCGGAATTCTGGGATTGATCGTACTGACTTGAGTGACATAGCCCGATCCGCAACGCGGGTTGTTGTAGGGGCTCACCGTCCGCTCGCGGATGTAGCCAGCCACCGTCCGGCGCGGAACCTTGGAGGAAAGATCATCGAGAGCTTGCTCCCCGTTGACTATTCCCCCCAGCAGCATGCCGGACGAATTGGCCTGCGGGCAAAGGTCGACCACCAGCACCTTCTTGTCCGGATGCCGATGTGCGTACTCACATGCCAATTGGAACGAGAGGTAGCTCTTGCCGACGCCCCCCTTGTTGTTCCAGAGGGCATATGTGTACGTCGCCATCGAGAGGCCCTTTCTAGTGAGCGTGGGCCACGTGGCCGCCTGATGAATTCGGCTTAGCCTTGGGGCGATGTGGGGCACTGTTCAGGGCGTCCTGAGCCTGCTTCACCCCGATCGCTCCGGCGATCAGGAACAGCAGCACAGAAATGATCGTCAGCCACCACCGCGACCAGCCGAACTGCAACACCGTCATCACAGCCACCACATTGGCCATCGACAGCGGGATCAGCACCTTCCACGCCAGACCCATCAACTGGTCGAATCGGAACCGGGGGATCGTCCAGCGGATCAGCATGATCACGATGATCACCGCGAACACCTTGCTCATCAGCACCCCCAGCTTGAGCAGCATCGGCAGCAATCCAATCGAACCCGGCTCGGCGATTCCCGGGAAGTGCCAGCCGCCGAAGAACAAGATGGCGGTCAGGAAGCTGATCGTGATGACGTGCGTGTACTCGGCCAGAAAGTAGAGGGCGAACTTCATCGAACTGTATTCGGTGTGGAACCCGCCGACGAGTTCCTGTTCGCACTCGACGAGATCGAACGGCAAGCGGTTCGACTCGGCCAGGGCAGCTGTGAAGAAGATCAGGCAGGCGAGTGGCTGGGTCCAGAAGAACCAGCCGGTGATGCCGCCTTCGGCTTGATACATCAGCAGCTTCTCGATGTTCACCGTGCCCGCCATCATGGCCAGGCCGAGGACCGACATGCCGAGCGGGATTTCATAGCTGATGACTTGGGCACTGGCTCGCAACGATCCGAGAGCACTGTATTTGTTGTTCGAGGCCCAGCCGCCGAGGATGATGCCGTACACGGCCAGTGACCCGACCGCGAAGATGAACACGATGCCGATGTCGACGTTGGGAACGATCACAAACCGCACGAAGCTCGGAGCGTTGTCGACCGGGCCGAACGGGACGACCGCGAAGGCCAGCATCGTCGTCAGTGCCGCTACGCAGGGGCCGAGGACAAATAGCACCTTGTCGACATAGGCCGGGATCACGTCCTCCTTGAGGATGAACTTCATCCCGTCGGCGATCGGCTGGAAGAGCCCCCACGGCCCGACGCGATTCGGCCCGACGCGGTCTTGCATGAACGCCGCGAGCTTCCGCTCGACGTAGATCAAATATGACACCCCCCCGAGGATGGCCCCGAGGGCCGCCCCGATGGTAAGCAGCGTCGGCAACTGGGCCGTCACGAACGCGACCAGTCCACCGCTCTGGGCGGGAGCCGGAGGTGCGTCGGCAGCGAGTGTTAGCAGTGTGGGGATCATCGAACTCATGAAGTTGTCCGTTATTGAACGGGCCGTCCCAGTGTCGGGGGTTGGGCCCGGCGCATGG
>JAYTCW010000514.1:0-8483 GCA_043736295.1 Planctomycetota bacterium | reverse complement strand
AGACAGCCATCTCTTCTGAACTCTGCGTCCTCAGCGCCCTCTGCGTTTCTATTCGTCCCGTCCCCGGCGTGCGAATGTTCAACTCCGAATACCACGAACAACTGAGGGGAGAGGCGACTGGTTATTGGGCTGCCGACTTTTCTGATGCATACACGAGGATCGAGTGTCTCGATCTCGGTGGTGGGGATCGCCTGACTGTGCCAGTGTTTCGAGGGCCACATGGCTCCGTCAAGTGCGGGCAGTTAGACTCAGTGGTCACTGGGTGTCGCAGCCGAGGCCACCCTCCACGGGGCATGATTGACATGCGGAGCGAATCGAATGAAGTTCAATGGCCTGGTGATCTTGTTAGTGCTGATGGGTTCGTCCATATCCTTGGCCGATGACACGGCCCGCTGGAAAGCGAGCGTGGATCGTCTGACCGTAGCCATCAAGGCTTCGCCCTCGACGGAGGATCTCTATTCGCAGCGGGGAGACGCTCGATTCTTTCTCGCTGAGTTCACCACAGCTGTGGAGGATTACGACCGCATGGTCGAGTTGAATGCGGAACTGGATGCCGGTCACTGGCGGCGGGGAATCGCTCTGTTTTATGCGGGCGAGTTTGAGAAGGCCGCTGGGCAGTTCGAGAGGTATCACTCGTTCGACAACGTCGACCGCGAGAACGGTATCTGGCGGTATCTGTGCCAACGCCAAGCCTTCGGAATCGAGAAAGCTCGTGAGGGGCTGCTCAAGTACGAAAAGGATGATCGCGAGCCATTTGGCGATGTCTACCGGATGTTCGAAGGGAAGATCACGGGTGACGAGTTACTCGATAAAATTCGTCTGGCCAAGATTTCTGAGACCGAGCGACAGAAGCGGCTGTTCTACGCCGAGCTGTACGTCGGCCTGAACGAGGCTGTCGAGGGCCGGGCGGACTCCGCGAAGTCACACCTGACTCTGGCAGCTGGGAATACATGGGGAGAGAAGGCGGGATATGGCCCCCATTACATGTGGCAGGTGGCCCGATTGCATGCAGCCCAACTGGCAAAGCCAGCACCGCCACCCACATCGAAGCCGTGAGGAATACTTGGCTGGTCGCCTCTGGGATCCCCCCTTGCTCGGGGCTGAAAACGAGGTTCGCGAGTGTGAGCGGGAGGGCCACCGCTGCCGGAACGAATGCGTTCCCGTCCTCCGTGTTTTGGCGAGCGTTTGTTCAGTGTCGTCTGCGCTGATATTGTGCCAACGCGCAGACCTCGATTGAGGAGCTTGCGCTCATTCTTCGCCGAGTTCACCATCTTTCTGGCAGGATCATTCTGTGTCGACACTTCCCGAATCCCCCACCGGGACTGAGGCATTATCGTTGCCCCCCGCGATGCCCGAGAGTTCGGGTTCGATGAGCGCCTTGGATGTCGTTCGTCCCGACGAACAATTGCCCGACTACGAACCCCTGACTCCCGAGCTGGTCGAGGACGAAGCGGTGCGCGGGGACTTCGTGATTCGTTGGGCCACGGTGCTGTTGGCTCTGCTGTTTGGCTGGACCCAGATTGACGATACGTCACTGCTGGTTCGCATTCGAGACGGTCAGCAACGCCTGTTGCCGTATGGAGTCGATACCTTTTCGGCGAGTGCTGGGGACCGCTCTTGGGTCAATATTGCTTGGCTCTCGAATCCGATTCTGGCCGGTGTGTACGGGGTGTTGGGAGCCTTTGGACTGACACTGCTGGGGGCCATCGTTTCGGCGCTGACGTTTTGGTTACTGTCTCGCACCAGTGTGAAGGGCGTGTCGACGTGGTGGGGTTCCGTGTGTGCGGCATTGGCCTTGGTGGCCGTTTTTCCCCAACTGGTTCCCGGTCCAACGGGGATCACGTTGCTCGGAGTCTCGCTGGTCGTGTTCTTGTTGTACCGCTGGTCAGAGGACCGCAGTGCCGGATTCGTCTGGCAGATCCCCGTGACGATCTGGGTCTGGAGCCAGCTCGACTCGCGAGCCTGGCTGGGGGCTGCGATTGTGCTGCTGTATGCCCTGAGCTGGGTCGGCCTGCGGGGCTTCGAGGAAGGGGACGCCCCCGACAAGTCAAAGCACCTGGGAAAGATCACCGGGGCCAGCCTGCTTGCGTGGTTATTGCACCCGCTGCACTACCACGTGCTGCTGTCGCCGCTCACCGCCTACCGAACAGAGTATGCCGAGTTGCGAGCTTACAAGGTGTTTGACTGGCCTTACTCGTGGCAGTGGTTCCCGGTCTACTCGCCGGAATTCAAGACTCACTTGGATCTGTTCGCCATCGTCGCGCTGGGGCTGTGCGGGCTGGCACTGTTGACCTTGGCGATCAACTTTAAGCGGTTGACATGGGAGTGGGTACTCCCCTGGGTCGGCGTGATGGCTCTGGCGGTCTTCTGCGCTCATCAGCTTCCGGTAGCTGCGCTGTTGAGTTGTGCCCTCATCACGATTAACGCCCAGCTGTGGTATCGCGCGACGTTTTCGCAGCAGTACACCGTGGACTCGATGCCGCTGGCTTGGAACCGAGGGGGTCGGGCGCTGACCGTGGTGTCACTACTGCTGTTGGGGCTGGTCGCGAGCAATGGAATGTTGATGGGGCGAGATGGTCGCCGGATTGGGGCGGGGTTCTCGCCGCAGATGAAGGCGAGCATCGCCGGGGCGGAGAAGCTGGCGGGGGAAGTGGCGTCGAAGGAGGTCTTCAACTTCCGGTTGGAACAAGGGGACTTGCTGATCTGGGCTGGACTCAAGCCTTACGCGGATCGCCGACTGAGCCTGTTTGCCACCGGGGGAGATAACCTTTTGGAGCGTCACCGCAATCTGAGGCAATCGTTGCTGCTTCCCAATTCCAAGTTTCCCCTTCGCGGCAAGCCCGATGTCTGGAAGGCGGAGTTCGACACACTCCATATCAATCAAGTCATCCCCCGCCTGTCCGGCCCCTCTCCCGACTATGTGACGCTGGTCGAAATGTTGAGTCAGGGGTGGTCGATGACCAGCCTGCAATCGTTCGGGGCGGTGTTATCACGCCCCGACAGCCAAGACGAGGCCTTCAAGAAATACCGACTGGCTCACCCCGATGTCAGCTTCGTTCAGCAAACTTTCCAGACTGATGCTCCCAAAACTCCACTGACCGATGGGCCATGGATATTCCCTCGTCGACCAACCGTGTATGACACGTATCTGTGGCAGCCACAGACCACCCTCAACGAACCCTTACAACTCGCTGCGCACGAGCAAGCCCTCGTCACGCTGCTCTCGTCGACCCCGAGTGACAGCCCCGAGATCGTCATGACGACCACGGCGCTCGCCATGTCGGCGTTTCGACATGCTCGACAGGGAATCCTCCTCGACCCGCAGTCGGCTCCTGGCTACCGCATTCTGGCTCAGTCAGCGAGTTTTCTTCAGAGAATTGAAACTCTCGTCGCCTCCAATTTTGGGAGACAGTACCAGGGCATCTTCTGGCAGAATCAGGCCATCCATGCATTCCACCATACGCTGGAGTTGAATCCCAATCAGCCAGAGGTTCACGAAGAGTTGGCAGCTCTACAGATGCAACTCGCCAAGCCTGATCTGGCTCTGGGGCACATGGTCCAGGTCTTCCGGTTCACCGGAGCTTATACAACACTCTCGCCGACCGATCCGCGTTACGCTCAAGCTGTGAAAAGCAACTTGGCCCAAGTGACTCAGTTGAAGCGTCATGTGAAGCAGGTCGAGGAAGCCGTTCTCAAGGCTCCCACCACGGGCGGAACGTGGGAGAATGCACTGCAAGCCGCGATGCAGGGGCAATGCTCAGGGATTGCTCTGCGGGTGCTGGAAGAGAACCGTCCGCAAGTCGCCAAGAATCCGCAGTATCAACTGCTGTATATCGGCTTGCTGTCCGACGTGGGACGAACCGAGGACGCCTTGCGTCAGGCAGAATCTTTGGAAAACATGCTGACCCCCACGGATGCGCTGGCTCCCCAAATACGGCAGATCTACGCCCTTGTTAGCTTGGCGATTGGAGACAACGTCCAATTTGAAAAGCTCTTGAGGCAAGAGTCTCAACTCGTGGCCGAGTCTGCTCTGAAAAATATCCTGGATCAGGCCCCTCTGGTCGCCTATCCCGGGATCCAGCTTGATCTCCTGCCCGCAGCTCAGGGATACATTGCCTATCATGCCCTGTACCAATCTCCCGAACGCTGGGCCAGCCATGAATTCATGCTGGCTCAGTCCGAGATGTCGACCTGGCACAATGAGGCTGCTAAAACGCGATTGACTGCCATCCTGGAGGCCGAGCCGAATGTCAGCCTCCGCCCGCTGATCACCTTCTATCTCGAACTGCTCACCGGCCAGCCGCAACAGCCGATCTCCCCAGAGGTGCAAACTGCGATGGATCGGGCCGCTGCCGCTGCGGGGGCCGCCCCGCCGAAGCCAGCAACGGAGACCTCACCGACCCCGCCCGCCGAGATTCCTTCACCTAGCCAGCCCACTGAGCCAGTTCGGCCGCCGCAACCTCCGGCAGCCACACCCGCAGATTCGGTCACCACTCCCGCTGTCCCGGAATCGACTCCCGCAGAGGTGCCGAAAACAGAGTAAAGTGAGCGGACGCAAGGAGTTTTCCGCCACTCGCCAAATGCAGGCGGAGCGTGGAATCTGCCCCAATAAGGCGAGCGGCCAGTGGAAACCTCCCCGTCAGACTTCCGAAGTCTGACTGACGGGTAGGCTTGCACTGGCTGTTCGCCTAAAAGCCCACAGGCAGGCTATCGAGCCTGCCTGTGGGCGTGTCGTGTTCGAATCGAGCGACCGCAGGTCGGGTTGACCCCGCATCCCTAAAACGGCACATCGTCGTCAGGGGCTCCGCCGCCTCCACTGTTGTTTCCGCCGCCACTGTTTCCACCGCTGGAGTAGTAGTCTGGCTCGCTGCCGCCGCTGTTTCCGCCGCCGCCAGAGGGAGCCTGACGACCACCACCGCCCCCTGAATTGGAGCGGGCACCGCCACGGGATCCGCCGCCGCCGCCACTCTCACCCCCGCCACTACTGCCAGTGTTGGAGCCGAGGAACTGCATGGTCTCGCCGACGACCTTCAGTTTGGAACGTTTCTGGCCTGAAGCCTTGTCGTCCCAGGTGTCGAGATGCAGCCGACCTTCGATCATCACCGGACGGCCTTTGGACAGGTATTCCCCGGCCAACTCCGCCAAGCGAGCCCAAAGGGTGACCTCGACGTAGGTTGTGTCTTCCTTACGCTCGTTGGTGACCTTATCGGTATAGGAGCGATTGATCGCCAAGCTGATCTCCGCCACAGCTGAGCCACTCGGAAGGTATTTCACTTCCGGATCGCGGGTGAGGTTCCCGATCAGAATCACTCGATTGAAGTTGGCCATGCCGTGCTCCCTCGATGCGTTCACCGTGCAGGCTCCCCACAACGCGGAGCCTGCCGATCACGTGACTCACCCTGCCATACGACTAGTAGGACATCTTGTCCGGGCTGACACCCATCGGCGTCGTGTCGGCTTGACCCGTCACGTGCTGAGACAGAGCTTCAGCCATTGGTGTGAACAGCTTCTCGGGATGGTTGAGCAGCATCTGCCGCACCACCACTTCGCTCAACTTGCACAGCCGCAGAAATTCGTTGACCTGCGATCCATCCATCTTGAAATAGATGAGGTAGTGCAACCCCTTCTTGTGGTTCCCGATCTGGTAGGCCAACTTGCCGTCCTGCCACGGGGCGCGAGCCACCACTTCCGCCTGACAGCGGGTCAAAATCTCCAGGAGCGCATCCTCCGTTGCACGGGAATTCACCGCGTAACGACCGCTATCCAGAAGGAACATGCACTCGTAGAAATGCTGGGCCAAGGCCAATCTCCAATTCGGTTCTGCACAATTGCGAACGCGGTAGTGTAACCGCTCGCGGTTTGATGGGGAAGTAATCAGTGGTCAGTTTTCAGTCCTCAGCGAAGACTCACCAAAGCCCAGGGGTTGCAACCCCTGGGCTTTCTGACTGACAACTGACAACTCATCACTGACAACTTCTCCCTAGATTTCCTTCGAGTCAATCCACTTCATCATCTTGCGGAGCTTGCGACCGACTGTTTCGATCATGTGCTCACGCTCGTTGCGGCGGATGGCCTTGAAGCTGGCCTGGTTGGCCTTGTTCTCCAGGAGCCAATCCCGGGCGAACTGACCGCTCTGGATTTCGTGGAGAATTCGCTTCATTTCGAGCTTCGTCTCAGGCGTCACGATCCGCGGTCCGCGGGTGTAATCACCGTACTCTGCAGTGTTGGAGACGCTGTACCGCATGTAGTTCAGGCCGCCCTGGTAGAACAGGTCGACGATCAGCTTGAGTTCGTGCATGCACTCGAAGTAGGCCATTTCAGGCTGATACCCGGCCTCGACCAGGACCTCGAAGGCGGTCTTGACGAGGGCACTGACGCCGCCGCACAGCACGACTTGCTCACCGAACAGGTCGGTTTCGGTCTCTTCGGCGAATGTGGTTTCGATCACGCCGCCACGAGTTCCACCGATGCCCTTGGCATAGGCCAAGGCCAGCTTGCGGCTGTTTTCGGACGATCCCGGCCCCATGGCGATCAAGCTCGGCACTCCGCCGCCCTTGACGTATTCGCTACGGACGAGGTGTCCGGGGCCTTTTGGAGCGACGAGTGCGGTGTCCACACCCTTCGGTGGGGTGACCTGATTGAAGTGAATGTTGAACCCGTGCGAGCACATCAGCAGGGCGCCCGGCTTCAGATTCGGCAGCACTGAATTCCGGAACACATCGCCCTGAACCTCGTCGGGCAGCAACATGTTGACCAGATCGCCCTGCTTGGTCGCCTCTTCCGCCGAGACGGGCTTGAAGCCGTGCGAGACGGCCAGATCGTAGTTCGGGCTGCCGGGACGCTGGCCGATGACCACGGTACAGCCGCTGTCACGGAGGTTTTGAGCCTGGGCATGCCCTTGGCTGCCATAGCCCAGAATGGCGATTGTCTTGCCCTTGAGCATGGACAGATCGGCGTCATCGTCGTAGTAGACCTTGATCGACATGGCGGAGTTCACACAGGAAAAGGAGGGTGGGGGAGGGTTGAGGGTTTATGGTTTATGGTTGATCGATAAACCATCAACCATCAACCATAAACCTATTCGTTGGCGGCCACTTCCGAAGATTCGTTCCCGCGCAGGAGAGCGATTCGCCCGGCCCGCACCATCTCGATGATCCCAAATGGCCGCACTGCTTCGATAAACGATTCGATCTTCTGCTCTTTGCCAGAGATTTCAATCATCACATGCTCGGCACTGACATCGACGATCTGGCCTCGGAAGATCTCGACCAGTTCCTTCACGTCCGACCGCTTGCCGCCCTGTGTGTTGACCTTGATCAACATCAGATCGCGCTCGACGAACTCCTGGTGGGAGTAGTCGATCACCTTGACCACGGTGACGATCTTCTCCAACTGCTTCCGGATCTGATCGAGAACGCGCACGTCCCCGGCCACGACAAAGGTCATCCGCGAGAACTCGGGATTCTCGGTGGCACCGACGGCGAGGCTGTCAATGTTGAACTCGCGAGAGGCCAACATGCCAGAAATGTGAGCGAGCACCCCGGGCCGGTTCATGACCAGCGCGGAGAGAACGTGACGCATGAGATCGTTCCTGCAGCTAAAAATGTCCAGAGGACGCCACGGAAACCAGTCGTTCCCGCGCGAAGCTCGCAGTTTATCCCGCTCTGGCGGGGTACACAACTGAGTGGCATACACATGTGGTTTGTCTACGATTTACGCCTCGGCTGCCGCCTCAGTCGGCGACGGGGAGGCACTGTCAACGATGGTCCCGCAGTTGATCAGGGGTTGAATATGAGTAGCGCTGGCGGTCGCTTGCGGCCGCCAGTATTGGGGAGTGTGGCCAAGACGGAAGCTTGGATGCAACAGGCGTGAGTCGCTCTTTCTGCATTCGCTGTTCTCCTCCGGAGGACAGCGACCGCCGCAAAGGCTAAACCCGAGCAAGACACTCGGGCGATCTCAATCGACAACCGGACCAGACCCTCCGCCTCGAAATGCCAGTACAGCCAAGCCGAGACGGGGCCTGGAGAAAACTCCAGACCGATCAGCATGCGATGAGCGGACGACATGCGAAGCCCTCAGCGGACAGAGGCGAAGTCAACCGCCGCTCGTCAAAGGACCTGTGCGTCCGGGCCTAACTTGCCTAACCGTCTATCCCAGCAGCATCCCCACGACCTCCAAGAGTCCCAACCCTTGGAAAGGATTTGCCGACGCGGTCACGGGTTTCGCAGCTGCCGAGTAGTCACCGGTTACTTCCTTCTGGACGCCTTTCACGAGATTCTGCACCTCCATCATCGCCGGAGAGCGACGACCGGGGCTGCGTTCCAGCCCCGTCAACTCACCCAGATCGACCCAGACGAGCTGGCACGCGGCACAGGAATCGATGATCGCTCGACCCGCTCCGTAATAGGGGTGGACCTCCATCGACTGGTGACAGGTGGGGCAGGCCAGCGTCCGCTCCAGCTCGATGGGATGCGGCGGGGCAA
>JAYTCW010000513.1:0-15816 GCA_043736295.1 Planctomycetota bacterium | reverse complement strand
CCACCCCGAAATCAGCCCCCTTCAAGTACCGCCCCACCCCGGCAACTCCAGTCGCTAGTGCGGTTTGAGGGATACTTGGCTTTTCGGATAGCCTCTCAGTGGTTAAATGTCTCCTGGTCTTCGCGGTGAGGGTGAGGAGCAACGCACGACTCGGATCCCTGTTCAACATGAGCCACGCCATGCCCATCCCGACCACGAAGTCTCGCCCCCTCCCGATCATCCGCCTGCTGGTCAGCTCGACTTCAGCGATCAGCAGCACGAGCGGAATGCGCTGCACGCCAAGGTCTGGCCGAAGCGGTATTGTCAGCAGCGGGGGTTTACGTTTCAGGCGATCGACCTGCGGTGGGGAGTGCCTGCCGAGGCGGCACTCGATCATTCACACGATGGGGATCTGCTTCGAGGAACTGAAACGATCGCAGAAGACTTCGCCCGGACCGACAGCCCGGAAGGACGCGACTGCGCGCAGCTTAATGATGAAACCGGCAATCTGATTTTGAGAAGGACCATCGTCCGCAAGTTCCTAGAACTGCGAGGAGGCATCCCGTCGCACGACACATTTCGGCGGGTGTTTGGGCTGCTGGATCGGAAGCAGTTCGCCGCCTGTTTGCTGCCAGCACTGCGTGTTGCGTTGGGCCTTGAGAGAGCAGATGACCAATCAAACTCTCAGGGAACGTTTTCACCTTTTTGAAAACAAGAGTCCTGCCGTCTCTCAGGTGATCGCAGTGACATTGTCTCATGGGAAAAACAAACCTGACGCCACCACGGGTGGGTCGAAGTAGTTCGCTCGGTATCTGCCACATTGGGCGTAGTTTCATTTCAGGGGAACCTTGCCACACATGTCACACATGTCACATGGATGCGTAAGTGCTTTCATAGGAACACCTTCCTGATTTAGGAAGAACCTGTCACGGTGTTTCTCCACACTCCGGATTCAAACGCCAGTGGACGCAGCCAAACGCCATTGTTGGGCCGGGGTTGACCGCTACACCGGGATTGCGAACAATCCGGAGTCCCCCTTTGGTCGGCTCCACTCTAGGCCCGGCGAGTTTGACTCGTCTAGCCCATCGGACGCCCACCTCTTGGGGATCGACGCACTGGATGGACCCGATTTCTCACGCCCTGCCGCGATACCCCATGGACCACATGAACCTCAAACAGTTTCAATTCGACCCTCAGAACGCCTCGGCGGCGGCTGACTACCAACGGACCCGCCAGCTGACCCTCGGGGATCTGCTGCTGGAAAACCGGATCATCTTTGTCGACGGAGCGATTCACGACGGCATGGCGAACATGATCGTGATGAAGATGCTCTACCTCCAGAACGAGAATCGGCACCAGGACATCCACCTGTACGTCAATTCTCCGGGCGGGTCGGTGACGGCTACGCTCGCGATTTATGACACCATGCAGTTCATCGAGTGCGATGTCGCCACTTACTGCGTCGGACTCGCGGCAAGCGGCGGAGCGATCCTGGTCGCGGGGGGAGTCCACGGCAAGCGGAAGATTCTGCCAAACGCCAAGATGATGATCCACCAGCCCTACGGCCAGGTCGGAGGCCAAGTCTCCGATATTGAGATCCAGGCCAATCAGATCATTGAGACTCGCGAGTTGCTCAACCAGATTCTGTCGGAGCACACCGGACAGCCGATTTCTCGCGTGGCCAAGGACACCGAGCGTGATCGCTACCTGAGCGCTGTCCAAGCCAAAGAATACGGGCTGGTTGACGAGGTCGTGGCCATCAAGCGCGACAAGAAGAAGCCCAAGCCGATCGAAGCGAAGTAGTCAGTTTTCAGTCGTCAGTTATCAGTTATCAGTTGTCAGCCAGAGTGTTCTGGCCATCAGCCACCCGCCATCAGCCAAAAGCCCCTCCCTCATGTCCACACTGATTCCCTACGTCATCGAAAAGTCCGGCCGCGAAGAGCGGGCCATGGATATCTACAGCCGCCTGCTCAAGGACCGCATCGTGTTCCTCGGGACACAGGTGACGGATGTCCTGGCCAACTCGCTGGTCGCCCAATTCCTGTTCCTGCAGTTCGATGATCCCAAGGCGGACATTCATCTGTACATTAACTCCCCCGGCGGGTCGGTCACCGCAGGCATGGCGATCTACGACACGATGCAGTACCTCAGCTGCGATGTGGCGACGTATTGCTTGGGGCAGGCGAGCAGCATGGGGGCGTTGCTCCTCACGGCCGGAACCAAGGGCAAGCGGAACTCGCTGCCCAACAGCCGGATCATGATTCACCAGCCGCTGGCCGGGATGGAGGGGACCGCGACGGAACTCGAAATCCACGCCAAGGAGCTGTTGCGGATGAAGCGGAAGCTCAATGAGATTCTGCTGAAGCACACCGGCAAGACCTACGACGAAATCGAGCGCGACACCGACCGCGACAACTTCATGTCCGCCGAGGAGGCCCAGAAGTACGGTCTGATCGACCATGTGCTGGAGAAGATTCCGAACCCGCCGACAGTCGGACGGAAGGACGAGTAAGAGGGTTTATGGTTGATGGTTGATCGAAATAGACAAACCTCCCATCGATAAACCATAAACCATAAACGATCCCCCTCCCCCCGTTTCACGTGAAACGGGGCAAGCTAGGCGAAGTTCGCCAGTCGTCATCGAAACTCCCCTGTTGATGGTTCGCACATCCCTGTAGGATGGGCAATCCTGCCCGTCCCCGAGTCAGTCGCAACTTACCATCAATCACCCCCATCGCAACGCTCCACTCTCGGAGGGACGGGCAGGATTGCCCATCCGACTTTCAATCGCCCCATAGCAGGTCATGGATGACCACTCGATTCTCTCCAACTCGACCGTTCACCCGACAGTGCCTTGCGCTCTCCGGCTGGGCGGTTTTGCTTTGGTCGGGTTGCGCTTCACGGGGGAAAATGGAGTTGCTGGAGGCCGAAATCCGGCAGAGTCAGGACTCGCTGTACCGGGCTGAAGCGAAGAGAACCGAACTGCAATCCCAGTTGGCTCAGTCTCGACGCGAGGCCGAATTGATCCGGTCACAGGTGGCCGCCAGCGGGGGCCAGGCTCCCCTCCCGGAGCAGACCGGCAACCTCGTCCGCCTCGCGGGGGTGAAGATCAACACCCTCCTCTCCGGCGGCAAAGACCGCGACGGCCAGCCAGGTGACGACCTGCTGGTGGCGTTAATCGCTCCCCATGACGAGCAGGGCGACCTCGTCAAGATCGCCGGCGTGGTCGAGATCGAAGCCTACGACATGACTCGCTCCGGCGACGACAAGCGCGTCGGTCGCTGGACCTTCGACTCGGAGCAGTCGGCCAAAGCCTGGCACAGCGGGTTCGTGGGAGCTGGGCTCCAGTTCGAACTCCCTTGGCAGGAGATTCCCACCAACAAGGAGCTATTGGTTCATGCGCGGCTGCGAACCTCGGACGGACGGCAGTTCGACACCAGCAGCCCGCTGAAAGTCTCTCCCGCAGGGGGGGCAGCCCCGGGTCTGCTTCCACTTCCGCAGGTGCAACCCGTGAAACACGAGTCCGAGCACAAGATCGAGGGCACGATTGATACTGCCGACCAACAGCAGTCCGCTCCACCCATCTCGCGACCGGTCCCGTTCTACGACGATGTCGAGCCAGCGGCGGCCCCGCGCCCGTTCCCCGGTGATGCGATTCCCAAGCGGCATGCCCAGGCTTCCACTCCCGATGCGCCTCCAGCGGCCACTCGACTCTCGCTCCCCAACCCACCTCCCGCCCAACAGGGGCCCGGTCATGCCTCGCTGGATGGCATCGAGACCTCCGACAGCTGGACGGACGAAACGATCCCACGATTACGATAGTTTCGCAGCGGCATAGCGAGCGGCCAGACTTCGCTAAGGCGAACGGCCAGTGGAAACCTACCCGTCAGACTTCCGAAGTCTCCGAAGACTTCGGAAGTCTTTTGGTGCGTGAAGTCTGGCCGATCGCCTTACCGATGCAAACCTGCGAGATAAGTTTTCACACTCCATATGGTCGATCGAGCAAATCAGCTATTGGTCCCACCCGCCGATGTCTCGGTCGGCGGAACGCGGGAGGCGAGTTCGCGATCTAGGTCGAGAAGCGCCGAGGGGTCGCTCTTGACGAATTCGAACTTGGCCACGATGTCGCGGGCCGTGCGCTCTTCTTCGGTTTGCTCGCTGATGAACCATTGCAATTCGACCAGGGCGGCGAAAGCCTTCTCGGTGAAAGCCAATTCGTACAGCGAATCGATGCGACGGCTGACCTCCAATTCCTGCGTGAGAGCTTCTTGAAAGACGTGGGGGATTGAGTCGTAGGTCGACTTGGGAGTCTGGATCACCGTCAAGACCACTTTGGCGCTGCGATTGATCATGAAGTTGTACAACTTCAACGCGTGCATGTGCTCCTCTTCGCTTTGCATCCGCAGCCAGTGAGCACACCCCCGGAAGTTCTGGTGTTCGCAGAACGCAGACATCGCCAAGTAGTTGTATGACGAATAGAACTCGGTGTTGATCTGTTCGTTGAGAGCGTCTTGAACAACTTGACTTAGCATGGGTGGGTCCGTGGAAAAAGGGTGAATCGCACCCGCCAGTTCAGGTGTCGTTCAATTCTATGGGCCTCCCCGCAGATGCGAAAGTGGAGAGCTGAACAGGTGAGATTCCGAGTGTGAGACGTACGGGACACGCTGGATGTCGGGGATGGTCCACTGTCCCTCCTCTGGAACAAAGCCGCCGGGCTGTTCTTCCACCACGGAAGCCACGTTTACGGCTTTGAAGGACTCCGCCAGTACAAGGACAATCTCAATCCGAACTGGCACCCCAAGCACCTCGCCTCGCCCGAGGGGTTTGTACTTCCGCGAATCGTGACGGATGTGGCCATGCGGATTAGTCGCCACCGACCGACTGCAATGAATCGAGAGGGTTCGTGAGAATCTCACTCACCTCAAGGGTTTGGCAATCGCTTTCCGTGGCAGGCCACCTCACAATGCGCTGTGCGAAACGGGAACAAGTGGAGTACGGTTTGATGTGGAGATCCGGGAAATCTGCCCCGACGAGCGGGGGCTATCGTGTGACAGCAGTCGTCTTGTTGGCAGTCGTCATGATCTGGTCCGGATGCCAACGGTCGGAGCCAGCTGCGGCCAAGG
Source organism: Planctomycetota bacterium (assembly GCA_043736295.1). Classification (GTDB taxonomy): domain Bacteria; phylum Planctomycetota; class Planctomycetia; order Planctomycetales; family Planctomycetaceae; genus TH-plancto1. The sequence goes on along the minus strand of JAYTCW010000513.1, from coordinate 10,714 downwards.
CGTCTGTGAGTCCAGCGAAGACGACACATCCGGTGGCCGAATCGGGGCTTAATACGATTGAATTGTCCGATGAGGCGGTGAAGAGACTGGGGTTGCAGACAGCTGTCGCTGAAACTCGGACGATGGTTCGGACTCGGCCCTATGGGGCGGATGTGGTATTGCCTACGGGGGCGACGGTCATCGTCTCGGCTCCGCTGGCGGGGACGCTGAAGTCAGCGGATGGGCCGGGTCTGTTTCAGGTGGGTCAGAGGATTCAAGAGGGGCATCTGCTGTTGAAACTCTTGCCATTGCTGTCGCCTGAGCGGTCGGTGCTGACGCCTGCTGAAAGGATTCGTTTGGCGGAGGCCAAGAATGCCCTGGCTCAATCCCAGATCGATGCGGAAGGGCAGGTCCAGCAAGCGTCCGTTCAGAGGGAAGCGGCCCAAGTTGCCTTGGCGCGGGCGGAGAAGCTCCTCAAAGACATGGCCGGTTCGGCGAGGATTGTGGATGAGGCGAAAGCTCAGTTGCAGCTCACCGAGAAAGCTTACGCGGCGACTCAGTCTCGCAAACAACAGATTGACAGTGTGAAGTTCGACGAAGAGGCTGGGACACTGGATACGCTGGCCATTCCGTCGCCGTTGACGGGGATCATCCGGACCACGCTGGTTCGTCCCGGAGAGATGGTCGCAGCGGGGGCTCCGCTGTTTGAGGTCATTCAGGACGATGTGCTGTGGGTTAAGGTGCCCGTTTATGTGGGCGAGCTGGATGAGCTCGATCCGGCCCAGCCGGCCCGCTTGACACTCTTGAGTGGGCGGCAGTCCGAGACTGACCTCATGGTCAAGCCCGCAGCTCTGCCACCGACGGCTGTGCCATTGGCAGCTGCGGTGGACCTCTATTTCGAGTTGCCGAATCCTGATCGCAAGTACCAGCCGGGACAGAAGATTTCGGCACATCTGACCTTGAAGAGCGAGGCCCAACAAGTCGCCATCCCGTGGTCCGCTGTCTATCACGACATCTACGGCGGACAGTGGGTGTATGAGCAGACGAGCGACAGGCACTTCGTGCGCCGCCGTGTCGAGATCGGATGGATCGATGGCGAGTGGGCCGCCGTCACGCGGGGACTTCAAGCCGGTGTGAAGGTCGTGACTGCGGGTGTGGCCGAAATCGCTGGGACCGAGTTTGGATTTGCGAAGTAGACGTGACCATGTATTGCTCGCGATCCAGAAGCGAATAGAATGACATGAGCCCTCGTGCGGGCATCATCTTGAGAAAGAACGTTCCCCATGCCAGACACCATCGACATCTCGGAGTCGGAGATCCTGTCCGAGATTCTGGCCGTTGATCATGGCGATCTGTCTCCCGAGGTGGCGCATTCAGTGTTGCGATGGAAGTTCCCCAGCCGAACAGCGAAACGGATCACTCAACTCGCTCAACGTAACCAGTGCGGGACGATCACCACCTCGGAGAGGGAAACGCTGGAGCGATATCTCCGAGTCGGAAGCTTGATCAATTTGGTGCAAGCCAAGGCACGTTTGTCACTCCAGGTATCAAGTCAGAACGGCCAGTGACCGATGGCCAAATCTCGAAGACAATTGGTTCGGGATCGGGCGATCCGGCAGTGTGAATACTGTCAGATGCCGGAGGATTTTGACGTTCGCCCTTTTCAATTGGATCATATTCGCGCTCAAAAACATGCCGGTCCCAGCAGTGTCGAGAACTTGGCCTGGAGTTGCCTGCCGTGCAATTCCTTTAAGGGGCCTAACGTGGCGGGCTATGAACCCGATTCCGATCGCTTGTTTCCACTGTTCAACCCGAGGCAAGACTCTTGGTTAGACCATTTCGCTTGGAGCGGCCCAGAATTGATCGGTTTGACCCCCATTGGACGGACGACGATTTGTGTCTTGAGAATCAACCAACCCGACCGAGTCGAGCATCGCAGGCTGCTACTCGAAGGTGGCTTCTTCCTTTAAGTTCGAACAAGCCAGTCAGAGAGTGAGATCCCATGGGTTGGTTAGTCGAAGCTGCATTGAGACTCCGCGTCGCTGTGGTGGCCTTGTCGGTGCTGCTGATTGTCGTCGGCATTCGGCTGGTCCCGCAGTTGTCACTGGATGTCTTTCCGGAGTTCGCGCCGCCGTATGTGGAGATTCAAACGGAGGCCCCCGGGTTGTCCGCAGTCGAGGTGGAGAACCTGGTCAGCTTCCCGCTGGAGAACGCACTGATCGGGACACCTGGGCTCGACACCATCCGGTCCAAGTCGGTGCTCGGGTTGTCGTCGATCAAGCTCTTGCTGCATGAGAACGCGGACCTCTATCGCGCGAGGCAACTGGTCCAGGAACGACTGGCGGTGGAGACCCCGCGTTTGCCATCCGTCACGCGGCCGCCGGTCATCCTGCAACCGCTCTCCTCGCTCAGCCGGATGATGAAGATCGGCCTCTGGTCGGACAAGCTCTCGCAGCGTGATCTGACCGAGCTGGCCGTATGGACGATCCGGCCGCGCATCATGGCGATCCCCGGAGTGGCCAACGTCGCCATCTGGGGACAACGTGACAAGCAGTTGCAGGTGCTGATCAATCCGGATCAATTGCGTGCGCATCAGGTGACGCTCGACACCGTTCTCAAGGCGACAGCCGATTCCGTCGTGCTCGATGCTGGGGGCTTTGTTGACACGCCCAACCAGCGGATTGCCGTTCGTCAGTTGTCACCGGTTCATACTCCCGAGGAACTGGCCCAAACGGTGGTCGCCTTTCGAGACGGGGCGGTCCTGCGGCTCGGGGATGTAGCGAATGTGACTTTCGGTTCGCCGCCAGCGATTGGGAATGCGATCATTAATGATGGTCCAGGCTTGTTGCTCATCGTCGAGAAACAGCCCGCAGCCAACATGCTCGAAGTCACTCGCAAAGTGGAGGAGGCCCTAGCGGTCCTCAAGCCGGGGCTGAAGGATGTGGAGATGGACGCCACGATTTTTCGCCCGGCGACGTTCATCGAACGGTCGATCGAAAACCTGACGCATGCCTTAATCACGGGGTGCGTTCTCGTCGTGATCGTGCTGATTCTGTTTCTCTACGACTGGAGGACCGCAGTCATCAGTTTGACGGCAATCCCGCTGTCGTTGATGGCCACGATCGTCGTGCTCTACTGGTGGGGGTTGACGATCAATACGATGATCATCGCCGGGCTGGTGGTGGCTTTGGGCGAGGTGGTCGATGACGCGATCATTGATGTCGAGAACATCGTCCGTCGGTTGCGTTTGAACAAGGCCTTGGAGCCACCGAAGTCCGCCTTTCGCGTGGTCCTCGAAGCCTCGCTGGAGGTGCGTAGCGCCGTCGTCTACGCCACGGTGATCATCGTGCTGGTCTTTCTGCCGGTCTTCTTTCTCGATGGATTGCCCGGAGCGTTCTTCCGTCCGCTGGCCATCGGGTATGTGCTGGCGATCATCGCCTCATTGCTGGTGGCGTTAGTGGTCACGCCCGCGTTGTCACTGTTGATTCTCCCCAGTGAAGGGAAGGCGACACGCGAGCCGCCACTCAGCAGGTGGCTCAAGTGGCCCTACCAAAGAATATTGCCGTGGTTCACGATTCGACCGAAGTCGACCATCGCGTTTCTCGCAGTCGCCTTTGCCGCGACAGGCTGGCTCTACAACAGCCTCGGTCAGGAGTTCCTGCCGAACTTTCAGGAGACCGACTTCCTGATGCACTTTGTCGAACGGCCCGGCACCTCAATCGAGGCGATGGACCGGATCACGATCCTCGCCAGCAAAGAGTTGCGAGCGATCCCCGGTGTCAGCAACTTCGGTAGCCACATCGGTCGAGCCGAGGGGGGCGACGAGGTTTACGGGCCGAACTTTACCGAGCTGTGGATCAGCATCGATCAGGATGTGGACTACCAGGAGACCGTGGGGAAGATTCAAACAGCGGTCGATGGTTACCCCGGTCTGAAACGCGATCTGCTGACGTTCCTGCGCGAGCGAGTCAAGGAAGTTCTCACTGGAACGAGTTCCAGTATCGTGGTCCGCATCTATGGTCCTGACCTCGCGACATTGCGAGCCAAAGCGAAAGAAGTCGAAGCGGCGATGAAGCACGTCGAGGGAACCGCCAACCTTAAGGTCGAATCACAAGACCTCGTCCCACAAGTTGAAGTCCGTTTGCGAACCGAGGCCGCTGAGCGACTGGGGCTCAATCCCGGTCAAGTCCGCCGGGCCGTCACCACGATGCTGCGCGGCATGAAGGTCGGCGAGGTGTACGAGAACCAAAAGAAGTTCGATGTCGTCGTCTGGGGACAAGCGGCGTCTCGCACTGACTTATCGGCCTTGAATGATTTACGAATTGACACGCCCACCGGCGGGCAGGTGCCCCTCAAAGAGATCGCTGACATCGGGATCGTCCCCGCACCGAATGAAGTGAAACGCGATGGCGGCTCCAGGCGAATCGATGTGACCTGCGACGCCAAGGGCCGCGACCTCGGTTCGGTGGCTCGTGACATCGAAGCGGCTGTTCGAGCACTCCCCTTTGAGCGCGAGTACCACCCGGAGTTCCTCGGCGAATACACCGCCCGGCAGGCATCACAGCAACGACTGCTGGCCTTGGGGGCGATGTCGCTGATTGGGATCTTGTTGATTCTCTACATCGACTTCCAATCGCTACGGCTCACGCTCATGGTCGCCCTGACGATCCCGTTCGCCTTGATCGGCGGGGTCGTGGCTGCCTGGATGGCCGGGGGAGTGCTATCGCTCGGTTCGCTGATTGGCTTCGTCACCGTCCTCGGCATCGCCGCTCGCAACGGGATCATGCTGGTCAGCCACTACCGGCATCTGCAAGAGTCCGAGGGCGAGCCGTTCGGGATTCACCTCGTGTTGCGTGGGGCCGAAGAGCGGCTGATCCCGATCCTGATGACCGTGCTGACGACCGCTCTGGCGCTATTGCCACTCGCCATCTCCGGCAACAAACCGGGACACGAGATCGAGTACCCGCTGGCCGTGGTCATTGTCGGCGGGCTGGTGACCTCAACGTTCTTGAACCTGTTCCTGCTGCCCCCGCTGTATCTGCTCTGGGGACGGCACGAGGTGGTGAAGGAGTAGTGGCAATACCAGCCCGTAGCCCCACAGCTAACTCGCAACCGGAAGCCTCGACTCCACTGGCTCGGAGCATGGGATGGATGGGTCCGCTACGGACTCACCACTGCGGTTGATGACGCGAGATTTTAGATCCGCTTGAAGGCTCGCATAGTAATCGGCAATGCGACGGGGATCATGCTCGATCTCTTCCGAGATGACGTGCCTGACGTGGCGAATCTCTTCCAGAATGGTGCGCTGAGTCATGATGCATTCTCGCCAAGGAGTTCCAAGGGTGTGACCAACATCGGTACGTGCAATCCCAGTATACCATTGACCCGGCGAATGTGCCCGAACTTGTTGGCGTTGGCGAGATGCTTTCAGTTCCAAGTCACTTGAAATTATCGGCAGCGAGCGGCTGGACGTAAGTCCGCCGTGCTGGGTTGGTGCGGACACGCTCGCTGACCTCATCAACCCGCGTCGCCCCAACGCCCCAAGCGGCCTCTGGGCCACACTGCGGCATAGCCGGAAGAGGTCTGAACGCGAGCCACCCGTGGCACAGCCTCGTGTGCCAAGGCCCACCGGTAGGCTCCCAAACGACCTAACCGGTGCCACCCCGCGAGAAATCATGGTGCTGAGATGAAATCAAGACCTCGATCACGGAGCCCCGCCTTGATGACTTCAATTGGTACTCCACCATTGCCTTCTGGTCGTCCAAGGAAATGAACGGCGACAACATGCATGTTCAAATCAAAAACAGGGGCCCCAGAAGAACCAGGAAGAGTGTCTGCACGATACAGTAATAGTTGCTCGTCATTACTTATAACACCATGCGGTTGCAGCACAAAATGCTTGAACCCCGCGTGCGGGTGCTGAATGATGATCACGCCATCGCCGGCTTTCAGCGATTCGCTGGAACCCAGTGGAAGCGGTGGCAGAGACACTGGCTCGGCGAGACGCAGTGCGGCCCAGCCAGTCGTCATGACTCGTCTATCAGGATATCGTTCCGGAACTGATATTTCTGGTAAATCAAGCAAGATTCGTGAGGCGACCACCCGAGACTTCGGCAAAAGTATTTCGCGAATCTTCTCGTGAAATCCGGCAACGGCATCATCCGCGAGCACAACTTCAACGACCTTTCTAGTTTTCCCGGCGCTCGATGAGACCTCCAACGCCTGTTTCCACGTCTCATTGGGCGTCCCCGATTGAAATAAATGACGACGTTCGACACTCGCCATTTGCATGATTTGTAGTCGACCCTCGTCCTTGGGATAAGCGTCAGACAGAATTAGATGCAATTTACCCGCTGCTTCGTTGTCCCAAGGGTAGGGAGCCACGTCGAGAAACGAATTGTCGGCAGATGCCTTCCTATCGGGAACGTAATCGAAGTCAAGTTCGATCAGGCCGTCTTTTCCATCAGAGGGATTACCGAATGCGTGCGCAGCAGTCAGTGCAATATCCTTACTCACAAGGAATGCTGTCGCGCACGCAGAGCCATCGACACTCAACCTCGCAATGCTACGCGAGAAACTCGCAATGGATTGAGCCAATTCGATCGGCATGATAGTATTGTTATTGAAAATCATTGGTTGCTCCCGCAGCTCACAAAGACAATTCGTCGAGAATTGCAGAACCTGCAAGTTGGCGGCGAATCTCGGCGACGATCAAATGTAATGGGGTCCCCTGATTGAACCCACCTTTCCACACTCCTTTGATGTCCCATTTGGGAGTGCCCACAGAGCCCGCATGATGAAGCGCAACAGGCATTAGACGTTGATCCATGACCGGAGATCCAGAATTTCCTCCTTCCGTGTTTACCGAATAGCGGACGCGGTTCATGGAGGTAATCATTTCGGCTTGAGAAGGCAATGCAAGCGTCAACTTCAGAGGCCCCGCTTCCTCATCCCCCTTGAGTTGAGGATGCCCGAGTACGAAGAGCCCCTCAGCCGTGTTGAAGTCATGCACTTCCGTTGGTAGGCGAAACCAACCCCGCTCTTCACCCTGCCCACCTGATCCGATTCCCTGCTTTCCCACTGGTTCCGCTAGCCGAAGTAGCGCGAAGTCTAACAAGTTAGCATCGCTCGGACCTTGTTCGGAGAGTTCGATATCCGTTACTGCGTGACGGCTACTTGCAAGAAGCGGATGTTCCTTTGCAAGCTTGATTTCGCGGCCTTTCGACAACAGCTTTCCGCCGAGTTCAGGGACAAACTTGTAATCGAATCGGGTAGCAACTTTGGTGAGATTGTCGATAGCTTTCTCAATCACGTGGAAAGCTGTCAGAACAATATTTTCTGCAACAAGCCAACCGGTGCCTTCACCTATCCCATGAACCTCTATCCGCAAGACTCTCGCCTCGCGTTGCGCTAGCTCGAAACGAAGCATCGCTGCGTCACTAAAGAAAGCTGAAACATTGACGATCTTCTGGAGGTCACCCGCTATTCCATTGACCATCGGAACAGATGCGCTCGGGAGTGCAGCGGCACGGTCATAATCCGCCTTGGCTCCCAAAGCAGCAGTATGGATTTGAGGGGCACCATCGCCAAGCACTCTCCACATCTCGTCGTGGATGCGGGCGGCGGCTTTGTCAATCAACACTTCGGCTAGAAGATTCGCCATTCGTCCTTCGCGAGCAGCTTCGTTCATGATCTCCATGGGGAGCAATTCTGCGGCCTGATTGAAATTGATCTGGCCCACTTGCAGCCCGGCGAGGGTTGCGACCTGCTCCAAGACTGGTGCCTTGGTGTAAGCCCGCTTGAGTAACCGCAAAGCAGACCTGGCTCCCATCGCTGAGTAATTCAAAGGAAGTTCTTCAAACCATTCCATTTCATTCGTCCTCCAACTGAAAAACCGAAGAACTCCAGTGACTCTACGCCGGGTGCCACAAGCGGTCGCATTGGACCGCCAGAGGCATCACAGTCGGACTACTATACTGTGATTCAGGCTCGTCTCCAATCAACAGGAGCTTTTCTCCGTCCATGACTCTCGTCAAGAAGTGCTGACCGGCGGCCAGCTTCGTCGTGAATTCTTTCACCGGGTAGACGGTGGGATTCACTGGTCGCAAGAGTGTCGCTTCCGAGCCTCGAACCGCCTCCACGACTTGGGCCAATGTGACGTCGCCAATGACCATCACGTCCAAGTCGCTGTCCGAGTTCTCTTCCCCTCGCGCGACTGATCCGAAAATGAACGCCGCCCGAATGCGGTCTCGCAGCGGGGAGAGGGCCCGACGCAACTCGTCGGCGACTCCGACTGTCTTGTGAATGATTCCACGCAATTCGTCGTAGACGGGGCAGTTCTGGTCCGCCTGAAAATAGACGTGCCTCCCTTGCTCGAAACGGCGGATGATGCCCGCCGTGGTGAGTTGCTCCAACTCACGCTGCAATTGCCCGATCCCCAACCCCGTCAGTTTGACGATTTCACGAAGGTAGAACGCTCGATCCGGATGGCTGAGGATCAACCCCAGCACCGCCCGACGCGCTTTGGAAAACAAAACTGTGGCGAGAGATTCCGAGTTCATGCCTGTACCCGTTTCGGGGTCAATTGTACCCAATAAGAGTACATCACGAGTATTGGACCCTCAAGGGGAATTCGGCAGGAATCGAAACGACCTTCGCTCGCTTGGCGACTTTCTGTCGGAATATCCCGCAAACTCCCCTTCGTTTGCCTCTCGCGTGGGACGCCGATGTCGCGCACAAACGGCACGCGAGGACACTTCAGAGGAACTCGGCATCACCCGGACTTGTTGCACTTCGGGCATAGTCGGCTCGACGCCGATTTATGGTGCAGGTGCTGAAAGCCGATTCCGAGGCACAACCGGACTCCCGTCTGGAGTCCGAACTCAGCGACCTGTGAGAGTCCCCCGATGCTGATGCAGGTGAGATTGTCGAGCTGGCCCTGCGCGATCATGCTCCTCTATTGCGGGTGCCGATCAGCGGAGACAGCACGAATTGAGGCGTCTGCGTCGAGTTCGTACTCATCGACTGCCATCACGAATCACGCACCCAGCCAACAAACCGATCTCGAATTAGCACCAGACATCGAACTGGCATCGGCCGAGGCCACTCATGAGAGCACTACTTCTCTGCCCCGGTGCATTTCTCTCAGCCTGTCGCAAAACCCCGATCTCATCGCCATCCGCCAAAACGACTCGGTCGGCTCCGCTGCTCTCGGGGTCGCGCAGACTTATCCGTTTAATCCGTCTGTGCAGGTCCAGGTCACTCCCTGGCAGGACGCCAAAATCGGCGGCCCGGGTTCGACGTCTCACTATGTCCTCCTGATGCAGACGATTCAGCTCGCCCATCAACAACAGTTCCGGGAGGAAGGGGCTGCCTCGACTCTGAACAGCATCCGCTGGAACATTCATCAGGCCGAGCTGCTCAACGTGGCTCAGACCGAGCGGCTGTACTTCAATGTGCTCTACATGCGAGGCATCCACGAACTCGCCCAGGCCAGTCACGACAACAACCAGCGACTGCTGCGAACCTTGGAGAAGCAGCTCGAAGCTGGGCAGGCTTCTGCGGCAGATGTGGCCATCGTCCGCGTCGATGCCCGATCGACGCAACAGCAGATGCGACTGGCCCAGGCCAATCACGAGACCGCACTTCGCGATCTGAAACGTCAACTCGGAATGTCCCCTGACACTCCGCTCCCGCTCGATGGTGATCTGAAATCATTGCCGTGGAAGCTGCCCTCGTGGGGACTTGAAAATGATTCCGTGGCCTTCGACATCACCGGACGTGCCTTGTCCCGCCCCGATGTCATGGCCGCTCAGGCAGATGTTGACGCCGCCCGAGCCGGAATGTGCCTAGCCCATGCCGGGCGGACGCCAGACCTGCAAGTCGGTCCGTACTATCAACGTGGTGCGGATGGAACCACCTTTCTCGGACTACGAGCCCAGATGGACCTGCCCGTTCTCAACTCGGGGCAACCACTCGAACAGCAACGCATCGCCGAACTCAATCAGCGCGTGACAGCCTGGCAACAACTCCAGCGCCGGGCGGACCTGGAAGCGCAAGCGGCCTGGGACCGCTACGCGCAAGCCCTCACTACATTGACCGAAGACACGGCGGAAATCGGTCCCGCCAATCTGCCTCAAGAGCTGCAAAGCCTGGAGCAACGATTCCTGGAGGGCGAAGTCGATGTCGTCCGAGTCGTCCAAGCTCGAACCAGCCTCATCCAGAACCAGCGAGCCCACCTCGACCTACTGAACGAACTCGCTCAGTCAGCTGCCAACGTAACGGCAGCAACCGGTATCTCTCCCGAAGAACTATTCGATGTCCGTGAATAGACTCCTAACGACAAACCGCATCTCGCATTCAAAGCGGACCATTCTTGGACGGAACGACGGCTTGTAATTCCAGGTCTGCCATCCGAGGTTATGATCTCCGACAGCGAACCGACAAACTCATTCCACGAATTCAACTCCTCGGCTCGTCTTTTTCGAATCTGCTCGTTTGTCAGTTGACCGAAGGCAACTCGAACCCTCGATCCATGGTGAAACACCGGGAACACGCACTCACAAAAGCAGAGACATTTTCGGAAGAGGGTTTGTCCCGGTTCGCGGTCCAAAACGGTGTTTTAAATCTTGGGGGCGTTTAGTTCTAGGCTCATACGGTGTTCCGGGGAGGTACGACCACGAGGCTCTGAATCAGCGATTCGAGTAGGGCTTTTCCACGCTTCCTGGCGTTGTGG
>JAYTCW010000512.1:0-4844 GCA_043736295.1 Planctomycetota bacterium | reverse complement strand
CCACCCCGAAATCAGCCCCCTTCAAGTACCGCCCCACCCCGGCAACTCCAGTCGCTAGTGCGGTTTGAGGGATACTTGGCTTTTCGGATAGCCTCTTAGTCCTTGTTCCCGAAGAATCGTCCGCTGTCTGGCCAGTGGTAATTGCCGTTGGAGCGTGTCGATCATGATGTTGCCGACATGCACGATGTTCCGGTCGGGGTGGCCTTCCCGCTGGAGGTTCTCGATCCCGCTCGGCTCGGAGACCAGCAGCAGGTCCGCCAGGGCATCGGTCACCAGTCGGTTGATCTCCTCGGGCATCGTACGGTCCCAGCTGCGTAGACCGGCCTCGACGTGGGCAATCGGGATACAGAGCTTGGCAGCTGCGAGCGAAGCGGCCATCGTCGAGTTCACATCTCCCACGACGATGAGGCGGTCGAATCGGGCCTCATTCCCCGGCCCGACTTCGAGAACCTTCTCCATCCCTTCCAGGATGCGTGCGGTCTGCTCTCCTTGCCGCCCCGACCCCACATTCAAATGCACGTCGGGAGTCCGCATGCCGAGTTCCTGAAAGAACACCCCAGACAAGCTCGGGTCGTAATGCTGGCCGGTATGGACGAGCGTCGCCTGGAAATCCGGATCGGCGTCAATGGCTCGCAACAGGGGGGCCATCTTCATGAAGTTAGGCCGCGCCCCGACGACGCAGCAGAGATGGATGAGTGGCCGAGTATGTTCCATAAGAAGGGCTGTTGAACTCGTCCTACTCCCGCGACAATGTCCACTTGACCACCGCGGGCACCTTGGTCTTGCGGCGAAACTCGAGCACGGTGATCGGCACCACACGCCCGAACTCCGGGCAGTACCTTCCCGAGGCCGTGGTCAGCACCCCTTCAGCCCCTTCGAACACGATCTTGATTCTCTGATCGCCCACTCGCAGCACGACCTCGGGCGAGGTTATCTGCATCACCTGCACATCCGGATGCAGATGCAGACGCGACACGAGTTCGTGGACTCCGCTCCCCCACAAGACATCCATGCAGGCCCACGTCCCGTCATCGCGGCATTCGAAGTGCCGGGCGACGACCGGGATGCCGATCCGGCGGTACGCATCGTGGCTCACCTGGCACCACCAGATCCCGCTCCGGTGCCCTTCGTCCAGCAGCAGCGAGTGACCTCGATACCCCATCCGGAACTTGCCCCACACATCGCACTGACTGATGCCATCGATCTCCAAACAGTTATGAGCAGCTGTCGAACGACAGTAGCGGCGGTCCGCGTCGTCCTCGTAGCTCGACACACCCGAATCGACAAACAGCTTGTGCCCACCAATGCTCGCCTCGAACCCCAGTAAGTCGCAATGCGCATGTGCCGGGAGTTCATCGGCACCGACTGGCCCCGTGTCAAAGATCAGGCAGTCATCGTCGTGCCGCCAGACCCAGTAGTCTCCCCACATGCGGGCCCTGGCTTGCCGGGAGGACGGTGAGTCGAGCGAGTTGACATAGGACCGTTTGAGGTCATCGAGTATCGGTCGCACTTGCAGCGTCGAGTCGCCAAACAGCGGCGGGTCGCCATCGGGGTGAGAGAGACCGACCACGAGGTTCGTCATGCTCGCCGCGATCGATCCGCACTGGGCCGAGAGTCGCGGACGGAATGGGCGGAGAGTCTCGCGGAGATCCAAGAAGATTTCCGCGACCTCAATGTGATACGCGGTCGCTCGTTCGAAGTGCTCGCCCTCTTCAGTGAGTTGCTCTTCGATCTGCTCCGGAAGATGGGCATCGATCAATGCCAGACAGCGGTCGCCCAGTGCCCCCTCAAAGAACGCAGCGGACAAGCCCATTGCCCACAAGTTGAACAACAGGTGATTGCCGCGTAAGTCCCATTCAAGATGATCAGTCAGGTAGGCCGCCTGACTCGCGGCACTTCTGAGGATCAACTCCTGCTGCGTCTCGGAAGGCGGACTGAGTGCCCACCATTGGAGCCAGTTTGCCAATCGCCGCGAGATGCAGAACGGGTGCCAGCCATCCTGGGCAGACTCCCGTGTCGGTCGCTCATGAGCTGTGGCCCAATCGGTAGCATGCTTCCACAGAAGCTCGAATTGGCCGTCCACCAGTGGCCAGAGGGCGTCCTGATCATGCAGCTGAAACCGCCACAGCTGGGACACCAGGGCGACCGAGGCACATCGCCAATCGATCGGCCAAGTGAACACTCGCCTCTCGCTGAGGAATACAAACTCGGGCAGGGCGAGGTCGGTCGGATGCGAGGACACGCGGGCCGCACGACGCGAGCCTAATGTTTTCAGCGCGATGAGGTCATCGCGCACCCGAGCAGAAGTTGCGAGTGCTTCTTCTGCCTTCGAGAGCCTTGGCGACCAGAGCATCCCCACCACCAGCTTCATGACGCGCCGCCACAGCTGATCCGCACGGTGATGCTGGAGCAGTTGATACCAACGGGCGAGTCGAGAGGATTGGGGTGGGGTCATCAAGGGGATGTTAGTCGACAGACCAGCCCGCCGTGACGTGGGACGGGCACATTTGTCCGTCCGTCAGATGAATCTTCGTTGAACAAGGTCAGCGATACTTCACACGGATCGAAATGAGTCGTAGCTGCCCCTCCCCAGATCGCGGGCACGCGAGCACGCGAGCCAATTGGCCCAGGTGCTGGCGAAACGTGGCTACGTCAGAATGTATCACTTTGGCCCGCCCGAAGCATCTTCGCACACGGACTCGCGACTCTCAATACCGACGGGCAAATGTGCCCGTCCTACGGTTGGTTGAGGCACTCGAAGACATCGAGCATCCTCGCCGCTTGCCGATTGCGGTCGTAGTGTTCAAGGACGTAAGCCCGCGCGGATTGTGAGAGCGATTCGCGAAAGGGCGTGTCGTCCGCCAGTCGAACCAGTGCTTCGACAAGGTCGGTCTCCGACTCCGGCTCCATATCGATCGCAGCTCCCGCCGCCTGCACGATCGCTCGCGATTCGCCCCGGACCCCCATGATGATCGGGCAGCCCATCGCCATCGATTCGAAGATCTTCGAGGGGACGACTGTCTCGAAGAGTTCCGTCTTGCGGAGGTGGACCAGACACGCATCCGAACTGGCCAGTACGGTCGGCATCATGTCCCGCGACATGCGGCGTGTGAAGATGATTTGGTCATTGACGCCCGCTTCGTCCGCCAACCTTTCGAGTTCTTCCCGTCGTGCCCCATCACCCACGATCAGGAACGCGATGTCGGTACGGCCATGTTCTCGCAAAATGCGCGCCGCTCGAACCACGACCTCCAACCCGTGAGCCATCCCAATCGTGCCGACATACGAACAGACGAACTTCATCGCCAGTTTCCACTGAGAAAGGAACGCCTCATCACGCGGCCTCGGCGAGAACAACCCGGCATCGACGCCGTTCATGACCACCGAGATGCGATCGCCCACCGGCACCTTCGCGGCAATCTGATCCTTGTACCCATGACCCACCGTCACGATTCGGTCGGCGGCCAAGTACATCCGCCGTTCAAGCCATTCGAGAACCCACATGGCCAGCCCCTTCTGCATGGCCCCGACAACTGCAATCGACTCGGGCCAAATGTCGCGAATTTCGAGTACGAATGGCACCCGCTGGAGCCAGTGATACCAGACCCCCGCCCAGCCGCAGAAGAACTGCGGCGAGGTCGATACGACCACATCGGGACGCGGAAGCCAGAGCGCCGACCAGACCGCACTGACCATGTAGCTGACGTAGTTCAGGGTGCGAAAGAACATCCCCTTGTTCGGAGCGATCCACGTCCAGACTCGCACGACTCTGATGCCATCGACGATTTCCGTCTGCGACTTCAGTCGGTTCTTATACCCCCCGAACACAACGCCATCGGGACAGTTCGGCATGCACGTGACGACCGTGACCGTATGGCCAGCCTGCACCCAACGCACCGCATGTTCGTGCGTCCGCAACGCCGGGGCGTTGACCTCGGGCAGGAAGTAGTGGCAGAAGAAGAGGATGTTCAAGAGTGCGGGTTGCTCGGTCGTGGGATGGGCAATCCTGCCCGTCCCTTGAGATGGGGGACGGACTCACTTGGCCGGTGCTTGTGGGTTGATTCCAACATTTGTGATTCTGAGATGTCTGACTTCACCCGACGATGGGGGACGGGCAGGATTGCCCAGCCTACTTGGCGGCGGCGAAGCTCAGTTCGGTTGTGGCGAGAAGCGACTCCAGCGAGATCGGCATCGGCTGTCCGAGCCTGACCGCTTGGATGAAGCGGGCCAGCTCGGCGGCGTGGCCTTTGTCTTGAGAGAACCAGTTGCGTTGGTTAAGGACTCGCTTCGAGCCAGTGTCGAGTTGCAGCGACCGGAAGTCGTCGAGGAGGCCGCTGCGGCCACCGCCGAAGACCTCCACTCGTTCCTTACTCGTGGCCTTGGCTCCTGTCGTCGTATAGCTCAGATGACACACCGACCCGTCGGCGTAGGTCACGAGCAGCTGGACATCATCCGCAGACGAGCGGTCAACCGCGTGGCGATCGACCGACACCGGTGTCGAGTCAGTCAAGAAAGCAAAGAAGTCGAGGAAGTGGCACGCCTCGCCGACGATGCGGCCCCCTTCGGTGGAATCAGCGGCCCAGTGTTCCGGCGGGATGGTCTCCGCGTTCACGCGGTAATGAATGCTCAGCGGATGCACGCCCGCGAAGTGCTGCTTGAGCTTCACCGCCATCGGGGCAAACCGGCGATTGTACCCGACCATGAGAAGAGGTTGAGAGTTGAGGGTTGAGCGTTGAGGGGCAGTAGAGTCCCTCTGGCTCTTCTCTCTCCTCTCTCCTCCCTCCTCTTTCCCGAGGCATCGCTTGACCCGCTCCAGTTGCTCCGCGTTGATGGCCAGTGGCTTC
>JAYTCW010000511.1:0-14203 GCA_043736295.1 Planctomycetota bacterium | reverse complement strand
CACATCGCCGCGACCGCCCAACGCTGGCTCCAACGCCATGAACTCGCGAGGGCCTACCGCTACAAATCCCGTAACCTCTTGCCGCCACTGAGGAACCAGTTCAGAACCTAAACCGGACAGTAGAAATAGAGACTCTGCTCCTGCAAATTCCAAGCGATAAGATGCGGAGACCCTGGTACGAGTGGCGGGGCGGCTGGCGACTTTTCTGGCACTCTCCGACTCGCACTCGACAAGGTCCGGCTGATCTGAGAGAACAGACCTCGGGCCGACGCTTGTGGCCCTCCGCCCTATGCAGGAGCAAACAATGACGATGGAAACCTGGACCCGCCGGTCGTGGCTGGCTCTGACGGCGGGAGTCGTGCTCGGACGTTCGGCCGTCGCGGATGAGGCAGTCGCCGCTCCCGAGGTCGACGACTTCCCGCGACCTGCAGAGATCCCGCCGGTGCCGCGCGAGGAACTCGACGCGGCGATTCGCCGAGGGGTTGATTTCCTCTTGCTGGAGCAGCGGCCCAACGGGTCGTGGGGGTCGGCCACGCTGACCAAAGACCTCAACATCTACTCGCCGATTCCCGGTTCGCATGATGCGTTCAAGGCGGCTGTTACCGCAATGAGTCTGTCCGCGCTGATGGAAACGGGCGGCGAACGAGCCGATGTCAAGCAATCGATCGAGCGCGGAGAGAAGTGGCTGTTTGAGAATCTGCCGTCGGTCCGGCGAGCGACGGGCGATGCGCTCTACAACATCTGGACACACTGCTATTCGATCCAGGCTCTGGTGCGGCTGCTCAAGCTCAAGACGGATGACAAGGTCCGTTCGGAAACCATCGGCACCCTCATCCGGCAGCAGATCGACCTGCTCGGACGGTACGAATCGGTCGATGGCGGCTGGGGCTATTACGACATGCGGTACGAGACGAAGCAGCCGTCGAGCGACTCGATCAGCTTCGTCAACGCAGCTGTGCTGGTCGCATTTTATGAGGCCAAGCAAGCCGGGTTCGAGGCTCCCACGAAGCTGGTCCAGCGAGCGATCGACGCCACCCAGCGGCAACGCCTGCCCGATCATAGTTACCTGTACGGTGAGTACCTGAAGTGGAAACCTCGGCGCGGCATCAATCGCCCCGGCGGGAGTCTGGGCCGGTCGCAGGCATGCAACGTGGCCCTGCGTCTGTGGGGTGACACGACGATCACGGACCAGGTGCTGACCGACTGGCTCGACCGGCTGTTCACGCGGAATGGGTGGCTCGACATCGGTCGCAAACGTCCGGTCCCGCATGAGGCGTGGTTCCAAGTGGCGGGGTACTTCTACTACTTCGGCCATTACTACGCGGCGTGGTGCATCGAACAGCTCCCCGCGGAGAAGCGTCCGTTGTACCAGGCTCATCTGACCCGGACACTGCTGGTGCGGCAGGAGAAGGACGGCTCGTGGTGGGACTTCCCGTTCTACGATTATCACCAGTCGTACGGGACATCGTTCGTGCTGCTGACGCTGGCGAAGATTCGGACGTAGTGTTCCGGCCAGTTGATGTATTGAAGTGATGGCCAGGCAGTTCGGGAGGGCGAAGCTCCTGCTGAGCCGCGAGCCAGGGGCGACGTTTTCTCGCAAGAGCGGCTCGGCAAGAGCCTCGCCCCCGCCCGGTGGTAATCGCCAGCCCGTAACCGCTCACGCTCTCCTCACCCGGTTCGCTAAGATGCGAACCAGCGGTTAAGAATTCCGGTCGTCTGCGGTGGCGTAGATGGAATCGGCATGGCTGGTTGACCTTCCCTTGAGATGCTTTCGATGTCTGTGGCTCCTGTCGACAAATCGGGTCAGCGCATCCGCCAGATGTTTGGCGCGATCGCGGGCTGGTATGACTTTCTGAATCACTTTCTGTCGCTGGGCATCGACATCTGGTGGCGGAAGAAGACCGTCGAGCTGGTGCCGCCGCAGGGGCCGTCTCCGATTCTGGATGTCTGCACGGGCACCGGCGATCTGGCGATTGCGTTCTGGCACGCAGCGGGGCACACGGTCCCCGTCACCGGGACTGACTTCACTCCCGAGATGCTCGACCGGGCTCGAGTGAAAGGCCGGAAGGCGCGCACCGACGAGAGCACCGCGACGCTCGATTTCATCGAGGCCGACACGATGCAGCTGCCCCTGCCGTCTGACACGTATCAGATTGTCTCGGTCGCCTTCGGCATCCGGAACGTGACCGACTACAAGGCGGGCGTGCGCGAGATGGTCCGCGTCTGCAAACCGGGCGGGCAGGTGGCGATCCTCGAGTTCTCACGCCCGACAAATAGCGTGCTGGGGAAGCTCTACCTGTTCTATTTTCGCCATGTGTTGCCGAAGCTGGGGCAATGGTTTTCGAAGAGTGAGCAGTCGGCGTACAACTACCTGCCCGCGTCGGTGCTGCAGTTCCCGAGCGGCGAGGAATTCGTCCGCGATCTCGCCGAATGTGGGTTGACGCAGCTGAGTTGCCGACCGTTCACGTTTGGAATTTGCACGCTGTACCGGGGAGTGAAGCCGTAGGGCAGGTTGGTGGCGAGAGCGGACACGGCTTTCCGAGGTCGAGCGCAGCCCCGCCGCCCGCCGTCCGACTTCGGTTCGTCGCCCCCAGCCAAACACGACTTGGCGAGACATCAGAAGATCGTATTTCATCCAGCGTGACTCCTGTCGATGCAGGCTGATCGAGAGGCGAGACCGCCGCCATTCCCGAAGCGAATGATACTTTTTCATGAATAAGTATCATTCACGTCGTGCAAATGCTACTTTGGTATCATTCGGTTGAACTGATTCAGGGAGAACGAGTTGCGCCCACAAGACTTCAAGAAAGACGCTCCGGGGAAGCTGGAGAGGTCCACATCGGGGCACTGGACATATGTGCCGAACCCGTTGCCGCCCACTTTGAAGTATTCACCCACGCTCGTCAACCGACTCGTTTCGGCGGAACGGGCATTGGGAGAATTGGCGGGAGTCGGTCGGTTGCTTCCGAATGCCTACCTGCTCATCAGTCCGTTTTTGCGGCGAGAAGCTGTTCTGTCCAGCAAGATCGAGGGAACGGTCACTCGACTCGACCAGTTGCTGCTGTTTGAGGCCCAGCCGGACGACCGTTCGCCTCCCGTGGATGATGTGTATGAAGTCATCAACTATGTGCGGGCACTCAACCATGGGTTGGCTCGACTGAAGGATCTGCCGCTCTGTTTGCGGTTGATTTGCGAGGTCCATGAAAAACTCATGGACGGTGTACGCGGCAGCGAAAAGCGACCGGGGAGGTTCCGGGATTGCCCCGTCTTCATCGGTCGCACGGGGCAGGACTTCGATCAAGCGCGATTCGTTCCCCCGGCTGCGGACCAGTTGAACCCGCTGCTGCGTGATTTCGAGAAGTTCCTGAATGCCCCCGGCGAACTCCCGGTGGTCGTTCAACTGGCCCTGGCCCATTACCAGTTCGAGGCGATCCATCCGTTCATGGACGGGAATGGTCGTGTGGGGCGGCTGTTGATCACGCTGATGCTCTGCCAGCGTCAATGCCTACCCCAGCCGCTGCTGTACTTGAGTGCCTATCTGGAACGGCACGATGAGGAGTACAAGGACCATCTGTTACAGGTCAGCCAGCATGGGATGTGGGAGGAGTGGATTATGTTCTTTGCCCAGGGGATCGAAGAGCAGTCGCAGGACGCCGCCAATCGGGCTCGGCGGTTGCTGAATCTACAGCAGGAGTTGCGGCAGCGATTGCAGAGGACCTCCGCCTCGTCCAACATTTTGACCGTGGTGGACCACCTGCTGGAGACACCTTATCTGACGATCTCGTCGGTTCAAAAATTGCTTGGCGTCACGCATCGTGCGGCCTCCCAGAATGTGAACAAGCTCTTGGAGCATAAGATTCTGCGAGAGTCGGACCCGACGCGGAAGTCGGGGAGAATCTATTACTGCCCTGAAGTGCTGGATCTGCTCAACGCGGATCGTGTCGATTCACCAATTGACACAACGACGTAGACGTTACCGCCCTGATCTGGCAATGATTACAGCAATGTCATTGCGGCAACCGCTTCTGGAAAGACGAAATCCCATGATTGACGGAATGCCTCCATCGATTTCGAAATCAACTCTAATTCTACGAGGAGCAATCGGGTTCTTTGCGGGTCTCTTGTTGGGCATTTTTTCCTTGTTATTTCTCGGTGTACTCCACGGCCATCACGACCTCAATCAACCCGATCTTGAATTGGAACGACGCTACGAATGGCTCGTAGTCGGTATCGCTTGTACTGTGGCGATGTTAGCCATGAGTGCGGGTCAATATCGGTTGTCCCGGTTTTGGATGTGGTTCTTTGTCGCATTTGGGATGATATGCGCGATCCCGTGGTGGCCTTTCAAAGATGGATCTCTGTTGCCATTGGGGACACCATATGTGAATGGTGGCTTTGCCTGGAGCAAAGCCGCCTTGCTGGGAATCCACACTTCGATAGCCGTTCTTATCGCGGCTGTGATTCACCGACTCCGTCCGGAGACGAACGACACCGTAGAGGCAGAAACCTCAATCGAAATCGCCCCGCACACCACTGATACCAAAAGTGCGACGACAGGAGGTTCAGAATTCGTCTCTCCGAACTCGAATCGTCCAGACGAAAGTATCCTGTAATGCCAATGCAAAATCCCTCCTGGTTCCCAGGAGGGATTTGAAGTTCAATGCTGCACCAGCGACCGCAATCAAGCGGGGGTCGAGGTCTCGGCCTTCTGCAGGCCGGGGATCGAGATGCCGGTGATCTTGATCTGGGTGTACTTCTGGCGATGGCCGGTGTGGCGACGCGAATTGTGGCGGCGGCGGAGCTTTTGAATCTCCAGCTTCTCGCCCTTCTTGAGCGGAATCATGATCTCCGCAGTCACCGTGGCCCCGGAAATCACTGGGCGACCGATCACGCTGGCGGCACCCGCATTGGCGAGCAGCACCTGATCGAAGGTCAAAGTCCCGGAGGCATTGCCCGACTCCCGCAGGTCGATGTCGACGACATCTCCCTCGGAAACACGAATCTGGCGGCCGTCAGTTTGGATAATCGCGAACATCTTCAGTCGATCCCCGAGGCTTGGCTATATGGTGTAACCCATTGCAGCACAAGGCGTTGAGTGAGCAGTCCCCATTCTGGCCCGGATTGGACCAAAATGGGAACGTGACAGTTTAGCCGATCAGCGCTTCTTGTACGAGTCTGCGGCGGGAAGAAATGTGACTTCCGCCCCGATGTCGTTCAAGCACTTGATAATCATGTGATCCGGGCCGCCATTCACAGCGGGGACGATGTTCACCAGAACGTCGTACTTCTCTTCCAGATCGATGATTTCGCGGCGTTTCTTGTTGATCAGGTACTCGGCCACGCGGGCCTGCACCTCCACTTGAATGCGAGCGACATCCTTGTGATTGGCCCTGGTCATCAAGGCCCGCATGACTTCGATCGCCATGCTTTCGGTGGTCTTCACCTGACCCACGCCTCGGCAGCACGGGCAGTCCTCGTAAATGCTGCGGCGCAGTGACGGACGAATCCGCTGCCGAGTCATTTCGATCAGGCCGAACGGGCTGATCCGCAGCACCTTGGTCCGGGCCCGGTCTCGTTCGAGGCATTCGCACAGCTTCCGCTCGACGGCTCGGCGATGACGCTCGTCCCGCATGTCGATGAAGTCGTTCACGATCACCCCGCCGAGGTCACGCAGCCGGATTTGCCGGGCGATTTCCCCAGCTGCGGCCATGTTGACCTGATAGGCGTTCTTTTCGGCGTCGGAGTCGGAGTTGCGGAAGTTCCCGGAGTTCACGTCGATGGCGACGAGGGCTTCGGTCTGGTCGATCACCAGCGAACCACCAGCGGGGAGGGGCACACGGCGGCTCTGGATGCGGCTGATTTCCTCTTCGATCTTGTACTTGTGGAAGATCGGCTCGCGGCCTTCGTACATGGTGATGCGGTCGACGTGCCGGGGCAGAACGACCTCCATGAATTCGCGGGCACGTTCGAGGGCGTCTGGCTCATCGATCTGAATCGACTCAATGTCAGCTGTGTAGATGTCCCGAATGGTCCGGGTAATCATGTCCGATTCTTCATAGATCACGCCCGGCCCTTGCAGCTTCTCGAGCCGCTTGACCAGCGTTTTCCAGAGCCGGAGCAGGTAGTTCATGTCGCGGTGCAGATCCTGCGTCGAGCGATCGACCCCCGCTGTGCGGACGATGAAGCCGAGCCCCTCGGGCGGGACGATGTCGCGGAGCGATTGCCGCAGCCGACGGCGGACATCTTCGTCCTCAATCTTGCGGCTGACGCCCAGGCGCTGGAGCCCAGGCATCAGGACCAGATAGCGACCGGGGATGCTGACGTAGGTGGAAAGGGTGGGCCCCTTAGTGCCGATCCCTTCCTTGATGACCTGGACCAGCACTTCGCTGCCGCGTTGGAAGATCTCCTGGATCGGCGGCTTGAGTTTGACGCTCCGCTCGTTGATCTTCTCGCGCCCCCGGCCCGGACGTTCACGCTCCGGGACCAGGTGCTTGTAGTATTGATGTTCGACATCGCTGACGTGCAGGAACCCGTTGCGCCCGATGCCAAAATCGACGAACACCGCCTGGATGCTCGATTCGATATTGACCACGCGGCCCCGGTAGATGTTCCCGACAATCAGTTCTTGGCTGGAGCGTTCAACATACAACTCCTCCAGCACGCCGTCTTCCACAATCGCGATCCGGCATTCTTCCGGCTGGATCACATTGACCAACATCTCTTTTTTCATGGGTGGCCTTTCGAGGGGAAAGGCGAACAGGGTGCCGCATCATCGCGATCCGCGGGACTCGCAAAGAAAGCCCACCGGTTGCAACCGGTGGGCTTTGTGATTGATCCGGCAGCCAACTCGCGGTCATCAGAAGATCGCCAAAGTGGGCGATGTCTTCGAAATCGAGGCCTCCGGTCGCGCACACTCCCGTCGCGGTTGTCAGGCAACCGACGAGGCAAGGGCCGAAAGGGGAGGAACTTCGATTCACGCTGATTTCTACGACGAGCACACTGTTCGCAAACACTGAATTCAGAACGGCGAGTCGGATGAGGGGCTGAACCGCAAGGTTCATTCTTCCTCGTCTGTCGTCGCCAACAGTTTTTT
Source organism: Planctomycetota bacterium (assembly GCA_043736295.1). Taxonomy (GTDB): domain Bacteria; phylum Planctomycetota; class Planctomycetia; order Planctomycetales; family Planctomycetaceae; genus TH-plancto1. Next base: position 7,110 of record JAYTCW010000511.1, on the reverse strand, counting down.
CACTTCTCCGAGCAGGAACTGGTCGATTTCACGGGCCAGATCCATTTCAGAGGCTCCGACGGCAATCTCCCACGCCTTGCGGGTGGAAAGGTGCCGGATGAGTTCCTTGATTTCGGGGATGGCCTGCGGGGTTAAGCTGAGACGCTCAACTCCTAGGCCAATGAACAACGGCACGAACCGGGGATCAGAACACATCTGTCCACAGATCGTCACACTGATTTTGGCCTTAGCAGCCGCATCAGCCACCATCTTGATCGTTCGGAGAATTGCCGGATCGGCGGAGTTGTAGTACCGCGCGACGGCGGGATCAGAACGATCCGCTGCCAGAGTATACTGAATCAGATCGTTCGTGCCGATGGAGAAGAAGGAAACCTCTTTGGCGAACTCCGGAGCCATGAGTGCGGCGGACGGAACTTCCACCATCATGCCGACCGGAATGTCCCCGCGGTGAGGGATTCCGCTCTCTTGCAGGTCTTCGGCCACATCGCGCAGGACCGCTTTCGCCTCGCGCAGTTCGCCCAGCGAGGAAATCAGCGGAAACATGATGCGCACGTCGCCGTGGACCGCCGCCCGCAGTATGGCCCGCAGTTGAACCTTGAACCGCTCTTTGTCGTGCAGGCTGACGCGAATGCTGCGGAGGCCGAGTTCCGGGTTGGCGAAATCGCTGAACACGCTCTCCATCATCCCGGGCACCTTATCAGCCCCCAGATCGAGCGTACGGATCACGACGGGCCGATCGGGAAAGGTCTGCACGACCTCCATGTACGCGGCATAGTGGTCCTCTTCGGTGGGCTCGTCGGCGCGATTCATGTACAGGAATTCGGTCCGGTACAGACCGATTCCCTCGGCGCCGCGCTCGCGGCAGTGCAGGGCTTCGTGCGGGAATTCAATGTTGCCGAAGATCGGCACGCGGACATGGTCAGAGGTGTAACAGTCCCTTTCGCTGAGCCGGACCAGCCGCTTGTCCTTGGAGCGCTGGATGCGGTCGGCTTTCTCAGCCAGTACGATGGCATTGGCATCGGGCGAGATGATGACGCTGCCATCGTCGCCATCGACGATGACCATTTCGCCGCCGCTGACCAAGTGCAGGAAGCTGCCCAGGCCGACGACGGCTGGGATTTCAAGGGCCCCCGCCAGAATTGCCGTGTGGCTGGTGGGACCGCCGACCTCAGTCGCGAAGGCTTTGACGAATTTGGGGTCGAGCCGGGCGGTCTGGCTCGGGGTGAGATTATGAGCCAGGATAATCACTGGCTCAGTCAGCACCAGCGGGCTGTTGGCTTGCAGGCCGGACAGGTGCCGAAGCAGCCCGCGCTCGAGATCGTGCAGGTCGGTCGCACGCTCTTTCAAGTAGGGGTTATCGAGAGACTCCAGCACGAGTGCCTGCTTTTGCAGAACCGTTTGCACCGCCACTTCGGGAGAGCGGAACTGCTGGGAGATCAGTTCCACGATCTCGTCGAGGATCAGCGGATCCTGAGCCAGCTCCAGGTGGGCTTGGAAAATGGCTCCGTACTTGTCGCCCAGCCGGGCACTCGCGTCATCCGCATGCGTCGAAATTTCGGCGCATGTCTCTTGAACGGCCTTGCGAAAGCGAGCGATTTCAGCGTCGACAGCGTCGGGACGAACCGTCTTACGTGAGATGGAAAAAAAATCGCGGCCCAGTACCAAGGCGGGGGCACTCGCCACACCCGGACTGACCGCGATCCCACGTTTCAACAGCATCTGTCTCTCCGGCCACTGCGGAGATCCGTTCTCCGAAACTCTCTGGACATACAAGTCGACTTACCGGCAAGTCGACTTACCGGTCGGTCATGAAGCCATCGTCAAACAACTGTTCAATTCGATCCGCCACCTCAGCGCCCCCCGGCCCCTCAATCACCAAGGCCAGTTCTGTTCCGCACACCGCGCCCAACTGGATCACATCCATGATCGATTTGGCATTCGCCTCGCGATTGCCTCGAATCAGTTTCACCGTTCCTGGGAAGTCCTTTACCGCGCGAGCAATTACCGAGCAAGGTAACAAATGCAACCCATTGGCGTTTTTGACAAGCACCGCGCGACGAACCAACGCTGATTCGAGGGGCAACGGATCATTGCCGTGGAGTTCCAAGGATTCGGGGTCGGATGCGACTGGCATGACAGGGCATCCTCCTCTGGCTAGGGTGAACACGACTCATCTCCGGTGTCTGAATCTTCGATGCGATCCCACCACCAGGCAGAATTCACATCGGAGTGAAATGAGCAATTTCAGTGCCAACGCACTTTGCTCACCCCTTCAGACAAGGGAACCCGACGCGGGTTCAGGATCAAAACTGCTTCTCGTCCTCTTCCTTCAGAAGGTCGATGACTTGCTCCTTGGTTTTCGCCTGTCGCAGGAAGCTGCAGAAATCGTCGCTCTTCAGATGCCGAGTGATCGTTTCCAGTCCACGCAGATGCTCGCCCGGACGATCCGGTGGCGAGATCAGCAGGAACAGAATGTGGACGACCTCTCCGTCCAGAGCCGCAAAGTCCAGCCCATTCACGGAAAGAGCCACTGTCGCCACGATCGAATCGACCGAGCCATGCTTCGTGTGAGGCACAGCCACTCCGCGACCAATTCCCGTCGAGCCCAGCTCTTCCCGCTTCATGATGGCGGAAATGATGGCGTCGGTGTGCTCGGAAGCCACCTTGCCAGCTGCGCGCAGCGAGTTGACGATCTCACGGATCGCCTCGTCTTTGGTCGTGGCCTTGAGATCTGTAATCACGGCGTCCGCCGCCACGATGTCCGTCAGTTTCATCGCCAATCCTCACTCAAACCCAAGTCGGAGAACGAGCCGCGTTGCAGGTCCGACAGGGACTTGTCCAACCGCTCCCAAAGACCCCGACGAGGAATCTTCAAAAAACAAGCTGGACGGTTGCCGAAAAAGACATCTTAGAAGGGACTCGCCTCTCCCGCCAACATGCACAAGGGCGAATTCGTCTGCAATTTTCAGTTCCGGCAGATTCACGCTGTCACGTCGTCGGTCGCCTCATCCGCCACCTCACCCTTTGTGTACTCATTCAGAGGGCGATCACGGCGGTGATCCTGCACCTTTTCCTTGTACTTCGTGATCTGGTGTTCCATCTTGTGCAGAGCCTGGTCAAATGCCGCGACGACTTCTGGTCCTTCGTGTGAGGCCACAAAGTCATGCTTGTGTTCGGCGTCGACTTGGATTTCCACTTTCACATGGTCGGCCACCTTCAGATCGATGGTCACCACAATTGCGGTCACTCGTTCGAAATAGGTCAGTAGCTTCTCAGCCTTCTGTGATATCTGTTCGCGAACCTCATCGCGGATGTGTCCATGTCGGCAGGCAATTTGAATCTGCACGGGTGTCCCCTCCTTCAATGGCGAGCCATTCCTCGGTCTGTCGCATGTTCAGAAGCCCCCAGTGCCATTCGCTTTTCAAACGTCGACGCTGTTTGCTCCATGACCGCCAAGTCTAGGACACGATCACTCTGACGGGAAGAGCCATCACAAATCGCACACAATTTACGCGCTCATTTGCCACCTCATCTGCGAACGACCCGCTCAGCTGGTCAGGTTGAACTCTCGCCGGAAAGCTCGGTGGCCGTCTTGTGAATCCTGTCGAGTAAGGCCGTCACGGTCGATAGAGTCGTCAAAGGATTGATAATCGTCATCCGCAGAAAGGCCACACCCTCAATTGTCGTTTGCGAGACATAAAACTGGCCGGACTCGATCAACCGGCGGCGGAGTTCCCGATTCAGATCGTTCAACTGGGCCTTATCCCCCCCATGCGGCACGTACCGAAATACCACGATATTGCACTGTGGACGGTAAGGAGCCTCGAAATCCCTCTGCTCTCGTAGGTACTGCCACACCTCGTCCGCCAGACTAAACGTCGCATCCACCAGATCCGCAAACACCCCCGCGCCATACGTACTCCACACTCCCCACAACCCAAACGCCGCAGCTCGCTTCGTGCATTCCAGCGTCATCAGCCCGCAGTCGTACTCGGCCATCCCCGGAGCCGACGGGTCAAACAAATATGGAGCATCCTGCTGGAAGGCCGCAAACCGGTGGGCCGCCCGCTTATAGAACACAAATGCGCAGAGAGCGGGCACGTGCATCATCTTGTGGGCATCACAAATCAGGCTGTCCGCGCGCTCCAGCCCCTTCACCAAATGGCGGTATGTCCCGCTGAACACTGTCGCTGCTCCGTGAGCCGCATCGACATGCAACCACACGCCATACATTTCGCACAGGTCTGCAATCTCCTCCAGGGGATCGAACGCTCCAATCGGTGTCGCACACGCGCACGCCACCACAGCTGTCACAGGAATTCCTCGATCTGAGTGAGATTGCAGTTCGGCTTCGAGCGCTGCCGGAGACATTCGACGCTGGTCATCTAAGCCGACCCGAATGACTTGATTGGTCCCCATCCCCAGAATTCCGGCTGACCGGGCGATGCAGTAGTGAGCATCTTGCTGCACCAATAAGACGGGTGGAGTCGGGAGCGACGCCACCCCGCCCTTCCAACTCTCTCCATGAACCACATTCCGAGCTGTCAGTAGTGCGGTCAAGTTCGCGATCGACCCGCCACTGGTAATCAGCCCCGCAAACTGTCCGGCGGGCAGGCCAATGACAGCCCCCAGTCGCTCGATCAGTGCCCGCTCCACCGCCGTCGCCCACGGCCCCATTTCGTACACGGCCATGACCTGGTTGGTGATGGTGCCGATGGCATCGAACACCCCGGCCAATGGCAGCGGCCCGGGAACCTGGTGCCCGATGTAGTGCGGATGGTGCAAATTCTGGCCGCTGTGCAGGCACTCACTGATGAGTTCTCGCACTCGCTCTGGCCGAGAGAGCACAGACGCTGGAACTGCGTCGAGTCGCTGTCCCGCTCGATCAATATTCTCCAACGGATGCGTCCAGTTCTGCACCGGCCCCTGCCCGGCTAGGACTTGCTCGAAGTGAGCCTTCAGCAGGTCCCCCGCAATATCCATCGCGCTCGCGAACTCGCCGGGAGAGAACAACGGACGAAGCCGCTCAGCGGGGGTGCTCACAGTCAGTGTTCCAAAGATCGACAGGAAAAAGGTTGCGTCCAGACCTCCGAAGTCTTCCGAGACTTCGGAGGTCTCGCCATGGGTCTCGCGACCGCAGCGAACTCATCATCCCGGATGCCCTCCCGGACGCAAGTCGTGCCACCCTCGTAGACTCCCGAAGACCCTGGCATGACGTTCTTTCTTGCTCCCCTCTGGCTGACTGCTGACTGCTGATTGCTGACCGCTGAAACCTCTCGCCGACTCCTGTTGCTCCGTTTTGCCGGTTTCTGTTATCAACCCGCTCCACAACGTGTGGCCGAATTTGCCGAAACCCAATCGGTGCCGTCGACAAGGATGTCGATGAGGTCGTCAGGGAGTTGACCCAGTGAGCAGCCCAAACACCTATTCTCTCCGCATTCTGTTCGTCGATGACGAGCCCGGTCTCCGGCTCGTGATCAAAAACGAACTCCAGAAGCAGGGACACGAAGTCACCGTCGCTGAAGACGGAGCCGCCGCCATCCGCTTGCTGGATGACCACCACTACGATTGCGCCATCATCGATCTCAAGATGCCGAACGTCGACGGCTGGGGCGTGATCGAGCACCTGAAAAAGGAGGCTCCCGACACTGACTTCATCATTCAGACCGGGCATGCCAACATGCCCGAGGCCATCAAAGCGGTCCAGCTGGGTGCCTTCGACTTCGTCTTGAAGCCTGCCAATCTGACTACGATTTCCACCGCAGTGAACCGTGTGGTCGCGAAACACCAGCTGCGAAACTGCACCCTGGCCCTCCAGAGTCAGGTCAAATCAGCATGCGGTACGACTGACATCATCGGCGAAACGCAGTCGATGAACCGGGTCAAGAACCTGATCAACAAGATCGGCCCGACCGATTCGAACATCCTCATCCTCGGTGAGACCGGGACTGGCAAGGAACTGGTCGCTCGCCGGATTCATGAGGTTAGCCCTCGCGCCAACATGCCGTTTGTGGCCGTGAACTGTGGGGCTTTGCCGGAACATCTTGTCGAAAGTGAACTCTTCGGCCACAAGAAGGGGGCCTTCACCGGGGCCGAAAGCGCTCGCAAGGGACTCATCGAAATCGCCAAGGGCGGCACTCTGTTCCTCGACGAACTCGGCGAACTCGACAAGCACATGCAGGTCAAGATGCTCCGGTTCTTAGAGTCGGGCGAACTGCGCCGCGTCGGCGAGAATGAGACGATCCACGTCGATGTCCGCATCGTGTGCGCCACGAACCGCAATCTGCAGGACATGGTCACGGAAGGGAGCTTCCGCGAGGACTTGTACTTCCGCGTGAATACGTTCGAGATTCGTCTGCCTCCGCTGCGGGAGCGCAAGGAAGACATTCCCGCCCTAGCCCGCACGCTGGTCGCTCGGCACATGAAGCGAGCCGAGATTCCCGAAAACATCCTCGCCCCGGAAACCGTCTCACTGCTTCGCGCCCACGACTGGCCCGGCAACGTCCGCGAACTGGGCAATGCGATCGAGCATGCCGTGATCCTGTCGGATGGCAAGATCATTCATGCCGAAGACCTGCCCACCAGCGTCGGCGGCAAGGCCTCGCAGTCGGAGTCGCGTCCGTTCCTCGTCACCAACTTCCCGAGAGCCCTGACCCTCGACGACATCGAGCAGGAAGTCATTCAGCAGACCCTCGACAAGTACAAGGGCGACAAACCCGCCGTCGCCGCCGAACTCGGCATCGCCCTCAAGACCCTCTACAACAAGATCAACCTCTACACCTCCCGACAGAAGCTGTCGGCATAAATCGTTGTGTGGCTCGTGCCCTGTCAATGCTCGATGGCAGGACATGGTCCAAAACAACTTCCCGATTGGATTTGGAACAGAAGCTCACAGCGCGGCTCTGCGGCAACCGAAGTGGAGCAAAGTGGTGTCGGTCTGGACTTCGAGAGGCTGGGGTGTTCACGAGCATTCCACGATTGCGTTCGTGCCGAGAAGTCGTACGGCCCCCTGGCGGCCCGTCAAGGCTTGATTTTGGGGTCCGCCTCCCTCGGGAGGGCGAGGCTCCTGCCGAGCCGCGACTGCGGGTTGACGTGTCCCCTGGCTCGCGG
>JAYTCW010000510.1:0-5637 GCA_043736295.1 Planctomycetota bacterium | reverse complement strand
CCACTTCGCGGCTGGGTCGGATCAGGGATGCGAATTCCGTGGGTTTCACCCACGGCTACATGCAGCCACCGCTTCGCGGTTCAGAACACGGTCGATGGCGAGAAGAGACTCCACCGACGTTTGGGATGCACACACGTTGTCAATTGGGATCTCATCGAGAATCACCGATGATGAACCACCCGCTGAACGCCTCTGATTGGGCGGGGCAGCTGCGGCAATACCACCTCGTTCACGCGTCGGGTTACGGGATTGGTCAGCGAGGGCACTGACCCGCAGCCCCTTGAGTTCCGGTCCGACCACAAACGCGAAAGGCCCGCTGATCTTTCGATCAACGGGCCTTCGAATCACTGGATGAGGATGTCGAGTCCACTCGACGAATCCCCAGTGGGCAATCCACACTACCGACCAAACACCTGCGTATAGTACGGCTGACCGTTGCGGCTATACCCAATGCCGACGCCCAGATCGCTGTACTGGTTCGACAACATGTTTGCCCGATGGCCACTCGAGTTCAGCCATGTATTGATGGCGGCCTGGGGATTCCCTTGGCTGTAGCAGATGTTCTCGGCCACCATCCCGCTGGGATAACCGGCCTCCATCGTCCGGTGCTGGTGGGACTTCCCCTCCAAATTGTGTGACATTGAATTCAGGCGGGCCATGTTCGCGCTGTGCAGACGAGCGGCACGGCACAAGCGCGGGTCCATCCGCAACATTGGCAGGCCCGAGTTCGCCCGCGACTGATTCGTCAGGTCGAGCAGCTGTTGCTCGTTCGCGTTCAGGTCATCCACGGTAAAAACGAGTTTGGTCGGTTTGTTGAGGTTGACTGATCGTTCAATGCGGCGATCCTGTCCGGCCTCGGACCAGTTGGCCACGACGGTGACGAAGGTTCGCTTGCCATCCAGGGCCAGGCGGACTTTGCGTTTGGTTCCACGAGTCGACTGCGTATCCCCGTCGACAATAATGTATGCCAAATCTGGGGCTTCCACGTCCACCTCGACAGAGGCCGGATCGGCCTTCTCGGATTCAGTCTTCTGGGTGGCTGCTGCCTCTGCCATGGGCGGGGCCGGGGGGACAGCTGTCTCCGCCCCCTGAGCTGCGATTCCGTGAGCAACCACCCCCCCCAGCAGGCCGACTCGGGCTGCTGCTGTGATCCTTCGAAAATTCGTCATTCTTCTTCCTTCCGTGTACACGCCCCCCGATGATCCGTCCCGTCTCAAAAACGGGATTCATGCGGGTTCCCGAACTCCCCGCGAACAGTTGGAGAGTCGAAGTTCTGGATCGAATACAGGGCAATGAGCATGCCGCCAAGGCACGAAATCGAACATCGGTCACAAGTGACTCGCGTCGCACTGGATAGGGGCATGCCCGATTCAAGTCACGCAGGGCCAGACTGACGGAATGACAGCTTTGAGACCCGGGCGAACCGTTTCCCGCACATCACGCCCCAGTCAGAATCAATACGATTTATGACGATATGTCTACGCGACAATACACATTGCGATTCTCAAGAATATCGGCCACACGCTTGCAGTCACCGTCTTGAGACTGCCAGTTCCAGGCCAAGCTCAGTTGCGAAGTCCCGCAATTACGCGGACACGATGCCCAGTTTCTGTTGGCTTGCCAAGTCTTCAGTTGATCGGATCTGGCCGAGGTGAACCACTGGATTGCCTGCGCCAATCTCCTCCGCGTACAGCAGGCGGCGTGACCCTTTCCGTTCGTCACTTCGAGATCGGCGACAAAGCCATACAACCGCAGCACCAGTTGTCAGAGATAGTACATTGCGGGGCGTAATCCCGCTGAAATGCCTGAGCCGCGTCGTAGGTGATCTGCGTGCCGATCAGGTCGAGATCCTTCAGGTGTTTGAGTTCCCGCAACCGCTCCAGACCTGCATCGGTGATCGGGGATCGCCCCGCCGTCAGCACTTCCAAATGTTGCGCCACCGAAACTTCCCTCATCAATTCATCGCCGAACCCCATTCCGTCCAGGCTCAATCTCTTGAGAGCAGTCCGTTGCAGAACTGGTCGCAGGTCCGCGGCTTTGAATGACACCTTGGGATTGAACTCCCCACTCATGCTACGTACGAAATCTTGGACGGGGTAGAACGCCAAGGTTTCCAGCTGCGAACATTCGGCGACCTCCAACAAGTGCTCACGGGTCGTGATGTCGGGCCGCAATGAGAGATGCCGAAGTGCCGGCAACTGGGCGAGGGACTTCAATCCCTCTTCGGTGTAAGCCCCCTTGCCGATCGAGAGATCGAGCGTCTCGACCGAAGGGATTCGCGGCAGCTGCTTCAGTCCCTCATCTCCGATGCCAAGCAACCGGAGCGACTTCAGGTGTGGCAGGCTATCCAGCGCCGCCAGGATCGACCAGTCGGACTCGGCCCGCCCCGAAATCTCGACCACCTTGAGAGATCGCATCGAACGCAACGCCGCGATCGATTCTGCCGAGCCTTCACTCTCGAACACCGTGATCGGAATGCCCTCCAACTGGTCGACATCCGCGAACTCTTTCAAGCGGCTCACGGGCACCTCGTCATACCCGGTCCTCCACGTTTTCAACTTCTTCAGCCCGCCCAACAGTCCCACATCTTCATTCGACGCAAACCAGTAATCGAGTGTCTCCAACGACGACCCCCGAAGCAGCGCCAAGCCGCGCTCCGTCATCCGCTCGTCGACACGCAGTCTCTTCAGATGCCGCAGCTGGGCCACCGACTCGACCGCCTCGTCCCCCAGTTTGGTCATCACCAGATCGAGAAACTCCAGACGGGAGAGCTGCTCGACGACCTCCAACCGCCCAGTGAAGAGATGGTTGTAACTGAGGTCCAGCCGCCGCAGGTTGTGCAGGGCGGCGAGCGGCTGAAGTCCCTCGACGGTGATGGTCCCGCCTTTGTCATTCATTCCCCGGAGGTTGAGCGACACCACATCAGGCGTCGAGCGGATGATCTCCAGATCGCCATTTTTGAGCGGACACCGACCAAAGCTGAGGATCGTGACGCGACCGTGCGAGTCGAGACGATACGTCCCCCCCAAGACTTGAATTGCCTGGAGTACATCGGGGGGCGTGGCCAGTGGAACCGCGACTGGTGTCGTCGCTGGCACAACGGGTACGACAGGCCGGCCTGTCTCTTGAAGATCGCTGACCACAGGGGATCGTTCACATCCAGACATGCCCATGAGGCAGAGCAGGGCGGATGCAACACGGCGGCGGAAGAATCGCTCCATGAGATGTTCTCCTCGCGGCCTACTTCGCGTCCTTCTTGCCAATGACCGGCGGAATCGTCGCCCCCTCGGCGTAGAACTTCATCGAGATCGAGTTCACGCAGTGCCGCGTGTCTTTCGCAGTCAGCCCTTCGCCGAGAAAGACATGCCCCAAGTGGCCACCGCAGTTCTCGCATAGGATCTCGATTCGCGACCCATCACTATCCGTCCGCTGCCGCACAGCTCCGGCGATCTCATCATCAAAGCTCGGCCAGCCGCAGTGACTGTCAAACTTGTCCGTGGACTCATAGAGACGGGCATTGCAGCGGCGGCAGACATACGTCCCCGCGTCTTTGTTGTCCGTGTACTCACCCACGAAAGGCCGCTCGGTCCCGGCGTGGACGATCACTCGCTCTTCCGCAGCGGTCAGCGAATTGTACGAAACCGGGGTCGATCCGGCAGAGTCTGATGGAGCAGGCATGGTGGCATCCTCATCGGGTGACGCAGTGACAGTGAGTGGGGAGTGAGCAGGGGGGGGACTCGTCGACACCGCCTCATCCACTCCGCTGCAACCCGCAACAAACGCAGCCAAACAGAGAGCCGATAACGCAATCGGCCCGAGGGCCATTGATGGCAGTTGAGACATGCAGGACTCCGCGCAAAAGGATCAATCTCGTGATTCTAACCGAATCCCCGCCTGAGATGCCGCCAAGCTGTACCAAGTTTCACCGATTTCTCTCACATGCCGCTGTACGACAAACTATTTGCGAATCCATCACGGATCTCGCGAGCGAGCAACAGACAGTCTCACGGGAGCCAGCGACTGCTTCCAGATGTGTGCATCCCAAACATCGGTGCCCCGACCCCGAAGGGGTCACGCCCCGTAGCCCAGGGTTGCCCGCGCAGCGGGACACCCTGGGTTTGCAATCGATGACGCGAGTTCCAACCCCGACGGGGTTGCGTCAGGCGTGGGACGCAACCCCGTGGGGGTTGATGTATTGTTTGTGCCCGACTCTCAGGGTGGCCGTACCTAGGCGACGAGGCGAGACCCCGTTGGAGTCGATTTCCAGGCGATTTGTCCACAACCGACGTTTGAGATGCACCACTGCTCCAGAGAGAGCTAGGCGCTGGACGTGTTCGTCGTCTGAGCAATCATGGAGCCGGAATTGATCGGCCACTGCCCCACTCGGAAAATAAAAAAAGCGCGGCAAGGTCCCCTCAAAGCTCCCCAGCTTTTCCTTGCCGCGCTCCGGATGTTTCGTACGCGTTCACTTGTCGTCGGTCGCTGATCGGCCTCTGGGGAAGAGTGCCAACGGGGAGGTCGTCCCACCGCGTTCCGTTCGTCGTTGGGCGAACACACTTGAACTTAGGTCGGTACGGATCGCCTGTCAAAAAGAATCTGCCCCGGACGACTTTGACTGATCGATCTCGTTGTTACATTCGGAATATCCGGAGTGCGCTTGCTGGACTGCCCTCGGACCACGATGATCTCGGAGCATCCCTCTTGCATACGGTCCCCACTTCGGAAAGGGCCCACTCGACGGGAGTTCGTTCGCACGTTCCGCGCAAGGACTACTTCATGATTCGCTCGTTCTTGATCGCCTGTGCCAGCTCACTCTTAGGGAGTCTTTCCGTCTTCGCAGCTGACCCTCCCGCCCCGGTGCCGCTCACTGCGGAGGTCCGTGCGGAACTGGTGAAGGAGATCGCTGACCTGCGGGCGGCGGTCAAAGCGTTGCAATCAGAGAAACCGGATGTGCGGCAGCTCGTCGATGCCGAAATCGGGATCGAGGCGGTTGACCGGTCGCTGCGGTTCGAGGAGCTGACCAAGAAGAACTCACCCGCCCAGGCTCGGGCCATCCTGGCCGTTTCGAAGCAGAGGATCGAGGTTCTTCGCTCGGGTCCGGCAACCTGGGGCCAGACACCCGGTCGCACGGTGCTGGGCTATCGGTCTCGCGTGGACGGCACTGCTCAGCCGTACGCGCTGACTCTCCCCATCGGATTTCAGGAGAAGGGTTCCCACCGGCTCCCGCTGTATATCGAATTGCATGGCCGAGGCGAGCAGAGCGAAGTCCCGTTCTTCAGCCAGCACGAAGGCAAACCGGTCCCTACTGGTCAGTCGTATCTCAAGCTGGATGTCTTCGGTCGGGGCAACAACGCTTACCGTTATGCGGGCGAGACCGACGTGTTCGAGGCGCTGGCCGATGTGATTCGCCGTTACCGAGTCGACGAACGCCGCATTGTGCTGTGGGGGTTCTCGATGGGCGGGGCCGGGTCGTGGCACCTCGGGCTGCATTACCCGGCGAAGTGGTGTTCGGTCGGGCCGGGAGCGGGGTTCGTCGAATTCTACTCGTATCAGAAGGTCAAGCAACCGCTCCCCGCGTTTCAGGACCGCACCCTCAGCATCTACGACGCGACCAGCTACGCGATGAACCTCGCAAAC
>JAYTCW010000509.1:0-4270 GCA_043736295.1 Planctomycetota bacterium | reverse complement strand
TGTCGTCGCAACTCATTGAGGGAATGTCGCTTGCTGCGAACCCGCGAAAATTCCGGACACTCGAAAGAATGTGTGGTCATGACTGCCACGGATCCCCCTAGTATCGCAAGTCGTTCTGGCCACGGGAGTACCTACGGACGCATTTTCCGTAACTGGAACTCTGCCGGTCTGGCAATGTGCCCGCAAGGTAAATCACACGCTGGCAGGCACCTCCGATTTAACACTGCCAGTCTGGCACTATTCGCGAGTAATAATGTGATTCGACCCCACATTATAACTCGTGTCACTATTCCCCAGTTCGAACACCGTTGGGATCGATTGTCGATGATCGAACGGAACTCGAAATCAAACAGAAGGCAACGTCATGGCAATCGGTTTGCTCGATGACTACTCGTTCGGCTGGAGTGATCTCGTGGCGTTGTGTTTGATTGTAGGCCCTGTGGCAACGCTTCTGGCAGTTCATGTCACGGGGGGGGCAATGAGCATGCGGAGTCAATGTCACGGTCGAGCCTCTGTTCTCCGAGTGTCAGTCTGGTCCTGGCCTCCCTCTTGGCAGATACCGACCATGGTGCTGCTGGTGGTGGGACTATCCCACCAGTCCCGCCGGGACACGCTGTCCCACCACCAGAACGATCCTGTTCGCTAGTCCGGTGGATCGCATCGTGTCTATCAGTCAAATGGAGACAACAGCCCACCGGTTCGGCGGTGGGAATTGGCGGGTTGTTCACCAGACCAACCGGACCAACTTTGGCCCGCTGATCGCAGTTCATCAGACAACGGAATGAGTCTGCTTGGAGAGTTCTCAACCAGTGTCTGGTTCGTTGAGTCCGTCCGGACCAGACTAAACGACGGATGAGCTCTGACTTCGGAACTTGGGCATTCGTCCGTTGCAGACTCGCAATTCGGGTCACGTTACGTTGGAATCGGTGGATCGACTAAAATCAGGCTGGACGAAAAGATACGGAGCGTGATGATGATTCGGAGCAATTCGAAAGCATCTGCGAGCGCAGTGGCGGTTGCCGGTGGAATAATTCTGCTCGTGGCCATCCTGCTGCGGTGTGAGCCCAGTTCCACCATGCCCTGTGCCGACCATCTCTCGGCACAGGAAGCTCGTCACGTGCAGCAGTTGGCACGCCGCATCGTGCATCTTCAGCGGAGAGGGCAATCAACTCCCGAGAAATCGCAGTTGCGGGAAGCCGTACGGACGTTGTCGATTCGCGAAGCGTCCGGACTGGGCGAGATGCTGCTTAACGCCGGCCACGTGGATGTTGTGGAGTGGATTCGATGCCCTGCCGAACGGGAGCGTCAAGTCGTGGAGCTGCTCAATCTGATGAGAACTCGCCTTGCCCCATACGGTCCCTGGGATTCACCACTCGAGACGACCGTCCGCGGCTCATCACGACTGCGAGCGATCTGTGGTGTGGAGTTATTGACGGAAATCACCGGCGTGAAATTACGGCACTTCGACGATGACGTGGGCGGATCGAAACCGATCGAATTGGACGACGACGACCTGGAGGTGCTTCTGGAATTGCCGGGGCTGGAAGAGATCTGGATCGACTGTACTCAAATCACAGACGCTGGTGTCGCGCGATTGGCGCGACTGCCCCGTCTCAGGGAAGTCCACCTGGTTCAGTGCGATCGGCTGACTGGCGAATCGGTGCACTCAATCGGGCGCCCGCAATTACAACACCTCGACGTTGCTCGCTGCTCAGGGATATCGGATGCGGGAGTTGAGGGATTGTTACGTTGCCCGAATTTGAAAGTGCTCGTCCTCGACGAGACGAAAATAACGTCCGCAGCGCTCCCCGTGATAGCCAACTGCCGCCAATTGAAGGAATTGAGCCTCAATGGAACTGCTGTTCGCGCCGGACTCGAACAGCTTCACTCGCTGCGTTCCCTGGAACGCCTGGGGCTCTCCCATCTGGGAAGCGACGCGCTGCCCGTTCCTTCAGAGTCGCTGAGCTTTCTCTCAGACTGCAAACGATTGACGTCGCTCGATTTGGAACAGACAGCGGTCCGCCGAGTGGAATTGCGACATCTGCCTGAGCTTGCTCAGCTCTTGGTCGGCCATCTGCAGCAACGAGAACTGATCCTGGTCGATTTGCCGCGACTGCAGGAGTTTAGATTCGCGAATGATTGGTTGCCCTCCGGAGATCAGAATCGATTGGAACACGTCGAGCTTTCGGGACTGACGGGCTTGTACGATTTGTGGCTGCGCGGATTGACGGCACCCGCCAGCGATGGACTGGCACACGGCTTGGCTGATTCAACTCACCTCAGAATCGTTTCCTTGAGCAGCTCCGTGATGACCGATGGTCTGGCGAATGCGATCGGACGTCTCCCCCAATTGGAGCGGCTTGATCTCTCTGCGGCGAAGGTCACAAGTAAACAACGGCAAGCCATACTGTCGGCACCGCAATTGCAGTTTCTGCGATGCGGAGGGCAGGGATTCACCGCCGATGACTGGAACGCTTTTTGCCGCTCTTCGCTGAAGGGATTGGAAATCACTGGCCTTGTGCTCAGCGATATGACCAAACCGATACCCTGGGCAACCGTGGAGCAGTTGACGCTGTATGATTGCCGTATTCAGCGATTGGTCCTCAACAGTCTTCCCGCTCTGAAATCCATTGACATCCGGAACGGAGACATCAATGAATTGATTGTGGCAGGTTGTTCCCAACTGACGAGGTACAGCCAACTGGAGGGAACCATTCCCAGTTTGCGAATCGAGTCCTGTCCGCGCCTTGAAAGCTTCTTTGTCGGCTTTGAAGCGACGATGGGAGTCATCACGCTGAATGACTTATCCCAGCTAGGCTCCGTCACCATTCAAGAGCGATCCTCCGTTCGTGAACTAAAACTAAGCGGGTTGCCTCGTGTGAAATCGGTCTCGTTCTGGTTGGCCAATGTCTCCCCTGGTGCGCTGACAGCTCTGAACGACCTGCCTGCGTTAGCTCGACTCGACATCAGTAATACGAAACTCGGTGATGACTCCGCTGTCGTCGTCGGAGGTCTGGCTGGGCTGGAGCATCTGTCAGCCAGTCCCCAGTTCACACGACACGGATTGGAACAATTGCGATCGCTGCCTCGATTGCGAAGCCTCCATTTGTATCGCAGTCAACGACATGCAGATTGGTCGAAGGAAGACGCGGCACTCATGTGGCCCAAGGTGCGTCCCACAGTGTTTGACATCGAATGATGGCGAGTGCCATCTTCAGATCCAGAAGCGACCGCGTCGTTCTGGAGGATCGACTGCTCTGACTGATTTGGGGCATCGTCGATGGTCTTCTGCATCGCCATGGTCACTTGGTGGTTGGCGTCAGCCAATTGATGGATCGGGTTCGTCATCATCGTCTCCTATTGCTTCAAGGCGAACTGGCCCCGGTCAACCTTGGTGAATCTTGAGTCGGCCCCCTTCTTCTGCAACTCGCGAAGGATGGCGCTGTAGAGCGTCTGGGCCGGGGTCGCGCCGCCGGGGCTGATCCAGTAGCCCTTGGTGGCCATCGCTTCGATCATCGCCTTGGTCGTCATCGGGGTTCCGGCTTCGGCGAGAACCTTGACCGCTGCGTCGAGCTGGCTTATGGAGGTGAGAGACTGGAACCGGGAAGTCTTCATGCTCGCTACGTATTCGCCGAACGGCGGCGTTGACCGGGCCGCCGCCAATCAACATTGACTTCATGAACGACGCGATCGGCGGCTCCGCGTCCAACGCTTTGTTCGCCCTGTCTCGCTAAGTCTCCCACCCACCGTCCCACCAAACCGGGCATCCGCCTTCTTCCCGATATGGAAGGAAACGCCCATTCTGAAATCCATGAATCAGGAGATCCAAAAAAGCACCAATGCTTGGCGCCAGCACAGCCAGGTGACAGGGTTGCGTATTCATCATCACGACCTGCCCAACGCTGCCGCCCAGTGCTGGAATCATGTCGAGCAGGAGATTGTCACTGTTCTCACTGGCTGTGAAATCAATAAAACGATCATGGAACTGCACGGGGCCTGTTAGCTCGAATGTCTCCTCTGCAGATTCCAAATACTGCGGAAAAAGTTCCCGTTTGGTTTTGATCCATTGAACGATTTCTTTAACGTCGAGCAACCATCCATATGATGCACGCCCTTGCCAGCCAGTGTCTGCAAACCGAAAACCGGGTGTAAAGGGCGAAACCTCTTCGCTCGTAACTGTTAACCCCGTCTCTTTCGCGGGGGCGTGGCTTCGCACAGTTGCATGAGGGGTGAGCGGGTCACGGAGGTTTTCGGTTACGCGCCCGTCTTA
>JAYTCW010000508.1:0-1970 GCA_043736295.1 Planctomycetota bacterium | reverse complement strand
CAAACGGTTTGTACGCAGCAATCGACGTGTCGCACCACGGAGTATTTGAGAACACGGGGGTGTACCCAATAATTCTCCTCTGCGATAGCCCAGTACATTCGGACATCGTTGGAGCGTTGTTTTACGCCACAGATGCCGGGGCGTTTTCGGCTTCGAACTGATCTGGTGCCAAGTAGCCCAGCGTCTGGTGGATACGTTGGGAATTGTAAAAGGATTCAACGTAGCGGAACACGCTCTGTCGGGCATCTTCCAAGTTGCGGAACAATTCGTGGTTGGTCCATTCGTGCTTGAGGGACCAAAAGAAGCGTTCCATGACGGCGTTGTCGTAGCAGCATCCGGTACGGCTCATCGAGCATTGCATGCCGAGGGTTTGCAAGATGTGCTGGTAGTCGTGGCTGCTGTACTGACAGCCTCGATCACTGTGGTGAAGCAGGTCTCGACCGGTCGGGCGTCGTGCTTCCACGGCCTGACGAAGGGCCGCGCTGACAAGTTCCGTCGCCAACGAGTTGCTCAGCGCCCAGCCCACCACTTTGCGGCTGAACAGATCGAGCACGACGGCCAGGTAGACCCAGCCCTGTGCGGTCGCCAGATACGTGATGTCGGTCACCCATTTGCGGTTGGGGGCCGTCGCCGTGAAGTCCTGATCGAGCACGTTCGGAGCTGGTCGCTTGGTCGGATCGGCCCGGGTCGTGATCGGTGTGAAGCGTCGCGAGGTCCGGCTTGTCAGCCCCATTTCTCGCATCGCCCGAGCCACCGTGTTGCGGCACGCCGACTCCAACTCGGGTCGTTCTTTCAGGGAAATCGCGATCTTCCAACTGCCGTAGATGCCATGAGACTGCCCATGAACTTGCCGGACCGCCTGCCGAATCCGCGCCCGTCGCCGAGTGCGAGAGCTGTCGGGTCGGTCCACCCAGGCGTAGTACCCCGAGGCCGAGACGGCGAGCACCCGGCACAACGCGGTCACGGGGAACAGGGCGCGCTGTTCACGAATCCAAGCGTATTTCACAATGACTCTTTCGCGAAATACGCCGTCGCTTTTTTTAGGATGTCACGCTCCATCTCGGCCCGTCGCAATTCGCGCCGCAGTCGTTCGTTCTCGGCCCGCAACTCATCGACCGAGGCACCCTCGCCGCACGCCGACGGCTGGGGAGCCAATCGAGCATGCCACTTCCGCAGACTCTGATCACCAACCCCCACGGCCTTTGCCGCCGCCGCAATCGAGTAACCCTCACCGATCACCAGACGAACCGCATCCCGCTTGAACTCCTCCGAAAACACACGCTTCGTTCGAGCCGACTGAACCTGCTTCTGAGACATCTTTCAAACCTCCGTGGGGAATCATGACCCGCCCCAACGATGTCCGAATGTACTGGGCTATCGCAGTCCGAATGTACTGGGCTATCGCACAGTCGTTTTTTGTCGTACTACCTCAACGTGAAATTCCAAGACAAACACTTGGCTGGAGGGTATCTAGCGATTAACAAATCGACGGTTGAAGAATTGCCGTTGGTTCCCACGCCACGTAACGTCCAGGATCAACTCGCGAGTTTGGTCGATGAAGTGATCGCGGCGAAAGAAGGTGAGCGAACGGTGGAGCTCAAACGACTCGAACGGAAGATCGACCAGGTCGTTTACAAGTTGTACTCACTTTCTGAGCAGGAAATCGCCGCCGTCGAAGAGTTCTACGAAACCCGTTCGTGAGGGTACTGGTGACGTGGCCAGTTCAACGTTCGTTGAATCGCACAGTCCTCCAGCCGAAACGGACTTTGAACAGAAATTCGGCTTCGCCCGAAAGCACAAAGTCCACATTCAGGCCAAGTTCTCCAAAGACGACGCCTGTCTGCAAGCCTGCGACTACGTTCTCTGGGCTCTTCAGCGTCACTACGAGAAAGGCGAAAGCCGCTTCATCGAACTCATGTGGCCGAAGGTCGGCGAGATCCATGATCTCGACATCACGCACGGTTCCAGAC
>JAYTCW010000507.1:0-5045 GCA_043736295.1 Planctomycetota bacterium | reverse complement strand
CGTGTGGTTTGCGAGTCGCAGGGCCTGGGCACTCGATTCCTTGAGCGGGTCGACATGCTCATGACCATCAAAGAACCAGGTATGTGCGGTGCGAGGCGTATCCCCCAGGTCCGGGAGATACCCCTCAATCAGCAGGGCTTCCTCCAGCCAGGCGTTCAGGATGCGATCGAGAACCACCGATTCCAGATGCGCCTGCTCGACGCGGATCGCCTTGAAGTACATCTGGTGATCGAGGCGACCGGACGCATAGTTGTAGCCCGAAGAATTCCCTGCCGAGATGGCGAACGGCATGTTGAGACAGCGAGCAATCTCGTTGAGGATTTCCCGCTTAAACTCACCATACGTGGTCGTCGGAAACTGAGCCTCCAATTGACTCATCTTCCAACCACCCGGCATCGTCATCAGCATGCCGCGTTCCAACTCGATGAGGTCCATCGGCTCGAGTGACTCGGCCTCTCCGTTGGCTGGGGCGTCGGTGTACAGCACTCCGCCGGGGAGAGCGGCGATCTCGGCCGCTGTGATCACCGCCAGCGTGTACCGCCGTAGATGAGCGAACAGCGGCAGTGCCGGTGTGATGTCGGGAACGCCTCGGCCTTGGCCCGCCCGGTCCTGGCGGTAGTAGTGGATCATGCTCTCGGCAGGCACGCGTTCGTACTGAACCGAGAGGCTGCCGGAGGTATCACCGGGATGTTTCTTCAAGACGTGGTACGCGACCGGGTTGCCGTAGACATCGAACTCGACCCCGTCGACCGCGTTGGTCAGATCGAGTCGCAGGTCCGGCGTGGCGACCTGATCCGCCTCGACCAGCCTGATGTCCAGCTGCACTGCGGTGGTCAGCTGCGGGTTGTTCGTGAGAATGGAAAACCCTTCGCCGTCCGAGGCCCGGGACATCCGTAGCGTCCGGAGCTTCTCAGGTAGACCGATCGCCTTGGACCACGCCATCCATTCCTGTTCGATGAACCGGTTGGCATCGGCGTTGTCGGTCAGCATCTGGAGTCGTGGACCGCTGCCAATCAGATCGTTCGCCAGTGTGAGAACGATTCCTCTCGCATAGCTGTTGTTCGCTACCTCGTAGCGGGAACGGTTCCGCAAGAGGCGACGCACCAGTGGGCTGTTGGCTGCATTCGCCGAGAGGTTGTCGGCATTGGCCCAGTGCCGCCGGTTCTCGTCGTTCGTCCCGGCTGCGTCGTACCGAGCCCGGATCAGCCGCAGGGCCTGAGCCACATGCGGCGGAGTCTGGGGCGTGAGCGGAGTCCAGAGTGATTTGAGCCATGTGAGCAATGTCAGGAAGCCCCTGGAGGAGCGAGTCGGGAGAATCGGATGCCGCGAGATTTCGATTTCGCGGCCTGCTTCGACGCCAGAAAACGTTCAGCGGCGATCTGATCGGGAAGTGAGTGTTGTTTCACGCCCCCGGAATCGCCGTGGGCCTCAGCGGGACCCGATGCGTTGTCCCGGATCGTCTGTTCGAGTGAGTTTTCAGGAAGTGACATTTTGTGTCCCTCTATTATGGAGCTACCAACGAGGAGGGGGGGGTGTCGAATAATTCCGGAAAGATTTCCGAAATAGTTACCGCCGCATTTGTGGCGAATTCCGCTGGGCACGAATCTCCGACAGCCGAATTCGAACCCCGGACTGAGGTTGTGACGCTCCCCCATCCCCGAGCAGCTTCACGCCCTGAATCGACGCCGCCACGGCACAGCCGACGATCCCGTCCAGCCAGTGATTGTCCGGATGCCCCAGTCGGGGTTTCCACTCGTCAACCGTGCGTCCGCGTCCCTCGGTGCGCACCCTGTATTCGGCGGTGAGGTGTTCGGCGAACAGGCGATGCGGTTCGGGCTTCTGACCGAACAGGGCCAGGGAGCCTTTGTCCGCCATTGCCACCGCGAACCTCGCGAAGACGAATGACTTCCAGAAGTTCGTGTCAAACGACACGTGGCGCACCGCCCGCTTGCCCATCACGCTGGGGATGCGCCAGTTGAGGCCGACACGGTCTCCGGGCCTGCGCTTGTGTTCGGAGAACGGGAGGCTGGAGGCTCCGACAAACCGTCCGTGGCTCGGCAACAGTAGTGCCGCATGCGGGGACTGGCGGCAGAACTGGTACACCACATCAGTCGACGTGCCCCAGTTGGCGTCGATCAGGCAGCGCTCGATGCGGAGTGACGCTCCGTCCTCCCGGTGCCACTCGCGGGCCAGTTGGCGCTCGGTGAGGGCTTGCAGGCCCGCGTAGATCGCCCCTTCCAGACCCGTCCCCGGCGTGACACTGGCCAAAGTCTTGGTCACATCCCGCAACGAGAAATACGACCGCTGGGGATCGGGCCAGGCTCCGTACTCCAGCACCGTCCCGCTGAACTCCTCAGCCCAGGCACAGATCACATAGAACAGCACCTTCTGCTGTACATCGATGAACATCGTCAGATGCTGGCACCCCAGCGGCACCCGCCCCTTGGGCAGACCGTTGAGCTTGGCCGCGATCTGGTCCGCCGTCAGTTCGTTCTCATCCGCCTGCACCTCCGGCAGCGGCTCGTTCTGGTATTCCGCCCAAAACGCAGCTTCGTCTTGAAGTTTGAGATTCATGGCGTGCTGTATCGCTGACAGCTCGTCGTAGTTGAACCGCACCGGCCAGGCGATCACCGACCCAGCGTCCATCTCCAATTTATGCTGGCTGTAGAACGCCGTCGCCGACGCCCCGCCGTCTTCGTTCCGCAGCCCCTCAGCCCGGATCTCGGCATATCGGTCCCACAGTTTTGTATCCGTCGGGAACGAATAAACCATCCGAGTGCGCTGCCCCTGCCACTGCGGATGGTGGTCGCGGTTCAGGATGCGATCCGCCATGTCTCCCGGTCGAATGACCGTGCAGGGCATGATCCCTGAAATCTTTTGACCAGGACCGGCGAGTCCCAGCACGGCACCCGACAAAATACTCTCGCGCTGCTGGCACTGAGAAATCGACCTCGCTGACTCGTCCGTCTGCGGGTCGTCCCCTCCCACCACCCGTGTGGAACTCGATTCAAAAAAAGAACGGAGGTCAGCGTGCATGACGATGACCCCCGTTTTCGTATCTGGAAAGACCTCGATGCGGTCGACGTATGATTCCACTAGCTGACGGTCGGGGAGTTCGACCGTGGTCTTCTGGGCCAGCTCCTCCAATCGCTGGAGCTGCTCTTTGGCCCAGGCCCGAAGCTCCCGTTCCGTGGGCAATCCATCTGGTTTTGATTGTCGCGTGGCGAGCTTGGCCGTCAGTGCATCGCGTTTGGCCTTCAGGTCGATCAGCACCTTGCTCAGGTCATCCAGCCCCTCGAACGAGAGATCCGCCAGCATGCCTACGGTTGTTTTGATGCGGCGGTTCAGCTGTTCTAACTCGCGTTCTAGGTTGGCTGAACCCTTCGATGCGGCTGTCGGGGCGAGGATCGCCTTCACGAACGCATCGATCGATTTGCCCGTCGTCGCGCGGTCTTTGAAGACCACCTTCCGGATGGTCTCCAGAAGGAAGGCGTCGAATGGGACACCGGGGATGTTGATGAGTCCGCAGACTCCCTTGCCGTAGCGATGGTAGCCCGCACAGGTGTACTTGCGATATTGGTCGCCGCAGCGCGGATCGCGAACCGTGGTGAAGCTGTAGCCGCACCGCTTGCAGACGAACAGCGTTGATGCCAGCGTTCTTCGAACGGATCTGGCCTTCCCTGCCAGTTCTCGTTTCTTGGCACGCATGCGTGTGGCCGCTTCGAAGGTTTCTTTCGTCACGAGATGCTCGTGGACATCCTCGACGATCATCCAGTCGGCCTGAGGATTGAGTTTCGTGCCTCGTTCCTTCTTGGGCCGCAGCTTGCCTTCAACGTCCATGCCGAACAAGGCCCCGCTGGTCCGCTTGTTGTAAACGATGGCTCCCCGATAGACCGGACACCGCAGCATCATGGCAATATTGGAGGGGTTCCAGATTGAGCCCCGCATGGATGGAATGCCCTCGTTGTTCAAAACCTCTGCGGTGTATTTGATTCCGTACCCCTTCGAGCAGAGATCAAAGATGCGGCGGATCACAGCCACCCGATCCGGCGTGCTGGGTGAGTAGCGGACGATGTCCCCCTTGGCCTTCGCCACATAGACATCACTGGGAATCACCCGGACTAGTTTGCCGTCTGGTCCAAACTCCTGTTTGCTGCCATCGGCCATCCACCGCAGCGTCCGCAGGACCTTACCATCGGGCGTCAGGTGCTGCTTGTCGTATCCGTAGGGCGGTGGCCCACCCGGAGCGCTCTTCCGCTCTTTGATGTTGCTGATCTGCCCTCGAATCGAGTCGCGGGCCAGCTTGATCGAGTACTGCCGAGCCTGCCAGGATTTCACTCCTTGGATGAGTTCGCCTTCATCGCCTTCCGGGATGCCGTCAGCGGTGAAGACGACATCGACCCCCGCTTGCTTAAGGCGATGCAGGTAGAAGCCAGTCTCATTCGTTCCGCCCCGTGAGAACCGGCTGATGTCGTAGCAGAGGATCGTCTCGAAGTCGCGCCCGTTCTCAGCGGTTGTGATCAGCTGCTCAAACGCGTTCCGGCCTTTGGCGCTGGTCCCGGAGATCGCATCGTCAATGAACCAGCGGACGATCTCGTATCCATGCTCCTTGGCCCACTTCTCGACGTAGGCTTTCTGGTCAGGGATCGACCGCTCCTGCATGTCGGTGCTGCGGCGAGCGTAGCCGACAGCCGCGATGGGTTTCGTGTTGGTTGCAGCCATGTTGTGATTGTCCTTCAGTGGAGAATTTCCATTCCATGCGTGGCCACGTCACCTCGCCGCAACACAGTTACCTCGACTGGGCAGCAGGTCTCCACCGACCGAGCGGGAAGACTGGCCCGTGTCGCTTCCCACGAACGGCGGGACCAACGGCCCCACCGTGGCACGAGACCCCGTTGTGGGGCCTCGTGGGCGCGTCGTGGCGTTACCGGCTGGGTCAGCCAGGGACGTATTCCGTTCCGCAGCCAGAGCAACGGACAAACTCGTCGTCATGCCAAACCAGCTGATCGTCCCGGCGTTCGCCGCAGTGGGGGCAGGCGAATTCG
>JAYTCW010000506.1:0-2024 GCA_043736295.1 Planctomycetota bacterium | reverse complement strand
ATGCCGTGGTCATCGTCGGTGACTGCTCGGGCGTCTGCGTTGATCCCTCGGGACTGGTGCTGACCGCCAAGCACTGTGACCATCAGCCGGTCGTGGTCGTGAAGTTCCGGGATCGTCAGGTCAGCGCTCGCAGGATCTATGTGGCTCCGGAGACCGAAGGCCCAGTGGTGTTCGACTGCGACGGCGAAGGGTTCCCGTTCGCTCGTATGGCGGAGCAGGTTCCGAACGTCGGCGAGACGGTCTGGTCCTACGGCTACCCCGATGCCACCGGCCAGCGTGAGCTGCGCTGGATCAATGGCCCGCTGCTGCGGTGCAGTACGTTTGAGTTCCAGGGCGGGAAGTTCAAGGGGAACGTCACGGGGTTCCCGACGCGGCCCGGTTGGAGTGGCGGCCCGTTGTTCACCCGCACCAGCGAGGTCTGTGGGCTGCTCAACAGCAGCGATGATCGCACCAGTGTGTTCATCTCGTTCGCCGCCACTCGCGAGGCGTACTCCACCTGCCGCAATCGTCCGCAGACCAAGCCGACGCTGTACGTGTTCGGTTCACCGACCTGTGGCCCGTGTCAGAAGTTCAAGCAGCACTACTCGGAGCAGACGGTGTTGCGGCAACTACTCGATGCGAACTATGCGGTGACGTATATCGACATCGATGTCTATCCCGCAGCGGCGGAGCAGTTCGGCATCCAGCAGGTGCCCGCGTTCGTCGTGCCGGGGCAGCCAGTGATTACGGGATACGAGCAGCCGGATGAACTGCTCCAGAGGCTCGGTCTCGACGGCGAACAGAAGCCGGAGGCACCGGCCCTCGTCCCTCCGCCCGCCGTCGAGAAGCCGAAGACACCACAGCCTGCGGAGCCAGCTACGGCCACGCCTGCATCTGTATTTCCCCCAGCGACAACGCCTGTCGCAGCCGCTCCCGATCGCACGCTCGGGGATCGCCTCGACAAGGTCGCGGGTGTCGCTCAAACCGCGATCACGATCGCCACTTGGCTCGGCGTGACCGGAGCCACGGGCGGCACGAGTGGTCTGATCCTCGGGGGTTTTGCCCTCTGGCGCACGCTGCGTCGGAGGAAGGAGTCGATCACTGCCCGCGATCCTCCGACACCCGTGAAGCCCCCCTCTGTCATCACCGTCGAAAATCCTCCGCCGCCACAGGCGATCGTCCCCGAGACCCGCTTCGCTCCCTATGAACGCGACACATTCGCCGAAGCCTTCGCCTGGGCCGAAGCCGAACTGGTTCGCAAGTACCCCGGTGCGGTCTCGACTCTCGAAACCATGAAGGGACTGATTGATCAGTTCTTGTCTGCCAAGGGAATCAAGCGGCCTCACTGACAATCACTCTCAATCATTTATTCACCACGGAGGCACGGAGACACGGAGGAACAAGGCAAGGCCAGAAGCAGATAGGAAAGTCTGCTCCACTGTTCGAACCTCAAGGCGACCTCTTCACTCTAGGCAGTCGACCTCTTCTCCGTGCCTCCGTGTCTCCGTGGTGAATCTCTTCATCCTCTTCTCTCTGGAGTCTCACATGACCAATGACGCATTCCGCTGGTACAACGTCGGTGCTTGGAGCCAATACGGCCTCGCGGTGCCGAACTTTTCGAACGACACGCATTCGCAGAACGACACGATCCGGTATCTGACCGATGTGGTCGGTCGCAACCTGCAGGCGATCCTGTGGCATCCGGATGCGCGGCTGCGAACGCCGCCGTCGATCAACACGCTGACGCGGATTCACAAGCTCTGTACGCGAGCCCGATCAATCCTGGCCTCGCGAGCGGTGCCAGCTGCGACGCTGAATATGGAGACGGCTCACGCCCTCCCGGCAGCGGAGCAGTTCCTGGTCTACCCGACCCCGTACTTCAAGGTGCGGAACCAGTGGCTGAAGCAGTACGCCGGGTTGATGCTGTTGTCGCTGACCGAATCGATGCAGCATCAGGAGAACGCCCGCCCGCTGGAGATCAGTGAGGCCTTCGCAGGACTGATCGGTCAGTACGTGCAGCGGGTCTACCGCCTGATGTCGACCGA
>JAYTCW010000505.1:0-2708 GCA_043736295.1 Planctomycetota bacterium | reverse complement strand
CCCGCCGATCAGGCTGTTCGACGAGGCGGGGGCAGACGACGAGTTGTCAGAGTCCGCGTGCGGCAGATCACTTGCGTTGCGGCGATGCCGCGCTGCGTCGTCGCAGTGTGAATTGCTGTTCGTCACCCTGAGCGACGATGACGCGCAGTGGGATCTCCGTGGAGTGGCCGCAATCCTCCAAGCAAACCGCTGCCGATTCGGCATGGACTTTTGCCAAAGCCGCCGTCAACACGCGGACTTTTCGTAACTGTCGAAGATCCAGGATGGTGGGATCAGGAGATGTCATCATGGTGCCCGCATATCAATGAACTCAGCCACCACCCACTCTGGTGGCTCAAGAACGGTGAGAGATGGTGTTGAATCCCTTCTCGTCCCAGTCAAAGACAATGATCGACGATGGCTGGCTCTCGTCAACTGTGGAAGCCGACAATACCTTGAAGTCAGAAGCGAATGAAGTCGAAGTTGCGGAGTGCCAAGTTCGAAGAAGACGGCTTGAATCAGTGACAACCCTCACAACGCCTTGGTACTTCGGGTGTTCTCCCACGAGTTGAAGTCAAAACCCAAGAAAAAAGCCTCATTCGCAGGGTTTGCGAATGAGGCTTCAAGGCGAGGCGGACGGGACTCGAACCCGCAACCTCCGGATCGACAGTCCGGTGCTCTAACCAATTGAGCTACCACCCCAGGTTGCTCGCCGGAGCGAGAACCAAAGTGTAATCGGAACCGAAGGGGCGTCAACCCCGCCGATTCGGGGTTTTCGGGCTGATCGTCGATCGGTGGCGTCCAGCAGGGCACACGACCGGCAGGACTGGTATTCGCCGTCTCCATCTCCTGACCGGCACACTTGTTAGCATCGGAATTCCGTTCTGCGGGTTGTGGGGTCGTGTCGATTGCCGCTGCCTGATATCCTGACGCGGCAATCCGGCTCCCAGTACAGGGAATCCCCGGATTGTCACAGCCCCAACTGCTCTCCGGAGGCGGGGCCTGTTTCCCCACATCTCTCCCACTGATCCTGACGAACATGGCCGCTGAACCAATCTTCGACTACAAGCCGTTCAACTACGACAAACCGCAGTTCACCCTTGATGATATCCGCAAGGTCAATCCTCAGCGGCACGAGATGGAGCAGCTGACGGGGGTCGTGTGGGTCGATCTGGCACAGCATGGGTTGATCGGGTTTAAGGATTTGACCCACGACGAGTTCTGGATCAAGGGACACATGCCCGGCTTTCCACTGATGCCCGGTGTGATGTTGTGCGAGGCGGCGGCTCAGCTGGCCGGGTTCTATGCCCGCAAGTACAACATCTTGCAGGGTGGGGATTACCTGGGGTTTGGCGGGATGGATACCGTGCGGTTCCGGGCTCCAGTTTACCCCGGTTCGCGGCTGATTCTGTGTGCGCGGGCGACGCGCGTGATGCCGCGGATACTGGCCAAGTTCGAGTTCCAAGGCTGGGTGGATGACAAACTGGTGTTCGATGGAGGGATGATTGGCGTGCCGATCAGTCGGACTCACCCGACGCCGGGGCAGTAATTCGCCGTTCTCTCCGTTCTCTCCGTTCCTTCCGTTGAGCTGCGACGCGAAGTCTTCGCAGCGAAGCATGTCCGCGCGAGCGGCATAGACACCTGGCCACAAGCAGTCGTAGACTGATTTGATACAAGTCTTAACCAGACAGATTACCCGACGATGGAGTTCAACCATGTCCACGACGCTGATTGACGAAGTGCGCAGCGGTACCGCGCCGCCGCTGGTGCCGATCACGGTGGAACAACTCCAGCAGATGACCGACAGCGGCATCTTTCACGATGGCGATCCGATTGAGTTGATTGACGGTCTTTTGGTGTGGAAGGACCGCAGCGCTCGCGGAGAGAATTTGATGAATCACGACCCGCGTCATGCGCTGTTGATTAAACTCTTGCATCGACTACTGACGCATCCCTGTGATACGGTCGGCTGGCATGTCCAGATTCAGCTTCCTGTCACACTGAACACCATCAATGCCCCGGAACCCGATGTCGCCGTCGTGCGTGGAAATGAAAGGGACTACGCCGACCGCCATCCCGGGCCTGCCGATCTACCGCTGGTCATCGAGGTGGCCCTTTCATCGCTCAGCATTGATCGGACCACCAAGCAGCGTCTGTATGCGACGGCCAGCATCCCCCAGTATTGGCTGGTGAACATCCCGGATTCGCAGGTAGAAGTCTACGAACAGCCCGACATGGCCTCCGGCACATACGCCCAGAAAACCGTCTACGGGCCGGGCCAAACGATCGCGTGGGTCATGTCGCCGACGCAGATTCTGGAGATCAACGTCACCGATCTTTTGCGATAACCGTTTCGCTGCGACGCGAAGTCTTCGCAGCGGAGCATGCATTCGCCGGGCCACTCCACGAGGACGGGCGAGAGTGCCCATCGCTGAAACGAGACTCTGGCGGTGGCTCGTCGTTTTAGCAGACGTTCATTTTCACTGAGTCGTGGACATTGCTCGACTCGGTCGGGCGATAAACGAATGGAACAAGTCATGACCTCACAGGCTATCGAAGTCGATGGGGTGGCTTTGCCACAGGAGGTTCTTGTTGCGAGAGTTCTCTCGGGGGCGAACCTCTCTTGCCGCTGGCACACCGGTCGGCCCCAAAGCGGGTCAACCGCTGCTACCCCGGTTGGCCGCTTTGGGCCTACCGGTGTGCCAGCGGCACCAGAGGTTTTGTGGTTC
>JAYTCW010000504.1:0-3211 GCA_043736295.1 Planctomycetota bacterium | reverse complement strand
GAAAGGCGACTGTGGTTTTCGTTCGAGCTGGAAGCGTCAGTGCCTGGAACGACTTGGAAGACTCACGACCGCCCCTGCCAAACCGAGGGTTCTCGGGATGTGTGAAACACAGCGATGATCACCACCCGGTTCGATTTGACACGAAAATAGACGCAGAACGGAAACCGGGGCACCAACGCCCCGCGCACATCGCCATCTGCGATCGGAAACTGCTGGGGATGTTCAGAGATGGTATCCAGAATGTGCTGGATCTCACCCACGAACTCGACGCCCAACCCCGGTCGCTGGCCGTCATACCAACGTGCCGCCTGATCAAACTCCAGCTGTGAGGCCCGGCGAAACACCAGACGTAAGCTCATGGGTTCAAACCCGCCAGCGTTTGTGCTTTAACCTGCTCCCACTCGACGACATCGTCGGGGCTGTCATCGTCTTCAGCGACTCGGCGGCGCAGCTCATTCCGCTGCGAGTCGCTCAGCGAAGTGGATACGGATTCCGCCGCGATGGAATCCCAAATCTCCAGCACCAACTCAATCCGCTGATCGCGACTGAGCTGGTTGATTCCCAAGGCTTGAATCGCTGACGACATATGACCTCTCCTGAGTCGGGGTGATGGTTTGACTCTACCAGACCCGCTGGGCAATGTCAGTGCTCAAGTTGCCAAAGAGTGACGCACTCGTGGAAGGCGACATGTGGGACGATTAAAAACAACCGGCGGAGCGTTCGCTCGCGCTACCAGCCCCGCCGGTCGAACTCATCATTTGGCCGGAGCCACTCGGCTCCGACACGGGAGAACGGTCTTGGACTGCACAACGACTCACCGCAACAGTCCGTAAACCGCCACGTTCGGGTCATTCGTTCCCGGTGTTGCCACCGGGGACGAAGCGCTGTGCTCGATACACGAAACCCTGTGTTGTTGTTCCGGTTGTCGGGCGTGTTCCTGTTCCGGTTGGCGGAGCGGGTGTTCGTGGCGTTGTTGTTCCACGAGCCCCCGCGCAAGACACGACGATTCGACCGTTCTCCGACGGAATACGATATCACCCAGCAGTCGCCGCAGGTACTCCTCCCCGTCTGCAAACCGGGCATGACCGATCCACGCCCGCACCCGCTGCGTGAGGCTGGACATCGACAACCGACCGTCCCCGAACAGCTCCTGATAACGCCGCATTCGTCGCCGGAACTTGACCACGCTCTCCGATGTCAACTCGATACGCTGGGGCCAGACCCGGAATCCCAACAGCCGGATGCCATCCTCCACCCGACTGATGACCCGCTTCCGGGGATGCAGCCACAGCCGGAGACTCTGCAAATATTCCTCGATCGCATCGCGGACCTCGGCCAGTTCTTCGGGGCTGTTCCCCAGGATCACGAAGTCATCCACATAACGCAGGTACGCCTTGCGCCCCAGCTGCTCTTTGATGAAGTGATCGAGTGCATTCAAGTAGACATTGCCAAAGAACTGGCTCGTCTGGTTCCCGATCGGCAACCCGCGTCGGCGCTCTTGAGCGGTGAACAGATCATCGCCGGGAAACAGACCGGGGACGGCCACCTGCCGATTGGAATGTCCAATGATGACTCCGGCCAGTGCCAAGACATCCTGATCCTTCACCTTCCGCTCCAGCTGCTCCAGCAGTATCAGATGGTCGATACTTGGAAAGAACAAGCGAACGTCGCACTTCAAGACGTACGGGTATTCACAGGCGAACTGCTGATAGCGCCGGATGGCTGAGTGTGTGCCCTTCCCCACCCGGCTGGCATAGCTGTCGTGGATGAAACAGCGTTCAAAGATCGGCTCGACGACATTACAGAACGCATGATGCACGACGCGATCGCGGAAGGGAGACGCACTGATCAGACGCGGCTTGGTGTCGTGCAGGATGAATGTGCGGTACGGACCGGGGACATAGCGACCCTCAATCAACTGTCGCGTAACTGTGCCAGCTCGATCTCCCGGCGAAACTCAAACCGCTGGACGGTGAGGCGATCCCGTTTGCCGAGTCGAGCCTTGCGGTACGCCTGAAACAGATTTTCGAATGAGGTCAACGTCGGCCACAGGTTGCCGATGCGTTTCATGAAGTTCCTTTCCGATCGGTCGCCTTGCGCCAGCCGCCGACCTGGACACCGATGTCCATCAGCTGCTTGGCCGCATCACCGTACGCTTTCGTCGGCAGGGCCTTCAAGTCGTGAGCCACGCGGATCAGATACCGCAGCACTTCCAGATCGACGTTGACATCATCGAGGATCGGCCCCCGCTGCGGAGCGTACCGTGCCCGGATCAAGCCCTCCAGAATGCACAGCGTTAGCCGCTCAATCTTCTCCCCCAGGGTGAACCGCATGTCACGCGGCAGCTTCCCGACCTTGGGGAGCAGCCAGACCGTGAAGTCGTAGCACGCCTGAATCACGGGGAGTTCTGCGCCTTCTCTGGCCATGTGTGGTTCCGAACGAATGGGAGTCAGTCGTCTTTCGCTCCGCGAAAGAACGCCCTTTCGCGGAGCGAAAGGCGACTGTCACGCCGCAGACCGGTGGTAGTGAAACTCGCCGGGTCGCAGGCGGGCTTTCTCAGGGTTCTCGGCAATATACCTCCGCAGGTATTCGTACTGCTCTGAACTGCGGACGAGGTGGTCGAACGGTTCCTGCTGCCAAAACTTGCCCGTCTGTCCCAACGCCTGGTTGATCTGGAAAGCGGTCCAGTGCAACCACGACTCACACTGGTCTCGCATGAGTTGTGCAGACTCGAATACGGCCAGCAGATGCACATGATTCGGCATCACCACAAAATCCCCCATGCGGTATCGCTGACCATCGAAGTGCAACAGTGAGTCAGCCACAATTTGCGACAGCTCGGGCTGTCTTAACACACATGCCCCGTGACAGGTGTCCAGAAAGTCTTCGCGACAGCGACGAAACTGCTTCTGAAACTCTCTCCGCTCCGGCTCAGTCAGTGTCGGAACCACCTCCGACCAGTGACCCGCTGGATGCTTCCGAGTTCGCAGCCACTCGTGCTTCTCGCGTTCCCAGCGGTCGAGAACCTCGCGTGGGATCGAATCGTGGGTGCGAAACGTGATGAAGACCACCGTCCCGGCTTGTGACCAATGCGGGCGGCAATGCTCGTGGATTTGAACATCCGCCTGGGGATCAAATATCTCGCCGAGCATTAATCACTTCCGGTTGGTTGTCCACAGTCGCCTTTCGCTCCGCGAAAGAACGTGCTTTC
>JAYTCW010000503.1:0-17414 GCA_043736295.1 Planctomycetota bacterium | reverse complement strand
GACTTATGAGGGGGCTGCAAGTTTTTTCCGGATCGTCAAGTCGAAAAATCAGCGTTGGCTGGCCGACCATCGAGGACCGACTTCGTGGCTTTTTCCTCACGGTTTCAGTTTCCAATCATGTTCACAGCACTAGCTTCGCCCTCCCGCCAAGCAGGGCTCAACCCGAATTCCAAGCCTTGACGGGCCACTAGTCGATGGCGGAGAGCTTGATGAGTTCACGCGGCTGGGATGCGTTGTCGGATTGTGACCGCTGTTTGCGGATCTGTTCCAGCCCGGTTTCATAGCAGTCGGAATGTTGAATGCGAATCGCTTCGAGGGCCAGTTCTTCGGCCTTCACGAAGTCACTTTGACTCGCTGCCGCCAACGCGAGATTAAAAATCGCGGAGTCGTTCTGGGGGTTGGCTTTTAAGGCGGCCTGCCAGTGTGTGACGGCGGAGTCCCAGTCATCTCGTTCTGCGGCGCGGACCCCACGTCGTACGGAGAGGGCTCCCTGAACGGTCCAGCGGCAATTCGCCAAGGCCATGGAGCAGTTTTCGCATTGGGGGGTCAACCCCGAGACCACCTCCAGACCGCAGCGTTGAATCAACGAATTCGGTGAGCCCTCGGAGGGGATCAGTGACTCTGGATCGTGGCAGATGATGCGGTTCTGGGTAAGGGTCTCGCCGGTGCGGGTATCGATCAGTCGATAGTCAACGGTCATTGAGTTGTGGACTGGTGGAGACTTGCGGGAGAAATCCCAACTCATCCGTTTGTCACTGGGGAGGGGCTCAATCTCCTTCGAAACGATTGTCCCCGTCATGACCGCATCAATATCCGCTTGCCGGGCAGCAATCAGAACCTGCTCCAAGGCCAGTGCTTCCTCGCCCCGCTCCGCCGTGCTGCCAGTCATGGGAAGCGAATCGATCCCTACGATCGTGTACGCTCCCGATGCAGAAAAAGCGTCCGAGACCTCCTCGGAGACCCGCGTTCCCCATTCCCCTTCGAATGGAAGGACAGCCACCGTGTTTACGCCATGGATCGGTTTGGTCGTGGAACTCCACATCGGGATCTGGGCGAAATGGGCGCAGCCAGATGCCGTAATCCAAAGCAGGGGCAGGAGATGGACGATCCGATTACGCATCATGTTCGAGGAGGTTTTCGGGAGTTCGGGGATCGACTGCGAGTGGCGCACCGTTCGACCGCAATCCGTATACTTTGATTTATCGGAATTGAGCAAGCCGATTCAGAACCACAAGACTGAATTTGGGCGAGTTTCGCCGAAACGGATCATGTTCCCGGAGACGCGCACTCGTGTTTGAGCGGCTGGTGGCACAGCGGAGATTGATTGGATGGCTCGCTCTGCTGGGGCTGCTGGGAGGGGGCGGACTGTGCCTGTGGGAGGCGAATCTTCAGGACGGAGCAGGGGGGAGCCTGCTCCGGGTCGGGCTCGTGCTGGGGGCCTTGTGGCAAGCTCTGCCGGAGCGATGTGTTCCCGGTGCCAAGTTGTTCTCGTTTTGGCATGGGCTGGTCATGTTCCTGGTGATGATGGCCGTTGTTCGTCGTCCCTGGATTGTTCTCCCGGTCCTGATGATTCTGGGGCTTCTCAGCTTGTTCGCCCGCCCTCGGAGATAGAGAATCGCAAAGTCTGAGTTGAGCCATTCGGGCACAGGTCATCCAGGACAGACATCATCAGAAAACTGGACTCCTCCGGAGGATCGCGTGTCGGATTTACAGATGCGTGAGTCCATCTCCCCCCTCACCCGGACGAGTGATCCGAGCCGTGGGTGGGCTGCGCCCTCGCTGCCCCTGCTCGTCGCGACGTTGAGTGGCCTGCCGCTGCTCGTCGTGCATTTTCAACAACTTTGGTCACGACCACATACCCAGTATTTCCCATTGGTGATCGTGGCCGTTGCAATCCTCTATCGAATGCGACGGACGGATCCGGATCGGGCCGTGGCTCGCACTCGCCCCTGGCTGGCCGGTGTGGCGCTGGTCGCCGGTCTGGCCTTGGCGACTTATGCCGTGTCACAGATTTCTCCGTTGCTGGCTTATGCGGCATGGTTGCTGACGGGGGTCGCATTCTTGGCACGCTCCCCGACCAATTTATGGTCACAATGGGCTTTATTTTGCTTGCTGTTGCGTTTGCCTCAAGGGAGGGATGTTCAACTCATTCAGTGGTTGCAGAGGATCACCACCGGGATTAGCAGTGGGGTGCTGGATCAACTGCAGATCGATCACTTTCAGATAGGAAACGTGCTGGAGTTCCCGGACCGTAAACTCTTCGTCGAAGCCGCCTGTAGCGGAGTCGTCTCGCTCTATACGATCGTGGCCACAGCTGCGATTTGCGGGGCATTCCTGCGTCGCTCGGGGTTTCATACGTTGCTGTTAATGCTGGCTGGTGCGTTTTGGGCAGGGGCTGCGAACATCCTGCGAGTGGTGGCCATTGCGGTGTTTGTGGAGAAGCTGGGGATTGATCTGACGCAGGGGTGGCCGCATGACCTCTTGGGATTGGCGATTTTTGGCGTGACACTGGTGACTCTGTTCAGCACCGATGCGATGCTGAGATTTATTTTCGGTCCGATCGGAATCGATGAGAGCAACTCCCCGGAACTGATGGAGGGGAATTGGATGATTCGGTGCTGGAACTGGCTGTTCTGGCCGACTCATGAACGACCGGTGGCGTTGCTGGCCGATTGCCCCGAGGGCTCACCGTCCCCAGCCGGTCGCGGTTGGAAGGCTCTGGTGATCGCCACCTCCATCGGCTTTCTTTCGCTCGGCGCTCTCCAAGTCTGGGGAGGCATTGGCCCGTTCTCGACCGGTCTGGGAATCGGTCAAACGATCGACAGGTTGTCGAAAGAGAGCCTGCCCGCTGAACTGGCAGGTTGGACCCTGACCGACTTTCGCCGCGAGAACCGCAGTGCTGCCAGTGAGTTTGGCGAGCGCTCGCGACAGTGGACTTATCGCCGGGGAGACCAGACCGTGGTCGCCTCTGTCGATTACCCCTTCCCGGAGTGGCACGATCTGGATGTCTGCTATCGGGGTCTCGGATGGACAGCTGACTCTCGCACTCGCTTGCCGGAGCAGTCCACGGCGCTCCAGTACACACTGCATCAAGACCAGCAGGCGGGTTGGTTGATCTTTGATCTGTTCGACCAACAGGGAGCCCCCTACCAGCCCCCGTCTGGACGAGGAATCCACCCGCGCTGGAGACGGCTGTTCTCGGGAGACTCCTCGCGCTGGACACTTCCCACCTACTATCAAGTCCAGATACTGGCCGTGAGCCCCCACCAGGAGCCGGTTAATTTACAAGCGGTGACTGAACTCCAGCAATTCTTTACTGCCTTCCGAGAGAACATTCGTCAGCAGTCCCAGAACTCCGTCTCCGCAGGCCCACCATGATCTCTTGGGAGAAACCCTGGAACCCATCGCCGAACCTCCTCTGGCGGGTGCGGACTTTTCCGCACTACTTGTGGTGGTCGTGTGCGGGGTTTGTTTCCGGGTGGGTCCAGACTCGCCGGATGAGGAACTTGCTGCTGGGAAGCCTGGCCTTCGCTGTCGCGTTCTTGGTGTTCTCGGTCACGCTGCGTTCTCGGCAAGGGCTGGACTCGGCCACCATTCAGCGCTACGTCGCCACAGCTCAGCAACTGCTGAAGCAGGGGCAGATTGATCAGGCTGCTTTCTATCAGACTCGACTCCAGAGCCTTCAGTCTCCAACCGATCCGATACTCTCGCTGCGGGCAGCGATTGCCACACGGCGCGACCAATTCGATCTGGCCACAGCTTGCTACCGGGAGATGCTGACCAACTCCGACCAGTCTCAAGACGCACTGGCCCACACCCAGTTGGCTCTCCGGGAAATGTCAACCTCTCCCGGCCCTCACCGGGAAACTGCGGACCGTGCGATAGATCGCCTTCAGCAGGCACTGGAGATCGACCCCGGCTACACCCTGTGCCACGAACTGCTCGCCCAGCTATTCCTGGAGCGGGGAGATCTCCAGTCCGTGGCATTGCACTTAGAGGCTGTGGTGCTCGTCTCTCCCGCCCGGCGGCTCGATCTGGCTCGCGTGTATGAAAAGCTTGGGCAACACACCAAGAAAGCGGATTTCGCAGGTCAAGCCGCCGCTTATTTCTCGGAGTCCCTCTCACTGTTAGAGTCCACGCCCCGCAGCGGAGCATCGCCCAGTTCTCAGCATGAGAAGCAACGAGTGACGGGGTATTTGAACTGGTCTGAAGCGCTCACGATGCAGGGTCTCTTGACAGAGGCTGCGAAGACCCTGACGCAGGCCATCGAGGCTCAGGATTCCCCGGAACTGCGGCGGCGTCTGGCCTCGATCTATATCCGGATGATCAACGATCTTCCGCAGTCGCCGGAGTCCTGGAAGCGGCGCTGGGAACTTGTCACGCTGAGCCGGAACTACGACCCAAACGCCCGTGAGGCGCTGGTCGTACTCGCGAATATCGCGGCACATGCCCCCCCCGAGTTGCGTCACTCTGCCCAGCGAGAACTTCAACCCTATTTCGACAATGGACTGGCCCCCGCTGCTGCCTACTACCTTGTGGGGACAGCTGCAGCACAAGATCAACAGTGGGAGCAAGCGATCACCTTGCTGCGTCAGTCTGTCAAACGGGAGCCGAGGGCGGACATTGCGTGGAATAATCTGGCGCATGCGCTGTCATCGAAGCCCGTTTCGGAGTGGGAGGAGGCCGAGCGGTGCGTGGACGAGGCGATCCGTCTGAATCCGACGCCAGCGCTTTATCATGAAACGCGAGGGCAGATCCTGGTCGGTCAAGAGCGGTGGGCGGAGGCGGTGCGTGAACTGGAGTTGGCCTTGCGAGAATTCCCTTTGAACGCCCAGATTCACCAGGGGTTGGCGACCTCGTATGCACAACTCGGAGACGATGATCTGGCAGACTATCACCTCGCCCGGCAGAAGGCATTCGGGCAGCGGTAGCAAGGGGACTGGCCCTCTCGCGATGATTGATGATGTCCTGTGGAATCACTCCCCAGTCTCTCAATTCAGGTTCATCCGACGATCTGGGGGATTCGTTCGTGCCGAGTCTCTCTTCGCCTTGAATCTGTGATGTTTGCCTAACAACATGCACGAGAACACAGCCCAGGCTGCGACGACAGCACAATCCTTGGGTGACCGGCCAGGCTCTTATCCGCGAAGAAAGTGCCTCTCGCGACCGAAGAGTCCCCACGCTTGGCCCGCCACCGTACGTATCCATGACATCCCCTTCCCCTTTTGGAGTCTCGCGATGACGGGTCGTCTACTGGTCACTGTGCTTGGAATGTTGTCGCTGCTCGCCGCTGATCCCATCGGGGGGAGCAGCCTGCAACAACTGGCCCCGGACGGCACTTGGGCCAAGTACCAGGTGAGCATCAAGCTGGCGGGGCAGGAAGTCAGTGCGACTTGGACCGCTCGCTCGGTCGGTCAGATCACTCATAACGGACTGCCCTGCCGCTGGATCGAACTGCAACAGGAGTCCGACAGCCCGGGTTTCCCCAAGATGACCTGGCGCTGCCTCGTCCCCGAAGCCGAGTTCGGCGAGGGCAAGCACCCGCTGGGTAAGGCTGTGAAGGTCTGGCAGAAAGTCGAGGGGCAGGACGCTCAGGCGGTCGACTCGATCGAGGCTAAAGACGCCATCTTCGGGGCCTTGATCAAAGGCCCTGAGCAGAACCTGAAAGCCGAAGACGCCCCCGAAATCATCCAGTGGCAAAAGGGTGACCTGAAATGCCAAGTCATCGCCGGTGATAGCGACACGAAGCTGAACGGAGCAATCCCCGTCCAAATCCACCACCGCATCTTCCGCCACCCCGACGCCCCGTTCGGCATGGGCGGCGTCCATTGGGCACTGACCATTGGGGACGGCGATCAGACGCAGACAGTCAACGTCAAGTTGACGCTGCAGGATCAAGGGACCGATGCGAAGTCCCAACTGCCGGACCTGGGGATCTGAGCTGGGAGACGGATGTCCTTGTTCGTTGCTGAATCGAGGACGGTCAGGAAGGGTTCCTTCCCAGCATCGCCCTCTCCGTTCGGTCCCGGTTGACATCCGTGCCGTTTGGGTGGAACATCCGTAAGTCGTGATCGATTCCAGACAACGGGGGTTGTCTCCCGAGAAATGCAATGATCCAGACGTTTGAACGACTCAAGATCGA
This sequence comes from Planctomycetota bacterium, assembly GCA_043736295.1. GTDB lineage: Bacteria > Planctomycetota > Planctomycetia > Planctomycetales > Planctomycetaceae > TH-plancto1. The sequence continues at coordinate 11,272 of JAYTCW010000503.1, read as the reverse complement.
CATGAATCGCCTATACGGTGTCGTTGTTGCTGAATCATCTGAACTACTACTCATTCAACACGCGTACGACTTTGAATTCGATGGTTACGTCGCCATCCGCCGCCGTGACATCACAAAGTCGTATTCCAGCGAATCAGATGCGTATTGGGAGTTGTTGATGAAGAAAGAAGGCTTGTGGAAGAGGCCCACCAAGGCATCTCGTTCACTCCCGCTCACCAATTGGCAAACGATGCTAACAGCGATGATTGGTAAGCCGGTCATCATCGAAAACGAGCGGAAGGGCGACTTCTTCATTGGCCCCGTGATTGGATGTGACGCTCGCTCGGTTGCCATTCATCATTTCGATGGGTGCGGCCAGTGGGTGAAGATTCAGCGTGTGGCGTATCGAAGTATCACTTCTGTGCAATTCGGCAGTCGCTACATTTCAGTGCATAGTCGTCACCTTCCACCAAGGCCCAACTAAAGGATCAACGCGAGCAGCGATTCGGGCGGGTCTTTGAGACCAACGGTTTTTGGCCGCCGCCGAGTTACCTTGGACGATAGGCAAGCAGAGGTGTAGCTTGGGGCAACGGGAACCGAAATTCGACCGTCGGCTGATTGGGGGGTGGCAGTCTGACCGCCGCCGGACGTTCCGGCACTTCAAGCCCAAGATGGGTTGCCCACCACAGAGCTTCCGCAAACTGAAGGCGATGTTCGGCAAGCTGGTGATCCGCTGGGGACGGGGGCGGTGCCACACCGAGTTGGACGGATACTGCGATTCAGTCGCCTATGAAGTGATCGCCCGCGACACGTCGAGCGTCGTCATCCACTATCGAGACTGCGTCACGGAGACGGACACGATTCAGCACATTCACTTCGAAGAGAACTACTACTGGATCGCCGTGAGTGGAAGCCTGATTGAGTGGTTCCGACGAGTGGAATAGGAGTGCCGGAAAACGCCGCGCCTAACCTCGATGTGTTGTCGGTAACGCGAGAGGTGATAGTGTTCGTGGCTGGATTCCCTCACGCAATGATCTCCTGAATCACCTGCCCGTGATCAATATCCAACCGCTTCCGCCCGGGCACTTCCAGCTTCCGTGAGTCGAGCCCCAGTTGTTTCAAAATGGTGGCGTGGATGTCGGTGACGTAGTGGCGGTTCTCGACGGCGTGGAAACCGATCTCGTCGGTTGACCCGTGGACGATGCCGCCCTTCAGGCCGCCGCCAGCCATCCAGACGCTGAACCCGAAGATGTGGTGGTCGCGGCCATCGGAACCTTGGGTGCCGGGGGTGCGGCCGAACTCGCTGGCAAAGATCACCAGGGTCTCCTCCAGCAGGCCGCGTTGCTTGAGATCCTTCAGGAGTCCCGCGACCGGTTTGTCGACGGCCTTGAAGTTGCGTTCGTGGTTCGCCTTCAACCCGCCGTGTGCGTCCCACACCCCGGCCCCCCCGGCCCCGTGCTGGACCTGGATGAACCGCACCCCGCGCTCGACCAGCCGCCGACTGGCCAGCATCTGCATCCCGAAGTCTTTGGTGGCTGGATCATCCAGGCCATACAGCTTTTGCGTGGCCTCGGTCTCGCTGGCGAAGTTGAGGGTCTCGGGGACGGAGGTCTGCATGCGGAAGGCCAACTCGTACGCCTTGATCCTCGCGGCCAGAGCGGGGTCATCCGGGTACTCGACCGCCCGCTGCTGGTTGAGGCGACCGACCAGATCGAAGGCGACCCGCTGTTGCTCGTCGGTCAGGTTCCGCGCCGGTTTGTCGAAGTCGAGCGGGTTGTTCGGGTCGACTCGCAGCGGGACCGCATCGTGAGCGGGGCCGAGGTAGTGGCCGTCCTTGGCGTTCCAATACTCGCGGTTCCCCATCGAGATGAACTGTGGCAGATTGTCATTCAGCGACCCCAGCCCGTAATGCGCCCAGGCCCCCAGTGTCGGGTACTCCCCATCCAGCATGTGCCGCCCGGAATGGAACTGCGTCTGGGCCCCGTGGTTGTCGTCCGTCGTCCACATCGACCGCACGATCGCTAGGTCATCGACACAGCTCCCCATGTGCGGCACCCAGTCACTCAGCTCGATCCCCGCCTCGCCGTATTTCTTGTACCCAATCTGGAGAGGATAGAGCTTGTTCCGCTGCTGCCCGTTGGCGTCGTTGATCACCGTCACGCGGGCCAGCTTGAGTTTTTCGGGGTTCTGGGTCTCGGCGTACGGCGTCTCGTTGATCGACTTGCCCGCGAACTTGGTCAGCTCCGGCTTGGGGTCGAAGCTCTCCATGTGCGACACCCCGCCGTTCATGAACAACCAGATGACGCTCTTGGCCTTCGGGGTGAAGTGCGGCTGACCGGTCGGCGGCTGCCACGTTTCGGCATCGTTCGCGCGGACGACGCCATCGCGGTTGAGCATCGCCCCGAGAGCGAGCCCGGTGAAGCCCATCCCCAGGTCAGCGAGGAACGACCGGCGGTGGGTGCGGCAGTTGTGGTGGAGCATGATGGGTGGGTCTTGTAGTAGCCACGTTCGCCAGAACGTGGGAGACTTGGAATGAGCAGTCAATTCAAAGGCTACTGGTTGTGATGGTCCCGTGTCGGCTGTTTCCCACGTTCTGGCGAACGTGGCTACGGTGTCTTCACCTGACGGTGACGAAGTCGTTGTGGTTCAGCAGAGCCAGGATGAACTGCTCTCGTGCATTCGCAGCTGTCGCCAGCTTTTGTAACTGAGTCAGCGCCTCGACGGAGATCGCCAATTCCTCGGGCGTTGGCTTGCTGGCGAGTACGGTGTGGAACGCCTCGCGCACCCAGTCGCTGTCGTTCATGTCAGGCCGCGCGGTGGTGATGCGAGCGGCGATCTTCTCCGACATCGCGGAGGCCAGGGCACTGTTCTCCAGTGCGAGGGCCTGCTGCGGGACGATGCTCTCGGTCCGGCGATAGCAGTCGAGGACACTGGCGTCGTCGAACATCGACAGGAACTTCTGGTGCTCGTTGTGCGAGTGGACGAAGTACAGGCTCCGTCGTCGTGAGCCTTCATCACTGACTGGGATCGAAGGGCCGCCGAGTTTCAAATCGAGTTCCCCCGCCAGGTGCAGCAAGCTGTCGCGGACGGTTTGGGCCTCCATGCGGATGGGGTTCGCTCGCCAGTGGAACTTGTTCTCGGGGTCTTGGATCAGATTCGCTGCGACGTCTCCCCGGTTCGACGAACTCAATCGATAGGCCCGCGAGGTCACGATCAACCGGTGCAAGTGCTTCATGCTCCACCCGCTCTCGATCATCTCCACGGCCAGCCAATCCAGTAGTTCCTGATTCACCGGCGGCGTCCCCTTGCGACCGAAGTCGAACACCGTCGGCACCAGCGGACGCCCCATGTGCCGGGCCCAGATATGGTTGACAGCCACGCGGGCCGGGAGCGGGTGGCGCGGGTCGGTGATCCACTTCGCCAGAGCGGATCGCCGTCCAGTGCTGGTGGTCGGGAACGGCTGGCGGCGGGACTCTTCCGTTTCCAGATTGTTCTCCAAGGTCTTCAGCGCACCGGGGAGCGACGTGTACGTTTCGCCCGGCATCTCGATGGTCTTCTTGGCCGCGTCGAGGGCCGTCTTCGCGGCGGTGAGTTTGCCTTCGCGGTCGGCCTTCTGCTCGGTGGTCGCTTGCATCAAGGCCAGTTCCGCCCGGCTCAACTCCTCGTCCGCTTGGGCCGCTCCTGCATGCTTCTCAGCGAGGGCCGCAGCCTTCACGAGGTCGATCAAGTTCGCTGCAGGCGGCTGTTGAGCGCGAGCTTGGTCGGCCATGGCGCGGGCGTTGAGAGAGACCAACTGGGCCTCGGCCGTGAGGAGTCCCTTCTCGGCGATCAGCACAGCGAGTTGGGCCTGCTCCACGGGCACAGCACCATCCGGAGTGTTCGGCGCGTTCTTCGCTTCCACCAGTTTGAACGACGGCAACAACTCGCGCAGCTCGAACGAGACGAACTCCGCTTGGGCATCGAAGGTAATCAATTCCAGCGGTCCCGGTTGTCGCGGAAATGGGAGCCGGTAAGCGATTGACGGTTCGCCATCGACGGTCACATTCACGAGTGTCCCCCGCACGCGAAGGATCATCTCATGCGGCTGGTTAAGGTCGATCTTGCGAGCCTGCGCCCCGTCCGCCGGGTAGACGTAGTCGGCCCCTTGCTTGTAGGCGACCTGGGCCTTCGATCCGCCTTCGTAGCTGCTCATGTAGGCCAGGACTTCATGGCCCGATGCCTGGACATCGAACGTGATCCCGACCGACTTCCACATCACACCGCCGGTCGGGGTGTACTTCAGTAAGGCCTCGAAGTCGGTCGGCGGAAGTGTCTTGAGCCGCAGCGCTGTGCGAGTCGCTCCGACCTTGGACTGTTTGAGCTGGCCGTTCTCGTAGGCCCACTCGCCCTCGCGTGGCTCCCACAGGTCGGGCTTCGGCTCGGCGAAGCGGTCACTGGCGAGAACCTTCGGTTCGGCCTCCGGCGTTTGCACCGGCGGCTTCTCAGCGGCCTTCTGGATCGCCTGGGCCAGCTTCTTCCGTTCGACATCAATGGCGGTCTTGGCAGCGGTCACACGGTCTTCGGCGACCTTCCGATGGCTCACGATCACGTACGAGCGCGATCCCGGCAGGTACGCTTCGACGGGCAATGACACCGCTTCAAACTTCCACTCACCCCACGACAAGAACTCCGGGACCGCCGGTTCGATCACGCGCGTCTTGTCCGGGTTCCGATCGTCCCCCCGCAGATGCACGAACGTCTGGGCATCGAGGTGGCAGTCGAACGGCCTCGGGATGCCGTCCTTCTCGAAATCAATCTCTCCGGGCACCGCATCGGTCCGCACTTGATACGGTTCGAAGATCGCCCGCATCTGGTAGTAATTCACATGCGAAAGCGGGTCGTACTTGTGGTCGTGGCACTTGCAGCAGTTGAACGTGAGGCCGAGCATCGCCTTCGATGTATGCTCGACCGTCTCGTCGAGCCAGCTCGTGCGGTTGAACTTGAAATACTGCCGGGCCAGGAACCCGCTCCCCCTCAGCTTGTCGAGGTCGGTCGGGTAAAGTTCGTCGGCGGCCAGCATCTCGCGGAGCATCTGGTCGTACCCCTTGTCGGCGTTGAGCGACTCGATGATCCAGTCGCGCCAATGCCAGATGTGCTTCTGCGAATTGCGGACCTCGGCCCCCAGTCCCCACCAGTCGCTGTACCGCCAGATGTCCATCCAGTGACGGCCCCAGCGCTCGCCGTAGTGGGGGCTGTTGAGGAGTCGCGTGACGACGGTGTCGAACGCTGCTGGTGTCTGATCGGCGAGGAACGTTTCTTGTTCCTCGCGAGTCGGGGGCAGGCCGATCAAGTCGAGCGACACCCGCCTGAGCCAGACCCGCTTGTCGGCCAGAGGTTGCGGGGTGAGGCCCTGCTCTGCGTGCCTGGCGGCGATGAAGGCATCGATCGGATGGTGATTCCAATCGGCGTTCGCGACGACTGGCACCGGCGGGCGAACCGGCGTCTTGAAGGCCCAGTGCTCGCGCGGGTCGACCTCGGGTGTTTCGGTGACCGGCCCTTTGGCTCCGCTGGCAATCCACTGGCGAATGGCCTCGATCTGTTTGGGCTTGAGCGGCTCGCCTTCCGGCGGCATGCGGACCGCCAAATCGGTCGATGTGATGCGTGCCATCACGGGACTCTTCGCCACATCACCGGGCTTGATCGCGGCTCCGTCGTCGCCGCCCTTGAGGGCTGCATGAACCGTGTCGAGGCGCAGGTTCGCCTCCTGCTTGAGTGCCCCGTGGCAGGCGTAACACCGTTCATGCAGGACAGGCTTGATCTTAGACTTATAGAACGCCGCATCGTCCGCATATGTGAAGGAGCCCCTAGCCAGCCAGCAGAGGAATACCATGGCCGTTCGAAACACCCTCCACTGAGCGGCCCGGACGTTGCACTGAGCATCGGGATGGCGGAGGAACAAGAGTCTCAAACAAGTCGACATCAAGTCTTTCACCCACCGAATCGGAGACCCCACAACCACCCCCTACGATACCGACAGGCCTAGCTCCATCGCAACTCTGTGAGGTTCCCGGCTTATGCGGTTTAAGTGTTAGGGTTGTGAAACAACAAGAGTTTACGCAGGAGATGTTCGTCAAGCCATCTCATTTGTTCCTGAGTTACTCAGCCGAAACGACACTCCGCCGCCACCCAGTCATTTGAAAAGAAACGGTTTTACGATTTCAAGGAGCAGCTTCCTCTGATCGTCGTTGTGTTTTAATTGTTCATGTCCCCAGATAGCAGTCTGATTGCCATCACAATCATTCGCGAGAGACATTCCGATCTGCTCGTACGATTGTTTTGTCGCTCGCCTAAGATGCTCGGGTGCTTGACTCGGGCCGACTACAAACACACGTCTGCGGAATTCTTCCGGGATAGCGTCAATGAACACTTCCTGACGTGCGTTTCCCTTCGTGTCGTAATCAATGAGCATCACCACATGGGTATGGACATTCTGGCGCAATTGCAGCAAGTACTCGTTTCGAAAAGTATCTAGTACTTTGGGCCAGCCACCAGGCGGCCCAACGACCTGAACTTGTCGCGTATCGACGCGATCATGGAGTACGAATCCGTCGGCGATTTGCCGTTCGGCATCATCCTCTGGGATCACATAGAGGTGGGACTTGTACTTGTTGATGCTCATCCAATGATCTCATCGCGAATCAGAGCGTGAATGAGGTCGCCCGAATAGCTGAAGGCGCTCAGCGGCTTGACAACCGTTGGATCAAAATGAGACTTGCGAGTCAGCACAAACGTGTTCTCATCGGCGAATGTTCGAATCGTCTCGGGATGATGGGTTGTTGCGATAAACTGTCCATTCTGATTCGTCATCTTCCGCATATCCATGATGAAATGGCCGACCTCAGAAATTGAGAGGTGGTTGTCTGGCTCGTCCCACACGCACACAACGGCGGAGTCACCTGCTGATCGAACTGAGTTGGCAGCCATGATGTACGCGGAAAGCATTAAACACTTCTCACCTGAGGATAGAGCATCATAATCCAATGAAAGGGTTTGCTGCGGCTGCTCGAATGAAAATAAAACGGTCAGTTGTGATCCACCGTCCTTCCCGCGATCTTTGAATTCGATGGACGAGAAATCGGGAATGACCTTCCTGATGTAAGCATCGAAAATGCCGTATGCCTTGGGTTTACCTTGCAGGAGGGCGCGAAGGCACGATGCAAAATTCCAAGCTTCTCTTCCCAGCTCGGTTTCAGGCTTTTCAGAGAAACCCTCTGCCTTCGATGGAATCGGCTCCAGCAAGTACATATTGGCAAAGAATTCCTTAATGTCCTTTATCGAATGTTCTGGCGGCATTTCGTTGATCACGGGCAAGGCGAAGACATGCCAGTCGAGACCAAAAGCTGCCCGTCCGGCAAGTCGAACTTGCGAGCGTTCGCGGGAGAACACTTCGACCCCATCCTTGAGTAGACTCTCTTCCGTAATACGTGCTTCATAAAACTCGGCGGGCCACTCGAATGAAACAGAGTACTTGAAACGCGCGCCCCCAAGTGCCACATCGATCTCAAACCGCATCGGGCGGCTCTTGTCATGCCTTGTAAAATCCGTTGCTTCGATCACATTCTTGACGCGGTTGGGACCACGACAGATCTTCTGAAACACCCGTAGCGAGTTCACGACTGTCGTCTTTCCAGCTCCGTTCTTACCGATTAAGACCGCCGAACGCTGCCCGCCAAAATCCAGCGTGAAGTTCTCCAGACACCTGAAATTGTGGACATAAAGGCGTTCAATCATGGGGAAACTTCAACCTCCAGCGGGTTCTGTCAGATGCAGAATAGCGACTTGAGTGAGTGACTACTACACTCCCACTCATTTTTACGTGCCCTTTGGTGGCACCCCATGGGACCATCTCCATCAGGAGAGCAGTTCAACGATCACCTTGGCTGGTTCGACACCGGTGAGCCTTTGCTCAAGACCGAGGTGCGAATAAGTGAATCGCTCGTGGTCATACCCCAGCAGTTGCAGCACGGTCGCGTGGAAGTCGTGAACGCTGACGGGGTCTTTGGCGATGTTATAGGAGAAGTCGTCGGTCTCGCCGTAGACCGCACCGGCCTTGGTGCCGCCGCCCGCCATCCACATCGTGAAGCAGCGCGGGTGGTGGTCACGACCGTAATTCTCCTTGGACACGCCGCCTTGCGAGTAGATCGTGCGACCGAACTCGCCGCCCCAGATGATCAGCGTGTCGTCGAACATCCCGCGCGACTTCAGATCTTGAATCAAGGCGTGGCACGGCTGGTCGACATCACGGCACTGATCCGGCAATCGACCGGCCACGTTGCCGTGGGTGTCCCAGTTGTTGTGGTAGATCTGCACGAACCGGACCCCACGTTCCATCATCCGCCGCGCCAGCAGGATCGTGTTCGCGAACGTGCCGGGCTTCTTTGCAGCCTCTCCATACATGTTGTAGGTCGCTTCGGACTCCTGCGACAGGTCGGTCAGCTCGGGAACGCTCGATTGCATGCGGAAGGCGAGTTCGTACTGCTGAATCCGCGTGCGAGTCTCCGGGTCGCCGAGTTGCTCGGCCGTGATCTCATTGAGCTTTCGCAACCCATCGAGAGTCTTGCGGCGTACATCAGTTGAGACCCCCTGTGGGTTGTTAATAAAAAGAATCGGGTCACCCGCAGACCGAAGAGCCACAGCTGCATGCTCCCCGGAGAGGTAGCCCGAATTCCACAGACGGGCGGAGATGGCCTGCACTTGTTCGGTGTTGGTCGGCTTGGCGATCATCACGACGAAGGTCGGTAAATTGTCGTTCATCGACCCCAGGCCATACGACGCCCACGCGCCCAGGCAAGGCCGCCCGGTGATCTGATTGCCAGTCTGCATGAAGCTGATGGCGGGCTCGTGGTTGATCGCCTCGGTGTGCATCGAGCGAATGAAGGCCATGTCGCCCACCGCCTTGGCCTTCCACGGCAACAACTCACTGAGCCACATGCCGTTTTCGCCGTGCTGAGTGAACTTGAACTTCGAGGGTGCGATCGGGAACCGCTTCTGCCCCGAGGTCATCGTTGTCAGCCGTTGCCCCATGCGGACGGACTCGGGCAAATCTTTATCGTAATAGTCATTCATGACCGGTTTGTAATCAAACAGGTCCATCTGTGGCGGCCCCCCCACCATGTGCAGATAGATCACTCGCTTCGCCTTGGGCGCAAAATGGGGAGCCACCGCCCCCGTATGACCGAGAGTTGGAGTCCCATCGTTCCCGGTGGCAGCACCCGTCAGCGCGTTGCCCATCAGACTGGCCAGGGCCGCAGTGCCGAGCAGATGCGATCCCTGGCTCAAGAGGAAACGGCGTGTGACGTTCTGACGGTATTGATCGAACAGGGACATGCTGCAAACTCCGATGGGGGAGTTCTCGGGCAAAGAGAATCGAGAACCACTCATTTAAGGTATCGACTCTGGCATGGGGTGAGCAATGCCAGGGCGAAGATCAATGGCGAGTCATCATGATGGAGAGTCACGAAAAGTGACAAGGCTCGCATTCAGCTTTTCCAACGTCGGGGTCCGTGGCATCGTTTCCTGCCCGCTCGTTGTCGAACTCATCTCAATTGTCCCTCAATCTAAGAACACCCATTCCGAGAATGTTGCAGCTTGCCCGGCGGGCTGCCCTTGTTCATCGACGACGTTCCATACGGTCGCGCGGTCGATGCGAAATCGGCGACCGGTCGAGGAGATACGGATCCCCTGGTAGTCGTCGATGTAACCCTTGCGTCGGGTCTGTTCGAGCATCCGCTCCCGTTCGTCGCGGTGCAGCAGCTCAGCGGTCAAACGCGAGGGAGTTTCCAGAAAATGCTCCAGCGGCATGGCCCACAACAGCAGTGCGATCGCGTTCGCTGAGTTGAGAATCGGGTCAGCCTGCGTCCCGTGGGACACGACGACGAAGTGAGCGTCAAAAACCCGTTGAGCCTGCTCTTCCGCTGTCCCCGAACGGTCGACGAGATCGATGCCGACGCACTGAGCATACGAGTTCAGCAGACGTTGAATCTGCCGCTGCCAGTCGAGGTCGAGCCACGGGGGAACTGTCATGGGATGGCGACCTACGATCTTCGTGAATCGAGCGGACAGTGATGGCTGACAAGTAGAACGGACCCCCTAGGTCCGTCCCGCCCGGACCTAGGGGGCCAGGCTACGGGAAGTTTCCATTGACCGCTCGCCTTACCTCTTCCGCTTCTTCATCGCTCCATCGTCGCGTCTCATCTTCACAACGATCATCAACGCAAAGCTGGCCCCCCACGCGATCAAGATCCGCAGGAATGGAATCGGGATGAACACGCTCAAACAGCAGAGTCCGAAAGTGACCACTCCCCAGAGGATCGGCGACTCATCATCCGCCGAGGCGATCTTGCTCATGATGACGCAGGCGGCAATGCCCAATCCGATCTCAATCATTGATCTTGGCCCGTGAGTGTCTATGGGAATGGTGAGTTACTTTGGTGCAGCCTCAGCGGGCTTCGCTTCCTTCGGTCCCGGAGTGGCCGCAGGGGCAGCGACCGGCGGGGCCACGGGCAGCGGGTTCGGTGGTCCGCCAAAGATCTTCTCGACCTTGGCATCGGGCGTCACCTTGAACAGTGCATTCGCCCGCGAGTCGCAGATGATGAAGTCGGCCCCTTGTTGCCGAATCCCGATCGGGTTCTGGAACGGCTCACCGCTGACCCACTTCTCGGGCTTGCCGCCGGGGGCGATCTTCCAGAGGGCCTTCGCGTAGCCATCAGTGACGTAAGCCGTGCCATCGGTCGTCACGTACACCTGATGCGGGAACTCGAACACCAAGTCGTCGACGACCGTTTCGGATTTGCCGTCTGCGGTGAACTTCCTCAGCTGGGGTTTCAATGACGACAAGACCCAGAGGGATCCCTTGTCATCTGCGAACAGCCCGCGACAGCCGCCAATGACGGCGAACTCCGTCGGTTGTTGCGTATCAGGCAGCCCAGTTGCGGGAAACTTCCAGATGCGCTGGAGTTCGAGATCAGTCACGTAGACCGTGCCATCGACGACAGCGATGGCGGTCGGAATCCCGATCGACCCGTGGGTGAGGGCCTTGATCTCGCCGGTGGGGGAGACCGAGTAGACCTCGCGCGTGGCTGAGTCGCCCGCGTACAGCGTTCCATCTGCGGAGACATGCACGCAACGCACCGCATTGAGTGGCGTGCGGTACTGCTTCTTGCCCTGATAGAGAACCGTGTTCTCGCCGCCCTTCAGCTTCCAGATCCCCGGCAGCTTGCGGTCTGCGATGAAATAAGTTCCGTCCGCGCTGACC
>JAYTCW010000502.1:0-8938 GCA_043736295.1 Planctomycetota bacterium | reverse complement strand
ACCGCTCTTCGCCTCAGTCGGTGGACCTGACCTCGCCCAACGCAAGAAAGTACACGGACGATCGATGAAGCCATTATTCGTACTTGGGTTCGCTCTACTTTCGCTTTCCAGCGCACACTCTGGTGAGTTTCCGGTTTCGACCAAGGACACAGCTCATTCCAACGTCGAAGCCATCACGCCTGAGTTCACGACGCTCGTGGCCACCGATGCCGGGTTGTGGCCGCAGATTCAGATCACTCCGGACGGCACGTTGCTCGCACTGGGATACAACGCCCCAGCCCACACCACGCTACCAGCCGATGTCGAGTGTTGGGCCAGTTCCGATGGCGGAAAAACGTGGGCCAAGCGCGGCATCGCGGCTTCGCGCCCGAACGCCGAGGCCAACTACTGCCACTGGGCTTCCGGAGTGATTGCCAAAGACGAGTTGCTGGTCATCGCCAGCGGCATGGACGACGCAGCCAACGCCAAGGAGCAGCGAAAGCCCAACGATGTCCGGGTCTTTCGATCCGCTGATGAGGGTGCGACATGGAACACTGATGGCACGTTTCCGCTGCGCATGCCGGGTGAGCTCAAGCCCTATCCGTTCGGCAGCATCGTTCAGGGAACCGACGGTCAACTGCGAACACTCGTCTATACCTCGGATGAGCAGAGCAACAATGCCGAAGCGGCCTGGATCGTCATCAGCAGTGATCGTGGCCAGTCTTGGGGTGATGTCAGGAAGCTCGCCGACGGGATCAACGAGAGTGTGTTACTGCCGCTACCCGGCAAGGAGTGGCTCTGCGTCGCCCGCACGTCGAACAAACCCGCACCCGAGCATGGCCAGGAACTCCGCCAGTTCCGCTCCCTCGACGACGGCACGACATGGACCGATGAAGGACTCATTGCGGGCTATCACAAACACCCCCCGCACTTGCTGCGACTCGCCGACGGTCGAATCCTACTGACCTACGGCAATCGCCGCGACGGCAGCATCGAAGCGAGGCTCAGCGGCAACGACGGCCAGACCTGGGGCATCACGCACACACTCTACACCACCGGCCCCGGCGACATGGGCTACCCGAGTACGGCGCAGCTACCCGATGGCAAGCTGGTCACAGTCTTCTACGCTCAACGCTCCCCACTCCGCGACGGCTACCACATGAGCGCAATCGGCTGGACTGCCCCCCTCACGGTGGAGAAGTGAACCCATGAAACGCTCGACATTCTGGGTCATTCTGCTTCTGTTCAACTTGGGTTTGCTCGCGAGAGTAAACTCAGAGGACAAGCCTCCTGAACTCGAAACCGTTCGTGATCGGCTGTGGACTTGGTGCGTCGATGCGAGCTACGACTGGCCAGCGCATGAGGCGGGCGAATTACCGGGCAAGAATCGCATGACCCCCGTGGAAAGCGCGGTCTATCTCGGTGTGCCGAACGTCATGTTCATTCAGTACAACGGCATTCCGGCAGCTCCCTTCGAGCAATATTACACCCCGTTGAAATCGCTTCAGCAGGTCTACTGGACCCTGTCGAACAACGGCAACCAAGTCCACACGCTGGGGCCGGAGCAAGAGCATGTTTACCGATTGGCAGAAGCCAATCCCAACATCACAGGACTACTGCTCGACGACTTCCTGATCGGCCCGTATCCCGACGAGAACCAATCTCAATGGCTAGCCGCGAATAGCCCGAAGTTCCCCGTGACCGTGGAGATCCAGCTGTCGCAAACGACGCTCGCGGACTCTGTGCTGCTGACACAATCGGACTGGGCAGCGGGCGGATACCGCACGGCAAAGTTCGCGATCGATGCCACGTCGAACGGCACGGAGTGGAAAGAGATCGCCACTGGGGCGCTACCCGACGAGGGACGGGCGTCGCGATCCGTGAAGTTTCCAGAACAGTCGCTGCACTCCTTTCGTATTCGTGTTCTCACATCGCATGATGAGGAATCTCCGCACGGTTGTGGCCTCCACGCGGTGAATCTCCTGCGACAAGATGAACCATGTTCAATGGAAATGGCGACGATCACGACCGACAGCGAATACCCCGGCCATGAGGCGAGCCGCTTGAGTCGTTCCAAAGTTGTCCAGCCGCTCGCTCCGAAGCGGTTTGACTCCCAGGTCAGTCCTGCAGACCTGGCCCAGGCGAAACAGCGAATACAGGAAATCGGCGGTCGGAAGCTGGACTTGGCGGTCGTGGTGTACACGAATCAAATCGATCCCGGCATCGTTCCGATCCTGAAAGATGTCGATGTCGTGCTGCTGTGGACTTGGAAATCCAGCGACCTGAAGAACCTCGAAGCCAACTTTAAACGACTGAAAGAGATCCTCCCCGAAAAGCGGATCGTCCTCGGTTGTTACCTGTGGGACTACTCGAATGCTCAACTCATGCCGCTTGACCGCATGGAGCGGCAATGCGAGCTCGGCCTGAAGTGGCTGAAAGCGGGTGAGATCGAGGGGATGATTTTCCTGGGGAGCGGCGTCCTGGACAAGAACCTGCGATCCGTGGAATGGACCCGGCAGTGGATTCGCCGGGTCGGAGATGAGAAGCTGACCACCCGCCTCCGCCCCACTCCTGATGCGAAACGGCCCTGAACATGAAATGTCTTTCTCGCTTACTATTCGTCGCGACCGTGGCGCTGAGCTTGACCGCCTTGCCGGGGCGGGCTGCCGACGCGCCAGTGAAGATCATTTTCGACTCCGACGTAGATCACGACTGCGACGACATCGCCGCGCTGTTCATGTTGCACGGGGCGGTTGAGCGCGGCGAGGTAGAACTGCTGGCGACGATTGGCTGCACTTCCACCGGCGAAATCGCCCCGTGTCTGGACGCGATCAACACATGGTTCGGACGCCCTGACATCCCGGTAGCGACGTTGAAGGATCAGGGCTTTCTCGATCACCAGGGGTTCGCGGCGGAGATCACCAAGCGGTATCCATGCAAACACACCAGCGGGAATGACTACCCCGATGCGGTCTCAACCTATCGCCGCATTCTGGTGAACGAGGCAGATGGCAGCGTAGTGATCCTTGCGGTCGGCCCACTTCGCAACATCGCCAACCTGCTGCAATCAAAGCCGGACGACGTCAGTCCGCTGGACGGGGTCGCGCTCGTGGCGAAGAAGGTGAAACGCCTCGACATCATGGGCGGCATGTATCCTCCACAGGGAAACTTGAAAGAGGGCGAGTGGAACTTTAAGCAAGATCCGGCATCCGCCGCGCTCGTCTGTTCCACTTGGCCGACGCCGATCCTTTTCAATGGCGAAGGGGGTTCAACGAACTCCGGTCGTCGCGTGACGTTCGAGATGCCCGAACATAATCCATTGACGATGGCGTTCCGGCACTCAGCGGATGTGGGGTTCGCGAGTGATCGGTTGAGTTGGGATCCCATTTCCACACTCGTGGCGGTTCGCAGTCCAACCCCTTGGTTCGAGGTGGTGAAAGGGGGGACGAATGTGATCGATCCCAAGACCGGGATCAACACCTGGAAAGCGGACGCGGATCGTGGCCATGCCTATCTGGTCATGAGAGCGCCCAAGAGTCAGATTGAAACGGCATTGGAAGACCTCCAGACGGCAGGTCGAGGACGACCGACGAAGTTGACATTCAACAGTTCCTACTACGCCGATGCCGGGATGTGCCGGATCACCGCCCGAGGCGAAGCCGAACCATCCACGACCGCCGTGAAGGCCTTCGACCCGGACGAACGGAGTGCCTGGCTCGACAATGCCGCGTCGAGTTGGATTCAGTGCCAGTACGCGGACGGTCGGAAGTACCGTGCAACTTCATACACGGTCGTTTGCCCCGATCAAGATCGTCTGCCCGCGACTCTGAAACTCTCCGGGTCCAACGACGGCATTCGCTGGACCGAACTCGACGTGCAGAAGGCTCCTGGCTTCAGCGAACGAATCTCACGCCAAGTGTTCGCGTTGGCGAACACGGCCAAGTGGAATCACTACCGGCTCGATGTGACGGCGATCAATGAACAGGAAGGAGTTCGGATCGCGACGATCGAACTGAACGAAGAGATCCACTGTCGGCCCGAAGTCGCCGTCGCCGCCTTGGCACTCGACAGGGCGGAGCTTTCCCTCTCCGCGAACAGCCGCGCGACCCTGAATGCCACGCTCGCCCCGCTGAATTCTTTCGAGCGCGAGGTGGCCTGGGCGAGCAGCGATCCCACTGTGGCCGAAGTGAGGCAGATCGGCGAACAGGTGGCGATCGTCGTCGGGAAGATGCCGGGAAAATGCACCATCACTGCGACCGCCGGTGAAGCGAAACAGACCTGCACAGCGACGGTGAAACCCACGACACTGCCAGACGGTTGGAACTACGACGAACTCAACGCCCCGGCAATTCCCGGTTCGATCGAAGTCTCCGAAGGCAGGTTCACCCTGACAGGTTGCGGTCACGCCATGACTTCGTGGTGGGAGCGGGTTCGCGATCAAGGCGTGTTTGTCAGTCAACCCGCGATGGGAAATGTGGAGTTGACCGTGCGTCTCGCCAGCCTATCCAGCAACGTCGGCGGGCCGAACGCCTATCACACAGACAGCCGACCGCCGACAGCCTCGGGATTGATGATCCGAGAATCGCTGGACGAAAGATGCGCTCGCTACTTCCTGATTCAAGTCGAAGCGACCGGCAATCTCGTCTGCCGCTGGCGAGACAAGTCTGGCGATCAGGACGACAACCAATCGAAACCGTTGGGCAAGATTGCGGTGCCAAGCCACCTACGGCTTGTTCGGTCGGGAATGGTTATCGACGTATTCGCGTCCACTGACGGCAAAGACTGGGGGCAGCCTCTCATGTCTCACCCAGCCGAGTTCTCTTCCGGGAGTCGGATCGGACTCTTCGTATGCTCGGGAAATACATTTGCGTCGGCGAAAGTTGTGTACGATTCGGTACAGGCGAGCTTGGACACTGCAAACATAAACTCGCGCATTAAGCTGCCAGTGATAGAACGCGTCGACGCACAGCCATTGTTGTTGCAGACGCGACGGCTGGTCGAAGCATTGGACACACTTGGCTCTCCCTTGCCAGCAGAGGCGAAGTCGTCGCTGGCGGAACTGAAGCAAGAACCGGATGACTCAAAAGTGACGGAGAGCATCCAGCGGATTCTGGACCCGCTGTGCTTGGCGTCAGTGGAGATTCAAGCCGATGGGACCGTCAATGTCACAGCCGGGCAAGCGGGGGTAGTTGAAGAAAACGGCTGGCAGACGATGTTGGTTAAGGTGCTGAATCGGGCTGGTGTGCAATCGCGATTGCGGGTCGACAGTCCCCACGCGCGGCCCATCCCGCACAGTCCTAGCGACGACGTGCCGAACCGCTGGCTGTCATTGAATGCCTTCGATGGTCGACCGCTGGATGCCAGTCTCAGCGGGCTCGAGCTGGAATATCGGCTCGTGCAATTGTCCTCGATTCTAACCGGCGAGCGACCGGCCCGCATCGAGTTTAATGCCGGAGTGGCCGGGGCGAAGGGCTCGCAGTTGATTCGTCAGTGGAAGTTCGACAAAGACGCCGATGGCTGGGGCCAACTGAATGACTTGGAACTGGAAGTCCGAGACAAGGCCTTGCACCTGACATCCAAGGGAAACGACCCCTACATTTCTGCTCCGGTGAACGCGCGCGGCGGCAAGATGATCCTGAGATTCTGGGGTCAAACCGATTCCTCGGAAATCGGTCAGATGTTCTGGTGGACTGATCAGCTCCCCCAACCGGACGGTCAGCGGCAGAAGAACTTTCAGCTCAACGCAGGACGCGATCAGGAGTACGCCATCGAGTTCCCCGTCGAGGGCGACCTGCGCGGGGTCAGGCTCGACCCACTTCAAAGCACGGGGACATTTCGCATCGATTGGATCAGCCTTGAATACGCTGCGGGGGAGAACGGTCTGTGGTCGGGGGCCGACATCACGATCAACACGCTGCCATCAACGCCCATCACGTTCCAGGTAACCGATGCCGACGGATCGCCGTGCATGGGGTGCTTTGAGATTCGTGACGCGATGGGCCGGGTCTATCCCGCGCAGTCGAAGCGACTCGCTCCTGACTTCTTCTTTCAAACGCAGATCTATCGCGAGACCGGCGAGACGATCCGGCTGCCGCATGGGACGTTCACTCTCAAATGTTCACATGGACCAGAGAGCGTTGTGGAAACAAAAACGATCACCGTGGGGGAAGAACCGCTCACGGTCGAATATCGCGTCCAGCGCTGGATCGACACGGCGAAACAAAACTACTGGAGCGGCGACCATCACATTCATGCGGCGGGCTGCCTGCATTACGAGAACCCGACGCAGGGCGTCCATCCACCCGACATGCTGCGGCATATCATGGGCGAGGACGTGAAGGTCGGTTGCTGTCTCACCTGGGGACCGTGCTTCGACTATCAGAAGCGTTTCTTCAGCGGCCAGCCAGACAACGTCAGCCGCTATCCGTACTTGCTGCGTTACGACATTGAGGTCAGTGGATTCGGGTCACATCAGTCGGGCCATTTGAACCTGCTGAAACTCAGCGAGCAGATTCCGCGGGGCGGCGATTCCAAGGACCATTGGCCGACGCTCGGACTGAACACGCTCCGCTGGGCGAAGAAGCAAGGCGCGGTAACCGGCACGGCGCACAGTGGAGCTGGCTTGGAACGGTCCGTGGGTCGAGTTCCCGGCGAGGATGGTCCGCACAAGCTGCCCGGTTTCGACATCCCGGCGTTCGATGGCATCGGAGCGAACGAGTTCATTATGCAGGTGACTCACACTGTTGAAGGACCAACGGGCGAGAAAGTTCCCGCCCTCGACTTCATCGCCACGATGAACACGCCGCGCGAACAAGAATGGAACATCTGGTATCACGTACTGAATTGCGGCATCCCCGTCGTCGCCAGCGGAGAGACCGACTTCCCCTGTATGACCGGCGAGCGTCTAGGGATCGGTCGCGTGTATGTGAAGCTCCCCGGCAAGCTGGATTACAACGACTGGGCGGAAGCGCTCCGGCGCGGTGAGAGCTACGTGAGCAATGGCTCCAGTCACCTGATGAACTTCAAACGTCAACCCGATGGCAGCTTGACCGTCGATGCGGCCGCGTGGCTCCCCGATGCCCCTGAGATCGACATCGAATTGATTGCGAACGGGCGACCCATCGCTGTGCAGAACGTTCGCGCTGATGGAGAACTTCGTACGCTGACATTCCCCGATCCGAAGTTGCCTCACAGCGTCTGGCTCGCCGTCCGCACGTTTCCCTCGGCCCATACGAACCCGCTGTGGGTTGAAGTCGACAACAAGCCGGTGCGAGTCAAAGAGAGTATCGCGTGGTGCCTTGCTTCCCTGGAACAATGCTGGAACGAGAAACAGCGAACCTATGCTGTCGAAGAAATGGAGCAGGCGAAAGCCGATTATGAACATGCCCGACTGACCTATCGGAGGCTGCTCGATGAAGCCTCCAGGTAATACTCGATGGGCAATCGCGGTAGCGTTCTTCGCTCTTTGTGCCATGGCTCTATCGCTCGATTCGCCGCCTTCCCAAGGGCTCTACCGAGCGCTGGTTGACATCCAGACTGCGGAAGACAAACGCACGAACACGACACTCATCGCATTGGAACAGACGCCAGCATCCGCTCGGAACATCCCCCAGGTTCCAAAGCTCATCACCGTTTCGATCTCACCGGAAGCTCGGGTCAAAGCCACTGCCGCGACTGGCCGACGGGACTTGCAGCTCGGAGTTTGGACTGAGTTCGTCATGGAGATTGAGAACGCCGCCGGAGTCACCGCTCCGTTAGTCGTCGAGTCAGAACAACTGATGACGACCGAAAGCGACACAGCTCGTGATCACTGGTTACAACTGATCGTCGATCCCGCCGGCGCGCTCACCGGCGCGCCCCAGGAGACCAGGGCGATTCGCCTCCTCAGCCGAGACGCCGGAATCCGCACTGCCATCCTGAACATTAACGCTGGCCAGGGCACTCAAGACCTCGGATTCCGCAGTGATGTCGTGTTGAGCTTCCGGATCGAAGAGGGGAAACGGTGAAATCCATACGCGATCGTCCAGCGCTGGAATCGCTGTTTGAGGACACCTCACCGCGTTTGGTCGCGAACACAATCATACACACACGCTGCCGAATACCCGAATTTCTGTTAACCTGCCTGAAATCCGAGCAAGCGGATTCGAAACCTTTGCCCGCGCTGCCCCGCTGAGCGAACACATTGCCACGGCGCGAATTTTGCAGACAGGTGATGGCTGTTATTCCGCGCTCGACTATCTACAGTCTATGCGTGGAATCCTCACTCGCTCACTCCAGGCGCTCATGGTCAGTCACGATTTTCTCCGCCGCGATGTACGGATGCTTGGTGATTTACTCGGATCGGTCATTGCCGAACAGGCGGGGGCTCCCGCACTGGCGCTGGTGGAAGAGGTGCGGCAGCTTGCTCGCGATCGCCGAGCCGGGTCGCCCGGAGCAGAGGCGGCATTGGCGAGTCGGATCGCGGGGCTCGATGAAGGGGACGCTCGCATTGTCGCTCGGGCGTTTAGTGTCTTTCTGGATATGTCTAATCTGGCCGAGGACCGCCATCGTGTGCGAGTGCTCAGGCAGAGAGAATCTGACCTGGCTCCAGATCCCATCAGCGAATCGATTGGGGCTGGCATCAGCCAACTAAAGCGTGAGGGGTTCACCGCCGATCAGGTTCAGTTGGCCCTCAATCGGCTGATGATTGAGCTGATTTTTACAGCCCATCCCAGTGAGGCAAAACGGAGAGCGATACGAGCCAAACTGCGACGAATGAGGCAATGCTTGCTGGAGTTGGACCGTGCGGACCTTTTACCGCGAGAGCGTCAGCGATTGTCGCAGCAGCTTAAGACAGAACTGACCATCCTGTGGCAGACGGAGTTCGTTCGACCGACCCGACCCACGGTGCTGCAAGAAGTGGAACGCGGTCTGTCGATCTCACCCCGACTGTGGGAAGTGGTTCCCCAGGTGCATACCG
>JAYTCW010000501.1:0-7865 GCA_043736295.1 Planctomycetota bacterium | reverse complement strand
CGATGAACCGCGTGCGGCCAATGACGAAGCTCTCCGACCCGGCGAGCCGCGTCTTTTGAATCGCCTCCCCGCGATGGAACACGGGGTTACTGGCCTGCGAGGAGACTTCCAGTTCGATCTCCCCATGCCGCGCCCGGACCAGGCAATGCACCCGCGACATCGCGGGTTCCCAAGGCACCGGCAACTCGACCTCGCCCGATCGCCCCAGCCGATAATCCCGGTCGGATGACAACGCCTGCCGCCAGCGCTGCCGAGGTTCCGGGCCTTCCGCGATGAGTTGCAGCATGAGGGGTTGCTCTCTCCGTTGAGCGGCGCCGCGCAGCTCGTGATTCCAGACAGCGGCTTCGCGGCAGTTGGCACAGACAATCCGCCCATGCCAAGTCACCGACGCGAAATCATCATCGCGAATCGGACGAGAGACTTCGAGGGCAGAAGTCAACAAACAGGCGAGGGAGTCATGGGCAAAAGCGGAGGAATCGCCGCAGATGAACTTAGGTGAACGCGGATCAATGCCGGTTCCAGAATCGAACTCTCGGTTCATCGAATACATCGCATGGGCAGAAGAGAGATCTTCTCACGGAACCAAGTTTCGCCAGAACGTGGGCGAACTGGCTCGCGCGCCAGCCTTCTGGCGAAGGGCAGCTACGGCTCACATCGGGCCGCATGAAGTTTCTCTGTATCGCTCGGCGTTTAACTGTGGCTTAATTCCCTCTTGGGATTGAGGGCTAAAACCCCGAGTTTAGTTCGACTCCTTCCATAGGGCCGACTGCTGAGTGATCGACTTCCACAACTCATCCGAAATCGCCTGCATCCCCTTGTCTCCGGGATGATCGGCGACGCCCGCGTGTTCGATCTTGCGTTCTGAACTCGCATGGTTCGCTTCGTCACGCCCCAGCTGACTCATGTCGACCCAGATTCCGCCCGCGTCAGCGCAGGCCTGCTTCATGATTTCGTCTTTTGCGGGATTGGCCCAGAAGCAGCTGCGTACGATCAGAGTCGGTTGTCCATGTTGTTTGAGTTCAGCGAGCAGTGATTCGAATGCCTTCTTGTAGCGGGCTTTCGCCTCTCCTGTGGTCAGTGCGGAGGCGTTCTCTCCGATGGCCAGAATCACCAGGTCAGCTTCGAACTCCAGTTCTACCCGGAGCCCCACATCGAATTTGAATCCTTCGAGCCCACGTTCGAAGTCGGCGATGTTCTTGACGAGCGATGCGGGCTTGTTGTCCGTTGATCGTGCAATTTGCGACATCAGGAGGTGGACATAGTCCTTGTCCTCTGCACTGGCGGCCATGCCCCAGTTCCCGTTCCAACCGATTTGCGGGGCAACGCCATGCAGCGTAATGCTGTTTCCGAGAAACAGAACCTTTCGGACTTGGAGTTTGCCAGCTGGCAGGACTGTCTTCGTCTCTTCGGCAGAGAACGGTCCACTGGTCGCAAGCAGGATGGCTGTCGCCCACACGACTCGCAGGGCAAACTGAAACAGGGAGCGAGTTTGTCTGTCGGCGCTCATCAGCATGATCATCATCCTTTGGGGTCGAAACGATCATCGGAGGATGATCACGGAGTCAGAATTGTCCCGTCACGTAGGCTTTGGCACGCCGCGCCGCGACTCCCCAAACCGGATCTCTGGACAGCACCGGCTGGCCGTTATGAGGACTACCGGAGTACCGGCGACATGTGAGGTTCACACTGGGCTGAAGACACGACAACCGCTCGTTCTCAAGCGGGCGATTGGGAACGAGTCTTAGCATATACTTCGCATGGTCAGAAGTGAGACATTTTGCCGTAGTGACGTTCGCCAGAACGTGGGCGAATTAGCTCGCGTGCCCGCCCTCTGGCGAGGGGCAGCTACATCTCATTTCGCGCCGCGCGAAATATCACAAGATTTGTCAACGCACCAGCATGCTGGCTAATGCCGCAGCGAATCGCTCGGCGGCCCCGAGTGCTTTCCGCAGATACAACGCAGGCTCGACCAACTCAACTTCCATCAGTGCGAACCCATTGTTGTGCCGAATGAGATCCACACGACCGTAGAGCGGGGGCGAGGGCAAGGCAGCCATGACGCGATCTCCGTGACTTTGCAGTGGGGCATCGGGAGTGATCTGGGTCAGTCGCGAGCCGAACTCTTCCTGAGAGCGAAAGTCACCGGATTTGGGGGTCTTGAGAATGGCATGACTTAGCTGGCCTTCGAGGTAAATCAGGGAGTATTCCCCCTCATCGGCAATCGTTGGCAGGTACGGCTGGGCGAGATACTCAGAGGCCGCGTGGTCAGAGACAGCGGCCTCCTCAGCGACATCAGTCCAGGGGAATCGCAGGCGGTGCGTCCGATGGGCTCCGGCCCCGACGATGGGCTTCATGACGATCTCCGGCGTGCCCAGTTCAGCAGGCAGACTGCGCAATCGGTCGGCAGTGAGATCACTCCCCCGGATCGTCGGCACGATCGGTACGCCACGGGATTGTAGGTCGAACAGGTACGACTTGTGCAGGTTCCACTCCATCAGGGCCAGCGGATTCCACAGCTGGGTTCCGCTGCGATCGATCGTGCGCAATACCTCAATGAATTCCTGGAAGCGTGACTGATAATCCCACGGAGAACGGACGACCACGGCGTCAAATTGCCGCCAATCGGTGGGCTCTCGCCACGGAATGGAAGCGACCTCGATCCCGTGCTGCCGCAGCGGTTCAATGGTCAGCTCATCATCGCACTCAAACCCGTCTAAGGAGTGCATCGTTAGAAACGCGATCGTAGGCATGTGCGATGTTGACCAGGAGTGAAACAGCAACTGGGGTGTGATCCGCATATTGCAGACTGGGGAGATTCGCTCGGATGAGATGCTCGAAGTTCAGGTGGCGACTGTGCCGGAGTGCCAGATAATCCTGTGAAGTCTGCGAGAGTCCACGTGCCCACACGACATCAGGAATCGCACTGCACATCGTCCCACGCCTCGACTCCGAGTAGCCACTCGAACGCATACTGACGTCGATACAAGACAGTCATGTTCAAGTCGCTAGGCAGCAGCCGTTCACCCTTGTTACGAGTCTGGAAGTACTGGCACCACAGGTTGTCGTGCCGGTCACTTTCGGCCAGGAGCACTCCCGGAGGTCGGAGTATAGCAGACGCCAGGAACGGCTCGATCTCCGAGCCGAGCGCCGGGATGATCTCGTCAACCAGGCGGCGAGTGTCGCATGGGCATGTCGGGAGGCCGAGCGTGTCGACATTGCCGACAACCCAGAGCAATGCCCATTCGGTTTCCTGATGCCAACGGAGGCAGTTCCTCGTCTTCTCGTCGAACGAATTCGGCGCGAGTAGGAATTCTTTTTCCTGCGGGCTGACCTGCTCCCACACTCCCTGCTTCTGTAACCATTCGACGACCGGTTGGGGATCGACCTGACAGGCGACCGCGACGACACCTTGCAGAATGACCGCTCGGGTCGCTATTTGGCGGGCGGAGAACGGACACGGCTCGTCGTAATCCTCAACATTTGGCGGGGTCGGAGCGGTCGAGATTCCGTGGGACATCGCCCACTCGGCAGTGGTGGGCTGTCGCGTTGGATTCGTCATGGTTTGACTCTTGGCCACCTAACTCAGACGTTGAGCAGGAGATCGAGGGGCTGGGGCACCGCGCAGCAACCCTTCGGTGCTGAGATCCTCATCGAGATCTGGCCAATAAATGCCGTAGCCGCCACCCGCGACCTGCCAATTCTTCCGCTGCGTCGTGGTGGCATTGAATAAGCGGGGATACCAAGCAAGTGGGACGGTAATGGTCCGCCCGTCTCGTAGATCGACACTCAAGGTGTTTCTCGTGATTTTCACATTCACGACCCGCTCGTCAGCCGTCAGCGCCAAGATGCCCATGCCAAGCCTCCACGAGTGCTGCTTGATGTTGAAGGACCAGTTTCTGAAGTCGCCGCAACTCTTGGGGTTGCCCCACGCTAGAACGGAATAAATTCCGTTCTACAAACCACCTACACGGGCTTCTTCTCCGCCGTCCCGGCGCGGAACTTCAGGAACTTCACCCAGATCATGCCGTCCGGGGCCGCCTTCGCTTCCAGAGAGTCCATACCGCGCGGCGGAATCTCATTCAGTCGCGCTCCGTTGAGTTCGAACGCACTGTCATGGCAGGGGCAGGCGTACTTCTGCTCGCCATCTTTATATTGCACTGTACAACCCAGATGTGGGCAACGGGCGTTAAAGCAGCTGATCTCACCGGAGGCGGAGCGGCTCAGGTAGACTGACCCAATCTCGGTTTGCGGGAACTTGTTCCAGGCATCTTGCAGGTCGGCAATCACCTTAAACGCCCGCGGTGAACCATCCGCTGGCAGGGAGTCGACCTTCGTGATGGGCAGGTAGCCTTCCCCCATCCCCGCCGCACTGGCCGCTGCTGCCGCCTTCGGATCGGCGGCCTGCTTTTTCCGCAGCAGTGGGTCGAGGAATAGCACCGCTCCCGCACACGCGGGAACCAAACCCGCCACGGCCCCCGTCCCCGCAGCCGCTGCGTTGACGAGGAAGCTGCGACGTGGTTCGTCGGAGGAGGATTCGGTGTGCTGAGCCATGAGTGTCACCCGGACGAAGGCGGAAGTTGCGAAAGTGGCGATCACATCCACGCAGACAACCGTGGACATATCGTCCCTCCCCGCAGAACCCCCTGTCAAGACTCACGCGACCGGAAAGGTTTGAGCTTCAAGTCGAAATGGTTCTTGCCAGAACTGCCCTGCAGTCGACTTGGAGTCACTTTGATCGGCGGAAATTGCCTCTGGAACAACGGGTTATCGTGATTGACCAGCGCTGCGGAACATTGCCGGTTACGACGTTTGATGTGATTCGATTGTCGTAGATCACGACTCACCCGCAAATCGTCGATGATGACCTTTGGGTAGGACGTTCGCATGCGCAGCGGACTTCCGTATGATTGGTTCGCCCGAAGGACTGGGCGAACAGGAGGATGCGATGTCAGCAGTGATCAGAAGCTCGGATGCAGGAATTTTGGGACGCCGGGAATTCCTGGCGGTTGCAGGAGCGGGGGCGTTGAGCCTGTTCCGGCAGACGGCCCATGCCGAGGAAGTCCGGTTAGCAGCACTGGTCGACCAAGCACCTCAAACGCACGCACTGATTCCCGCATTGCGGACTGCACTGGCGGCTCAAGATGCCGTCAAGTTGCTGACTGACTATGAGGCCAACTTTACCAAGACCGAATTGATTGGACGCAAGAGCCTCACCACTCGCATGCAGTTGAAGGTCCGCCACACGCCATTCAGCGTCTACCTGAAGTTCATTGATCCCAATGCGGGCCGGGAAGCGATCTACGTCTCGGGGAAGAACAGCAACCAAGTGATCGTCCATGCCACCGGATTGGCAGCACTCGTGGGGACACTTTCTCTGGACCCGACCGGTTCGACCGCCATGGAAGACAATCGCCATCCGATTACCAAGGTCGGCATGTTGAGTATGGTCGAGATGGTGATGGGCCAGTGGCTGGCCCAGGCTAAGCAGAACGTCACTGGGATTACCGTCAACAACTTCCCGAACTCGAAGATTGGCGAGCAGCCCTGCCAGACGATCGAGACCGTCCTCGCCCAGCCGACAGGGACGAATTCATTTCAAACGACACGGCTGTATGTAGATGCGGCAACCAAGCTGCCCATCCGGGTGCAACACTTCGCCTTTCCGGATCGTCGAGGCCAGAAGCCTGTCCTGGTGGAGGATTACCTCTACCAGACCGTGCGGAGCAATATCTCGCTGGCCGACATCGACTTCGATTCCCGGAACCCACGTTACGGGTACTGAGCGGTCGGCTTTCCTAGCCCGATGAAATGACGATTTTTCGCCAAGCCAAAATGGTGAAGACTCGGAGTTCCCCGTTATCACAGACGGGAGAGCCCCCAAGACCGGACACACTTGGCCTCCTGAAGGCATCTCCCCGCTTGCCAAAATAATTGGCCAGACGCTTACATCAAATCGCTGGACGGTCGTGCCCCATGCCAGTGACAAAACACGACGCGAATTGCGGAGTGTCATCACCGATGTCGCTCACTCCGCCTCCGCTGCTTCCAACACGGGAAGTTCAGCCACCAGCGGTTGCCAGTCGACTTGCTTGGAGTCGCCCCAGAGGTGTTCCAGGTCGTACATCTGGCGGGCTTCTTCGGAGAAGACGTGCAGGACCAGGTTGCCATAGTCTTCCAGCACCCAGGTTCCCGTCTTCTCGCCCTCGATTCCGAGGCGACGCCAGCCGGATTCCTTCATCACCTGATTCACTTCGTGAGCAATGGCGGACATTTGCCGACCGCTGGTCGCCGTGGCGATCACGAAATAGTCGAAGATGGCCGTGATCGGAGTGAGGTCCAGGACCACAATATCCTTGCCACGAAAAGCGTCGCAAGTCTTCGCAGCCAGAACCGCGTGCATCAGGGAGGATGTCATTGGTGTCTCAATCGGACAGGAACGATGAGCGCGTCCCTAAGGGACAACCATCGCCGAAGGCTCGCTTCACTTCACAGCGAGACGGAACCTTCTTCTTTCAGTGTACGCGAGTTGGGAATCGTGTGCGCGGTAAAATTGGAGAAAGTTGGGAGGGCGAGGCTCCTGCCGAACCGCTTGTGCCAGATTACGTCCACCTTTACCTGCGGCTCCGCAGGAGCGTCGCCCTCCCGCCAAGCTGGAAACGAGATCGCCTCCGGCCCGGGGCCAGAGGCGAAGTAGGACGGGCCCATTTGGCCCGTCCGTGCAGGGAAGCCAAGGAAGGACGGGCAAATGTGCCCGTCCTACGACGACTTTACTGCCCCAAGACCCACAGGTGGAACGCCTTCGACTTGAGGCCCGCTTCAGCCAGCACCTGGCGCACGGTCTTTGAGTCGTCCTTGGCGAACGGCTGCTCGGTCAGCACGCCCTCTTCGCGGTAGAAGACCGACATCTTGCCGTCCACGATCTTCTCGACAATGTTGGCTGGCTTGCCACTCGCTTTGGCATCGTCCACCAGCTTGTTACGGGCTTCCGTCACGCGGGCGGGATCGACCGAATCGGTATTGGCGAAGGCAGGCTTGAGGGCGGCGACATGCATCGCCACATCCCGCAAAACGGGAGAACTGAGTTCAGTCCCCTCGGCCTGAAACAGGCAGGCGGTCTTGCCGTCGTGATGGACGTAAGCCCCGACTGGGCCCGGAACACGGATCACGCGGGCGATGACGAACTTCTCGCGAATCTGGTTCACGACATCTTCGAACATCGTCTTCAGCGACTTGCCGTCCGCGCTCGACTGGGCCAGAAGTTCGTCGACCGTGGTCGCTCCGGGGCCATTCAACAGCTGGGTCACGAGTGCTTCACCCAGGTTCACGAAGGCATCGGCCTTGGCGACCGGAGCCGACTCACACTGAATTTCGACAGCTGCAGCTTCGCTATTATCGGGCTTGAGCTTGACGAAGACGCGGCCTTCTTCGGTGGCGTTCTCGGCCCGGCTGACCAGCAGCTTGCCGACCTGCGACCGCAGGATTTCGATGGCCTTTTCGGGATCGCCACCCGCTTCGGTGAGAGCTTGCTTCACCTTCATGAGCGGAAGACTGGTCCGCTGACGGAGAGCATTGACGGCGGCTGCGGTGATTTCAGCCATGGGGGGAGACTCCTCCAAGATTGCGAAACTGAATGGTGAGTGTTGGGAAGTGAGCGTGTTGTAGCGGACTCGGTCCGCTAAAACATCTGCTGGTGTGAGGGACAGAAGCAAGACACCACTTGCGGGAACGATGTTCACCGAAAGTGGGATTGGCTTCCAGCCTGTCGTCTTGATGTTTTAGGAAGCGGACAGGCTGGAAGCCTGTCTCACTGCCAATGAAGAAGCCCGTGGTTGTGACACCACGGGCTTGAATTCACACGCACAGCG
>JAYTCW010000500.1:0-13141 GCA_043736295.1 Planctomycetota bacterium | reverse complement strand
CCGATTGGGTCTTCGGCGTGGCGCGGTTGATTTCGTCGGCCAGCAGCAGTTGGGTGAAGATTGGACCCTGGCGGAACTCGAACTGGTAGCGGCCGTTCTCATCCGTCTGCATGACGTTGGTGCCGACGATGTCAGCGGGCATCAAGTCGGGAGTGAACTGGATGCGTTTGAAGTCGAGGTCGAGCACCTGCGACATGGCCTTAATGAGTTCGGTCTTGCCGAGTCCCGGCACCCCTTCGAGCAGGACGTTGCCGCCGCAGAACAGGGCCGTCATCGCCGCCTCGACCACGCGGGCCTGCCCCACGATCAGCTTGCCGATCTCGGCACGGACCGCCTCGAAGGTGGCTGCGAAGTCCTGGGCCTCGGCCTTCATGGCGGCCATGTCAAAAGCGGACGGGCCGGGAGAATCGACGGGAGTCAGGACAGGAACGTCGTCTTCAATGAGGTCGATTTTGGCGGGCGTGTTCATCGGGGGAGACCGTTAAGGGAGGTTGGTGGTTTATGGTTTATGGTTGATCGACTGAGTCGTGCCAAAACCCACCGGTTGCAACCGGTGGGCTTTCTGCAACTGACCACTGACAACTGAGCACTGACAACTCTCTTCTCATTTCTCCCCGTCCTGTTGGCGCTTCCGCTTCAGATCGAGCAGTCGACTGGTGGTCGAGGTGTCTTCGATCGGTTGCTTGGCGACGGTGGGTTTGGGGCGAGTGGAGGCGGGGGCCGAGGTGCGATCGGGAGTGGGACCGGGCTTGTTGAGGAACGCGGGGGATTCACTGGGCGTGGGCCGCGCGGCCGGGCGTTGGCCCTTGAGCTGGCTGCTGACTTCCTGCTTCCGGGCCAGCAGCGTCCCCATCGTGGCGGTTGTGGCTTGCACCTTGCCGAATCCGAGACTGGCCAGAATCATCTTCCAGTCAATCTGGATACGCCGAATGCCGACATCGAGTGGGATCAAACAGCACAACGCGATCAAAAACCAGTCAAACACCGGCTGCGAGGTGGTCTTGGTCTGGCGGCGGTTGAAGATCTGCTGCGAGGCGACTTCGGCGGTCTGTGTATCGGTGTCGGCGTCGAGCATCTGCCCGCCGGTCTGCTCTTGAATCTGGCGGAGGATATTCCAGTTGCTGGTGAACTTCAGGTACTCGGGGGAGTAGCTGACGATGAACCCGCCGGTGGCGCGGTCCTCACGCTGCCCCGCTTTCCCGATCAGCGTCACCTGATAACGACCGGCTCCCCACTGCGGGAACTCGGCTTGATACCGGCGCGGGGCGACCTGCTTCAGCGAGACCATCTCGCGGCGATCGTTCGGTCCCGAGATCCGGGCCGCCACATCGAGGAACATCTCCTCGGGGTGGAAGTCTTCGGCCATCACGACCCCTTCCGCCCCGGTCGAGTACGCCCACATCCGCAGATGACCCGGCTGGCGGACACGTGAAATGTTGATCATCAGCTGCTTAATGAACGGATCGAACTTCTCCCAGTTGACCCACTTCGGGCCAAGGAAACTCGCGAAGTCAGCTGTGTAGGCCGCCGTCGTTCCGAGCCCATACTTCCAGATGGAGAGGATTGGGTCGTCGATATCCCCATCCCCTTCTGGACGAGTGAACAGAACATTCTGCGGTAGCCCGCTCTCCTTGAGCGAGGTCAGCACATACCCATTCAGGTGCGGGATGGTGTCAATGCCCCGCATGACCGGCGAGGCGAACCCCTGCTCCACCGTCACGTCTCCCCGGAACACCATGTTCCGCTTCAACGTCCGGGCTTCCTTAAAGAAGATCGTCGGCAGCTTGTTCGGGTCATCGGGGAAGTAGTACCGCCCGTGCGTGATGTCGGCGATCTCCCGCATCAGCTTCACTTCCTGACCACCGTGCGGAAAGATCGACACCGTAGAGATTGTGATCCCCTCGTCGACGAACGATTTCAAGAGTGGTCCCGGCGGCGGGGCCGGGTCACCATCCGAAATGATAATCATGTGCTTCGAGGCCGCATCACTCTTCTTGAGGGCATCCAACCCCAGTTGCATCGTCGGGGCGAAGGCGGGCATGTCCCCCGGTTCGGCGGCGTTGATCTTGGTGGCCATCGCTTCGTAGTCGCCGACATCGCCGAGCTTCACGACCCATTGCTCGCCGCCCTCGTAGTCGATGACGCCGATCTCATCGCGAGCGCTCAGAACCTTGATCGCTTCCTTCGTAATGCGTTTGGCCCAGGTGTTCCCCTCGGGGAATTCGCAGGTGTGCAGGATGATGGCCAGTGCCCCTTTGGGTAGCACCTTCTTATTGGTCACGTCCATGCTGACGGGCAGCGCGTCCTCGATCACCGTTTTGTGGTAGCCGCCGGGGCCGAAGCTGCGCGCCCCGCCGACCATCAGGAAGCCGGTTCCTTCGTTGAAGACAGCGTCGTGCATGGCCTGCATCTGGGCTTCATCCAGTGAAAACCGCTCGACGTTACAGAGGATGATGCAGTCATACGGGAGTAGCGAGAGAGCGTCACGCGGCACGTTCAGCGCGGGCATGACCTCCACTTCGCGTTGAGCGCGGACTAGCGAATCCCGCAATGCCTTCCACTCGTCTTCCGTCCCCGAAGGATCGGTGACCAGCAGCACCTTGCCCTTGCCCTCGATATACAGATACCCGTCCGCGCGGTTGTTCTGCACCAGGAAATCCTGCTTCACCCCTGGATGTGCGGGATCGTCGGCGACCTCGATCGTCGCCTGATACTCCAGGTAGCCCGGCGTCTTGAGTTCCATCGGCAGGTCGTAACGGTTCTTACCCTGCTTAAACTCAATCGGCACATCCGCGATCAGCTGGCCGTTCTCGGTGAGCTTGAGCTTTCCCTTGCCCGCTTGTAGCGAGGAGACCACGACCGAAGCATCGTACCGCTCGTTGAGTTGAATTCGCTGCGGCAGTTCGAGGCGTTCGATCCAGACCTCTTTCTCATAACTGTAGGTGATCGGTTTCACATCGACGGAGATGCCCCGACTCTTGAGGTTGTCGAGGACCGGCTTCAGGTTGCCCGCCGTTTCGGCCCCGTCACTAATCAGGACGATGCGGCCGCGCGTGTCCTCCGGCAACATCGCAGCTGCTAACGACAAACTTTGCTCGATGTTGGTGGCATCGGGGCTGATGCGGGAGTTGAGGATGATGCTCCCGCCTTCCAGCGGGAACGACTCGCGCGGGGGCAACTCGACCGCGGCGTTGGCGGCGAACGTCACCAGCCCGGCCTCGTCCTCTGGCGGCTTCTGGCTGACGACCTTGGCGATGTACTCGGCTCCCTTTTCGGAAGCATCCCGCCCGATCGAGTCAGAGCTATCGAGGGCAAACACCACCGACAGCCGGTCCGTCGACCGCACCGAGCGCGGTTCCGCGAGGAGGGCTAGGAACAGCCCGAGTAACAACAACCGCACCACAATCGCCGCGTTCGCCCGGCCCTGAGCCAGTCCGTGATACCCGTTGCGGTGCGTCCACCAGACCCACACCGCCAGCGGAGTCAACGCGAACGCCCACGGACGCAAGAACTGCATCAAGTGGTTCCGCTGGAGCAGCCACATCCCGAACAGATAGACCACGATGGTCAGTGTGATGCCGATGCCATCCAGCCCCCTCAGCGGAGTGCGCGGAGCGGGGAACAGACTCTTCAGCACGCGAGTCAATTCGTTCACAGCCGTCCTCCTGGCAACGTCAACTGCACGATCCGGCGGTTCCCGGTGTCCGCGATGAACAGCCGGTTATCCTCCGACACCGCGATCGCCCACGGCGTCCACAACTCATGATGGCCGCGCCCCTCATGCCCGAACTGGGCCACCAGCTTGCCATGCGGGTTGGCCACGCTCACGCGGCACGCCCCGTACTCGACGAAGAAGAACTGGCCGTGCGGGCTGAGGGCGATGTCGTAAGGATAGTAGAGTCCGCCCTGGTCTGCCCAGTCGAGAACCTCCAGAGCCTGGCCTTGGTCGGTGAAGACCTGCACGCGGCTGTTGATGGCGTCGGCGACGTAGATATTGGAGTCGTGCCAGACCATGCCGCTGGGGCGTTGGAATTTTCCGGTCTCGGTGCCGAGTCCGCCGAACTCCAGCAGGAACTTGCCATCGGGGGCAAACTTCTGAATGCGATCGCTGCCGCCATATTCGGCGACGTAGAGGCAGCCGCTGGGGTCTTGCAGGAGGTCGACGGGGTAGGTGAACTCGCCGGGTTTCTCGCCCTGGCTGCCGAACATGCTCAGCAGTTCGCCCTGTTTCGAGAAGAACACGACACGGTGGTAGTGGGTGTCGGCGATGGCGACTCGCCCATCTTGCAGGACGCGGATGCCTTCCGGCTTGCCGACGCTCGACTCCGGCATGCTCCATTGGCGGATGAGTTTGTTGTCGACATCGTAGACCAGAATGCGGCCCGAGTCATCGAGGACGTACAGCTCGCGGTCCTTTGAGACGGTCAACGCGCGCGGAGCAGGCATCCGTTTGCCATCGACCGGGATGCGAATGATCGTCGACTCCACGACCGGCAACTCTGCCGCTCCGGAACTGCCGAGGCAGCCCGACTGCCACAGGCACAGCGCCACCGCGCACACCAGTGCGAGGATGCGGAGCGAGACCCGTTGACCGGTGACGAGCGAGGGGCGCGGGGGGCGGTGATAGACCGTCTGCGTGGTGCCCGTGGCGAGTGGGGTCAGTTCGACCTCAGCCAGGTGCCCGCTAAATCGCTCGGACTCGACACGGTACGGGCCGATCTCGTCGGGGATGATCTGTAGCCGTTCGGGGCGGATTGGTTGTGGAACGAGATCCTTCTGGCTGATGGCTGATGGCTGATGGCTGATGGCCAGCGGCAACCAGTTACACGGCCCCAGGAACCTCGCGATCGCCGGACTGGCGGGCCGCTCATACAACTCCTCCACCGGACCAGCCCAGACCAGCTGTCCCTCATCAAGGCACAGGCACCAGTCCGCTTCCGACAACACGCGGTCCGGGGCATGCGTCGAGAACACCAGGCTGGCCCCGGTGGCTGCGACCTCTTCGCGCAGCACCCGCCAACACTGGTCGCGGAGTCGTGTGTCGACATGCTCCAGCGGTTCATCCAGGACCAAACAGCGCGGCTCCGCAGCTACCGCCCGAGCCACCGCGAGCCGCGAGCATTCCCCCTGCGAGAGACTCGCCGGATAGGCCGAGCCTAAAGACTCCAACCCAAACCCGGAGAGCAGGCGTTCCAGCCGGTCCTCATCGCGAGAGGGCGAAACGGCAACGAGATGCTCGCGGACCGTGAGGTGCGGCCAGAGCCCGTAATCGGGCGGGGACCAGAAGAGGGAGGGTTGATGGTTGATGGTTGAGGGTTGATCGACAGAGGGGGAGCGTTGAGGGTTGAGCGATGAGGGTTGAGCGATAGAGGGACGGCCCTCTAGCCCTAGTCCCTGGCCCCTTGGCCCTGGGCCTCCCGTCCCTACCTTCACGAACCCCTCCTCCGCCTGCTCAAACCCCACTAGCAGATTGAGCAGCGAGGTCTTCCCCGACCCGCTGGCCCCGAGGATAGCCACTCGCCCCGCCGGAATCTCCACGGAGACCTCCTCCAGCCGTGGACGACCACGGCCAAAGAGTGTCACGTTGTCGAGGGTCCAGAGCATGAATGAGGGGGAGACAGGAGTGATCAGAAAATCACAAGGGCACGAAACTTGTTCGATGGTGACACTGCGTCAGAATTCCCTGGGCGAGTGACCTCCCATCCCGGCAGGGATGCCGTGAAGGATTGCCGCCAGGCGTTTTCCAAGGCTCTGCCCCCTCTCCCCCACAATTGGCGCTGCTTTCGGAATGGACTCGGCTGTGGGGGAGAGGGCCGGGGTGAGGGGGCTGGAGCGAACGTTGGGGCCCCCTCACCCCAACTCTCTCCCCCGCAAAACGCACACTCCGAAAGACACGTCGATCGCGGGGGAGAGGGGGCCGGAAACGTGCTGGATGCCTTGTCGACGTGATCCGCGAAATCTCCTTCACGGCGTTGCCGTGCGGGGGTCTGGCGAGTCCGCCCTTCATCGCTCCTCCGTCGATAAACCATCCATCCTCATCCAGATCCCCTTTCCCACCGTCAGCAAAAACACCGGCACCAGCAGCACCACCGCCAGCATTGCAGCCACTCCGTCGATGTGGCCGTAATGCAGGAAATTGTAAAGCCGTTGCGGAGCTGGGGCCATCCCCGCCGGTCGCAGCAGAGCGGGCAGCGTCAACTCCAGGTACGACCACCAGAATAGCAAGGCCAGCGTCCAGAATCGCCCCGCATCGCGAATTCGCCACAGGATCGCAGCTCCTTGCCTCCCTCGTTCGCCCGGTTGTGCCGCCAGCGATTCGGCCACGAATACCCCGGCCTGTTGCTCATTACGCCGGAGCATGGCCTGCATCGCCAGCGCCCTGGGAAGCAGGAACAACACCATCCCCACCACCAGCGGCACTGGGGAGTACGACGGCTGGACCCCGAGGCGTTGGCAGATTTCAAAGATTGTGAGGCCGAGGGCCAATGAACCGAGCAAACCGGGCAGGAGCGCCGCGACCCACGCGAACTGCGCCACCGTAGGATGGGCAATCCTGCCCGTCCCCGCTGGGCGCTCACGTGCCAAGGCGTGTGACATGGGACGCGAGCGATCTCCCCCGCTGTCTGATACGGCGTACTCGGGAGGGCGAGGCGCGGGAGGGCGAGGCTCCTGCCGAGCCGCTTGCACGAGTGAATGTCCGCCCTCGCTCGTCTCTGGTCCCCTCTCCCCCGCAATCGATGTGGCTTTCATGCTCGACTCCGCTGCGGGGGAGAGGGAGAGGGTGAGGGGGTCTACCCAGGAGCATGGCCCCCTCTCCCCCACAGTCGAGTCATCACTGACGGTCGAGCCGATCGTGGGGGAGAGGGAGCAGAATGCGGAGAACCGGTGCGAATGTCCTCCCGCGGTTGCGGCTCGGCGGGAGCCTCGCCCTCCTGGACCTCGCCGTCCCAGCCGATCGACGCTCCACAGAATCAGCCACAACCCCAGTGTCACCGTTACGCCCAGCACAAGCGCATCGCCGATCTCCTGCCAGAGCGCCGACCGAAACTGAATCACTCCCGCACCACGAAACGCACCGATGGCAAGGCTCGTCACCGGCCAGATAAACACTAAGAGCCAAGAGACCACGATGATGCACCACCCCCGTGGGATAGGCTTCCAGCCTGTCATGCTTGTCCAGGGATGACGGGTGCCTCCGCCAATTGGCGGTATCTCGTCCTCTCTGCTCCCTCTCCCCCACAATCGATGCCGCTTTCGGAACAGGCTGCGCTGTGGGGGAGAGGGCCGGGGTGAGGGGGCTGAAGCGAGAGGTATGTCCCCCTCACTCCCACCCTCTCCCCCGCAACGAGTCCTCTGGCTGGGTTGATGTCGCTCGCGGGGGAGAGGGGGCAGAGTACCGCCATCGGATGAATGCACTCGGACCTGACAGGCTGGAAGCCTCTCCCACGTCCAGTACCCCAACACAGGCACCGTGAGCATCAACCCATACCCCACCGGCAGCACGAGAAACGGCAACACCTCCAACAGTTCCACACCGCCAGCCTGCTTCGTGAAAATCCACTCGGCCCAGCCGCGAGCCTGCATCAGCGTCGCCACCTCGACCTCTTGAAAACAGAGCAACGCAGCGAGGGCGGCTGCGGTTAGTTGACGAGGGAGTTCGCCTGCGAGCATCGCCCGCAGTCGTTCGCCGAGAGGCACCCTCCGCCCTGACCGCTGGGCCTGTTTCAATAGGAACACTCCCGATGGTCCGAGTGCCGCAGCTGGGAGCCACTCCAGGACCAGCACCACCACCGGTGTGAACTGAGCGACGATGATGGCGAGGTACAGCAGTTCATTCAGCAGCGGTGTCTGCACCAGCGACAGCGACGCATTGCGGTAGGCGTACCCGACCACCAGCCCCGGCATGAAGAACGGGACGAGCAGCAAGACGTGGAACGGGCCCATTGGCCCGTTCGGACGGGCCAATGGGCTCGTCCCACGCGCGAGTCCCCAGCACAGCCCCCCCGCGAGCAGGCTCCTGACGATCGACCAGGCGACGGCGGACTCGTAGGTCATCGGGCGTATTCCGACTTGAGCC
This sequence comes from Planctomycetota bacterium, assembly GCA_043736295.1. Lineage (GTDB taxonomy): Bacteria > Planctomycetota > Planctomycetia > Planctomycetales > Planctomycetaceae > TH-plancto1. The sequence continues at coordinate 5,064 of JAYTCW010000500.1, read as the reverse complement.
ACTCCAGGCAGTCCCCGGCCACATCGGCAGCATCGGCGACGTTCCACGACTCACTCGCCCAAGCGACAAGCAGGCGGACTTCCTCGGGGATTTTTTCGGCTGCGACATGACCGAGGGGAATCTGCCGGGCAGTCTTGGCGAGCTGCAACTCGACCTCTTCCGACAGCAGATATTCCAAGAGCTGCCGAGCATCGTCGGGTCGGTCGGTACTCTTGAGCAGCGCCACGGTATTCGGAATGCAGAGGGTCTTCCCGTCGATGCGGATCGGCAGCATGTCGACCTTGTAGCCCGCATCGCGCGCAGCGAAGACATCATCGGTATCGGTCATGCCGTAGTCGCAACTCCCCCCCGCCACCATGTCGCGGACCATCGCGTTCCCCGCCACAAACCGAACTCCTTGTTCGACTAGTTCGAGGTGTTCTAACTGAGTCTGACCGGCCCCGTGGAGATGCCAGAGCATCGCGAACTGGGTAAAGGTCGTGCCGTACAGCGGCTTGGCGATGGCCATTCGCGGGGAGGGTTGAGGGTTGAGGGTTGAGCGTTGAGGGTCAGAAGAAGAGGGGGGTGAGTTAGTGCTTCCCCCTCTTTCGCTCAACGCTAAACCCTCAACGCTCAACGATTCCCTCGCAATCCACACCCGCATCCGCCCCGCGAATCCGTGCCAGTGTCCTTCACGATCCTTGAACCGCTCCGGAATCCGCTGCGAGGCTGGTCCGAGATACGCCGCGAGCAGCCCCTGCCGCTGGAGGCGAATCGTGCCGAGGACTTCGTTATTCCAGAATAGATCACATGGCGTCTGGTCCCCCTCACGTAGCAGCCGCTCGATCAGGCCGAGCGATTTCGTGGCCTCGGTATCGCCCACGATCGTGACCTTGATCCCGGTCTGACGTGTGAACTCCTCCAACACCGGCTCGGCGTAGACGAGATCGTGCGTGCAATACACAACGAGTGTATCACTCGCTCGCCGCGCGATGTTATACCACGCCATGAGCAGGCCAACGGCCAGCAAAAGTGTCACATACAACCAGCGTCGCGAAGCGGTCACACGGGCCAGTCTCTGGAAACTTGGTGTCATCGTGGATTGAGGAGTTCGTCTTTCAACTGTTGCCAGGAGACATCTCCCTGCCAGTCACCCGATCGCCGTTCCAACTCCTCATGGAACTCGGGATCGTCGACCGACAAGCCCGGCAGGTCGTCAGGCAAGGTCTCCAGCAACCGATCGATGATCGCCAGCCGATCTCCTTCCGGGAGATGTAATGCGACCTCCAGGATCTTGTCACGCGTCGTCGCCACTGAATGCCTCCAATCTCATCGAAGACTGAATTATCTTGACCATGTCATTCTACAGAGGGACTCGCGTCTGAAACAGAGGGACCGTGAGAATCAGGGAAAACCGGCAGGAAGCTGCGGGGCTACTACTCCCGGATCGTCATCGTCAGCTCCATCGGCTTCCCGTTGCGCAGGATCTGGACCTTGATCTTGTCGCCCGGGAAGTGCTTCGTCACTCCATAGGCCAGCAGGTCCGACTCCCGCACGAGATCCGTCCGGCCATCAAATCCGACGACGATATCCCCGTTCACAAGGCCCGCCTGCTTGGCGGCGTCATGGGGGGCGTACTGGCCGACATGCTTGATCTTGAGGGCCATGCCAGTCTCGGCAATCCCAGCCGCCTTCCGGTCCTCGGGAGTCATGGCTTCGCTGAAGAAGCCTCCCGTCGCCATGCGGCGCAGGCCCCACGAGCTTGATCGCCACGCGATGTTATCCAGCTGTCGCCAACCGGCTGGCAGCTTCAGTTCAATGGACAACGTCTTGTCACCACGACGAACCGTGGCGGGGATCGTGGCCCCTGCGGCAGCGGCGTGATGCAGCACCCACTGCACATCGGCCATGGAGAGGAGCGGCTGCCCGGAGAGGGTTTCGATGCGGTCGCCAGCCTGGAATCCCGACATCGCAGCGATTGAGTCGGCGGTGACCTCGACGACAGTGGCTCGCTCCTGGGGATCGAGGACCAGGCCGATCGCCTTTGGATGTGGGTAAGGGAACAACACCTGCTCAGGCATCGCCTCTCTCTTCGAGCGCAGCAGATCCCTCTGAGCGTCCCCAATCTGGTGACAGTGGATGCAGCTTTGCGCCACGTTCCCCTCATAATTGAGAGTCGAGGTAAACTTCTCCTTCAGACCCGGGAACAGTTCCGGCGCAATGAACTCCGGCTGCGGGCCGCGCTTGGCAGCGAGCGAAGCCTTGCTCGCTGAGTAGTTCTGATGCAAGTCCAGTGCCCCTTCCAAGGCCCGCGACATTCCCGCCAACGATACATCGCCGACCCAATCGGTCCGATGTGACCGCGTCCCAAACCGCCCGTAGATCGTGCCGTCGGCGTTCAGCAGGAAGGCTGTGAATGACTGGTCGGTGTCGAACTGAAACAGCGACAGATCGAGCCCATTCGTCCCGATGACCCGCACCCGCACGAACTGGTCGAGCAGTGGCCGCAACTCGGGGTCATTGTCCATCAACTCGTCGTCGAGCTTGACGCACTCCTCGCACGGCAGGCAACGGAGGATCACGAGCATCGGCTTCCCCGTCTGCTTGGCCTCCGCGAATCCCTTGTCCAGATCGTTGTAGATCCAATACCCGGTCTTCTCGACCTTCTCGCGGTCCTCGCGGACCTTCTGCTCGCGGGTCTTCTTCGGTTCATCTCCCCGAGTGGAGGTCACTGCCAGAACCAGGCACAGCGAACAGAGAACTGTCATTGAAAGTCTCATGAACACATTCCTCTCAAAAAGTCTCAGTGAGACGCGACAGTGAACAGAGTGTCCCCGTCCATGCCCACTCGACGGGACTTGATCGCTGCTGGAGGTGAATCTACTCCACATGAACGACATTGACCAGCACTCGCCCCGTGAGGGACTGCTTGACATCGGAGAGCCGCAGCCATCGAACTGCTGTACAGCCCTGCAATGGGATCCTCTGTCACTTGATTCCCACTCGCATCTGCTGGAGAGTGTGGAGAGTTGATCTCACCCACGTTCTCCCGCTCAGTGATGGTTCTCATGCAGGCTCACGTCGAACGCTATTCCCCCTACGGTCTGGTCACGGACATGCTCGCCACGCCGGAGGTCGTCCGCCGTTTCGATGTCCGTCAGATGACCGACACCGCGAGGCAGATTGCCGAGGTCGGGAAACTGTTCCTCACCGGGGAAGGTTCCAGCCGCATTTTCCCGGCAAAGAGCAGTATCGCCCACGCCCGCCGCATGGGGTGGCCCATGACCATGCACACCGAGGCCGGTCGGCAGGCTCGCGAGTATTCGCTGAAGGATTGGGCTGTGTTCGCGTCCTCGAACTCCGGACGCACGGCGGAAGTCATCGGCCTGTTTAACGAACTCCAATCCGCTGGTCACCAAGCTCGCTACAGCCTGACGGCGTTCGCAGGCTCCAAGCTCGAATCGCTCTCGGCTCAGGGCTACACCCTCAGCTGCGGTCCCGAGGGGGCGGTGGCGGCGACGAAGAGCGTGATGGAGCAGGCTTTGTTCTACCGGGCACTGCTGGAGGCGGTGGCGGGAGTCTCGACGCTTGAGAGCCGTCTAAGTTCGTTGGGTGATGCGATTCACGCCGGGCTGACCACGGTCGTGCCGTCGGAGGTGGTCGACCGCATCGCGAAGGCGGGAACGATTTACTGGGCCGGTCGCAACGACGGCGTGGCCGAGGAGTTGACCCTCAAAAGCAACGAAATCACGCGCAAGCCCGCCGACTTTCTGGAGGGCACCTATGCCGTCCACGGCATTGAAGAGGTCATGCAGGCGGGCGATGTGCTGCTGTGGATTGACCCGTACGCCGAGTCCGAACAGAAGTTCGCCGACGTACTGGCGAAGGGGTGTGGCCTGACGATCGTGGCCATTGCCTCGCGTCCGACCCAGTTCCCGACGATTCTGATCCCCGAGGTCGGCGATCTGAACCCGTTTGTGCAGATGGCAGCGGGCTGGAACGTCCTGGTCGATGTTGGCATTCAACTCGGGATCGACCTCGACAAACCTCAGCGTGCCCGGAAGGTGGGAAACGAGTTCGTGGGATAATCTACCCCGTGTGCCAGACACATTGGTGTCCTATAATGGGTGGAAGTCATGAGGCACCAGTCGGCAACACACTGAGATCCGAGTCGGACCTTGCCAGCCCTTGCGGGGACTGATAACCTGAATTCGTAAGGACTCCTTAGAAAGTCCTGCCGTCGACTCGCATCAGCACCCCTGACTGCTTCCGAAGGAGCCACCATGACTGCCAAAAATTTCTGCGGTCGTACCCGCCGCGAGATGCTCTGGGAGTCCGGGTGCGGATTCCCAGCTGTGGCGCTGGCGTCGATGCTGGGGCAGGATTTGCTCTCGGGGAGTGCGAACGCCGACGAGTTGGCCGCATACCAGAACCCGCTGGCTCCGAAGCCGCCTCATCATGACCCCGATGCGACAGCGTGCATCTTCCTGTACATGTATGGCGGTCCCAGCCAGGTCGACACCTTCGACTACAAGCCGGAGATGTATGGCCGCGACAACCAGACGGTGGAGATCAAAACGTTCGGTCGCGGAGGCCACAAGAACGGGGGCCGCATTGTCGAGCCGCGCTGGAAGTTCAAGCAGTACGGCGAATGCGGCAAGTACGTCAGCGACCTCTTCCCGCACCTCGGCCAGAAGGTCGACGACATTGCCTTCCTGCACTCCATGACCGCCGACAGCCCGATCCACGGCTCGGCGCTGTTGATGATGAACTCGGGCAAGATCCTCAGCGGCAGCCCGTGCCTGGGCTCGTGGCTCAATTATGGGCTGGGCACTGTCAACGAGAACCTGCCGGGCTTCTGTGTGATGCTCGACCCTCGGGGAGGGCCGATCAGTGGACCCAAGAACTGGTCGAGCGGATACATGCCCGCCACCTATCAAGCCACCGTCATGCGATCTCAAGGCAACCCGATCCTCGACCTGGCCCCGCAGGAGGGCCTCACCACTGCGGCTCAGCGGCGGCTGCTGGACTCGTTGCGAGAGTCGAACGAGGAACACGAGGCCCCGCGTCTGGACAACTCCAATC
>JAYTCW010000499.1:0-4876 GCA_043736295.1 Planctomycetota bacterium | reverse complement strand
ATCACTAACCCGACGCGTCAGCGAGGGAAACGCAGGGAAAAGTCGCTTTCGCTCGCCCTCGCTTACGCTTCGGGTTAGTAAAGTAAGTACCATTGGGCTGACGCCGCCACGCACGTGACCTGTCCAGTCAGTTGCAGCTCCGACTGGCAGCGGGCCAGCAGGTCGGTGACTTCCTTGGCCGACTGATAGCGATCATCGGGCTGCTTCTCCAGCAGCTTGTTAATGATCGCAACCAGCCAGTTGGGGCATTCGGAGATGATCTCCTGGATCGGGCGCGGGGTGTCATCGACGACGCGGCGCAGGACAGCCACCGTGTTCGGAGCGCGGAACGGCGGGCGACCGGTGGCCAGTTCGTAGAGGACGCTGCCGAGGCTGAACAGGTCGGAGCGGTGGTCGAGTGTCTGGCCGAGAGCTTGCTCGGGAGCCATGTACAGCGGTGTTCCCGAGATCATTCCGGAGCGAGTCAAGCTCGCATCATCAGCGGCCCGGGCTAACCCAAAATCGGTGATCTTGACCTTCTGCTCAGCCCCTTTTTCCAGCAGGATGTTTCCCGGCTTCACGTCGCGGTGGATCAGCGATTGAGCGTGGGCCGCAGCCAGTCCGGCGGCGATCTGCCGACCGACATGCAGCAGTTCGGGCAGATCGAGCGGGCCATGATCGCGTTGCTTCTGCTGCAATGTCTCGCCGTCGATGAACTCCATCACGAGGTACGGCAGCGGCTGCTCTTCGACGCTGTAGACCTGGACGACGTTCTCGTGGCGGATGGCAGCTGCGGCCCGGGCCTCGCGGAGGAATCGCTTGCGAGGCGGCGAGGTCGCGGCCATCTGAACGCTCATCGTCTTGATGGCGACGTGCCGGTGCAGCTTCTCGTCGAAGGCCCGAAAGACAATGCCGAACGCCCCCTGGCCGAGGACGTTGAGGATCTCGTAATGCCCGAGCGTGCCGATCGAACCGGGCTTGGTCGAGGGGGTGAGGAAGCTGATGTCGGGGCCGGACGGGGTGTCGCTGTCGTCCTCATCGGCGGGGGGAGCGTGGCTGGGTGGGAGCTGCATGGTGTCCTCTCCGCTGGAGTCGGGTTGATTGAGGTTCGCCCGGACCTGGGGGTCCAGGCCACCGAGTTGCTGGACCGCCGGGGTTTCGAGGAACTGGCTGGCGGCGGCGTGCGAGGCGAGGAGGGCATCGACTCGTGCCCGGAGCGTGGCATCGGCCCCGCAAGCTTGCGACAGGAACACCTCACGGCGAACCGGATCGGCGATGTCGAGGGCCGCTTCGAAGATCTGGCGTTCGTTCATGGCGGGTGGGCCTGGGGGGGCTGGAACGGGCAGTGGGATAGGCTTCCAGCCTGTCGTGCGTTGCAGAAGACAGTCTGGTGCATTCGCCAATTGGCGCTAACCCTCGTGAATCTCGGTCGCGGAGCGATCGAGCTACGTAGGCGATGTCGCTCCGCGACTCGCATTTCCCGAAGTGCCGACAATTGGTGAATGCAGCCATGACAGGCTGGAAGCCTATCCCACGAGTTCATGCGCCGTGGCGGTCGAGTTCACGCCAACTATTCTCTAAAGTTCTTCCACTTGGAAGTCTGGCGACTGCAATTCGTCGCGGAGCCAGGCTTTTGCGTAGGCCCACAGCCGGTCCGCCGAGCGGGGCGACATGTACAGGGCTTGCGCCGCCTCGGGCAAAGTCAGTCCCGCAAAGTACCGCAAGTGGACCAATGCCACCGCTTGCGGGTCGACCCCCGCCAGCTTGTTGAGGGCGACATCCAGGTCGAGCAGATCTTCTCGCGGCTGAGGAGCGGCGATCTCCCAGAGATCAGCGTCCTCGCGCTCGCGGTCACCGCCGCGCTTGAGTCGCCCCCGCCGACGAGCCGACTCGACCAAGATTCGCCGCATCGACTCGGCGGCAGCAGCGAAGAAGTGCCCGCGGGTCTCCCAGTCACGTTCCTCGCCACCCGGGCCGACGAGACGCAGCCACGCCTCATGCACGAGGGCGGTGGCCTGCAAAGTATGGCCGGTATTTTCGTGAGCGAGCTTGGCTTTGGCCAGCGCCCGCAACTCCTCATACACGAGCGGTAACAACTCGGCTGAGGCCTCTTTCTCGCCGCGTTCGAGTCGTTCCAAGATGCGAGAGACTTCGTGCATGATGAATGTCGATCGTAGCAGAATTCTTAAAAATACTGCCATCCGATAATCCGCCATCGCGGCTGAAGACATCAGCGACCAACGCTCCGGAGAATGTGTGAGCTAAAAATGCAATCCGCCTGCGAATGTCCAACATTCCTCGTGATTAAGTCACTGCCGCCTCCGCACTGTCATCGGGATTTGCCCCGCTGTCACGTTTCGCGTCCAAGGCCAGGCCGACTCCGAAGAGGCCGACAATCAGACCACCCACAATCGAGGAAATCCCGTGTTCCACAGAGGCGATTACCTCTTTTTGCTGGGCCGATCGCACATCTTGGTGTTGCGTCGCCGCCGCGCGATACACGTCCGAGAATTTTGAGAGTCCGCGCATGATCGAGATCGTCGGCCAGCCGATGCCTGCCGCGATGAACATGAATCCGATCCACAATTGCTTTCGCAACATGACTACTTCCAGACTGGTGGCCCAGACTGACGGCCAGCAGCCGCTTCCCGTAAAACCACTCTCAAATCGTGTTCGTGCTCCCGATTTTCCGATCAGACGGAGATTTCCGGCCATCTGCACGGGGCAGTGTTCTTAGAACTCCTACAACCCGCACAATCGGTCGGGTAAGGCGAACGCGGTCACGAAGCCGAACGATTCCCTGCGGGTCACGTTGTCCCCGAGGTCGATACGTTCGGCAGAATCGGTTCAGAAACACCTGGAGCGATCGATCATATCGCAGCCATCACCCACGGACGGGAGACCACACCATGCCGTCAGACAAGACGCCCCAATTGACAGACCTCCAGCTTGCCCTCAACCTCGTGAACAAGATTGAGAAGCAGGCCAAGCGGATTGATGACCCCGAGTTGAAGCGAATTCTGTTGATCTCGGGATGTGACATCATTGATCGCGTGATGGACCAGCAGATTATCCGCAAGGCGGCGTAGTCAGCCGTCGCGACACGCTCTCACATCAAAGCCCAGTGGTTGCAACCACTGGGCTTTTGCGTTGTCTGACGTAGAACGGAATTCATTCCGTTCTTGGACGCGGGAACGGAATGAATTCCGTTCTACAATCAATATGCCTCGGCGGTTAATTCGAGTTCCCGAGTGATTCGATCGGCGATGAATTGGACTTCGCTTCCGGTTAGCGGAGTTACAAAACTCTCAACCGGAGGGCGGGCCACGGTGTAGACCTGCACGCGGGTGATCTGGCCACCGGCGCGCATGATCTCGTGAAGTCTCGCGATGTACGCCGTGACCTCGTCGGTCGTCGGTCCGACGCCATTGACCTGCATAAACAGGCTCTGGATCACGATCGGGCGAGCTTTGGCCGAGAGGACCAGATTGTCGAGTACGCGCTGAAACGGGATCGAGGTGCGGTCGATGAGCCGGTAATACTCCTCCGTCCCCGCATCCAGTTTGGCCCAGATTTCACCCTGGTTCTGGTCGAGTATGGCCAGCCCCCGCTCGACCGCCGGACGATGGAACATCGTCGCATTCGTAATCAGGACCATCTTCACCGAGTCGAGACCCAGCTTCCGCTTCAGCTCGGCGGCCCGCTCCATGATGACATCGAAGTTGCGATAGGTCGTCGGCTCGCCGTCTCCGCTAAACGCCATGTCGTTGAGTCTTTGGAGTGACTCCGGCACCGAGGCGAACTGCGGGTGCGTGAAGATCTCCCCACTCGCGACCCACACGAGCATCGCCTCCAACTCGGCCAGTAACTGATCGAACTCAACAAACCGGGTCTCGGCCACGCTGCGGCGGTCGACCTGGCAATAGATGCAGTCGAAGTTGCAGACCTTGTCGGGGTTGAGGTTCACTCCGACCGAGATCCCCCGGCTGCGGCGCGAGAGGACCGGGTAGACGAACCGGTTCTGTTCGAACTCGCGCGGGTGCCGGGAATGTTGCGGGAGGATGTTCACGAGTATTCACTAGCCCCATAACGGATTGAATCTGCATTTCATCGTATCCAATTCTCGGCTACTCATTCCGAGAAATCCCACACGATATCCGAGCCTTACCAAGACCGATACGGCACGAAAGTTGAGAATCAGAAGGATCAGAAGGGACAAGGGGGCAATGCATAATAAAGTCGCACAGGCGAATCCCACTAAGCGACCATAGAGCTCACGAGCCAGTCGAAAGACCCAGACAGCCAAGTAGGCAAACAATGCCAAGACAAAAAGTAAGCGAGGGAAGGCCATTGCGGGCTGAAGGCCATACCACTTCACTCCGACTCCAAAGACGAAGTAACAAACTACGCCAAGCATCATTCCCCAAACCATCTTGCGATGGCTCACGGCAATACGCACGATGGAGAGATTCAATTCTGGGGGAGATGAGGGAGCATTCATAGGACTGTTGACCGAAGACCCAGCTCGCACGGAATAGACGGACGGGCCAATGGGCTCGCCCTACAACGCTACTTCCGCTTCGCAATCGCCCGCTTGACCGCAGCGCCCATGTCCGCAGGACTCGGTGCGACTTCCACACCAGCAGCTCGCAGGGCTTCCATCTTCTCGGCAGCTGTGCCCGCGCCTCCACTGATGATCGCACCGGCATGACCCATTCGCTTTCCGGGAGGAGCGGTTTGGCCGGCGATGAACGCCGCACACGGCTTGGTGATGTGCCGCTTGATGTACTCCGCAGCTTCGATCTCCGCGTTGCCGCCGATCTCGCCGATGAGGAGGATCGCCTCGGTCCCCGGATCGTCCTGGAACATCTGGAGGAGTTCGATGTACTTGGTCCCG
>JAYTCW010000498.1:0-20941 GCA_043736295.1 Planctomycetota bacterium | reverse complement strand
CCCTGCAGGATCACCAGCGGCAACACCACTCCGGCCAGCCAGGGGTCGAAGTAGACCAGCATTTCCTGAAGACCCAGGAAGTACCACGGGGCCTTCGAGGGGTTTGGGGTTTTCACCGCAGAACCCGGCTCTTCGAGAGGGGCCTGAAGCACCACCCCCCAGACGATCAACACGGCTGACAAGAGAATCATGCAGAGCATTTCTGTGTAGACCAAATCGGGCCACACAAGAACCTGCTCACTCAATTCCGACTCCGCCAGCGGACGCCCCTCGGCCACACGTCGATCGTTGTCGCAGGCTTTCTTGAAGAACAGCCACGTAAAGTAGCCGCACAGGAACAACATCCCGACGATCGGCACATTGTCCGGCTTGCCGACGATCTGGCGGAAGTCATAGTCGGTCATGCTGAAGCCGAGAAACAAGCACGCGGCATTAAACATGACCCAGCCCACGGTATCGCGGGACAGGAATTCACGCTTCCAGATCATCGCGATGAACGCGAGCATCATCAGGCCGAAGTAAATCCGGGCGTCCGAGAAGATCGCATCCACGATCGTCTTGAACCAGTTCGGCAACCGTAGCAGAAAATCCTCGGGTGCCGAATTCGCCGTCAGGTGTGCGATCGCCATCAGCAACAGGAACGACGTGTAGCACGCCCACACCATCGCCTTCGGGATGTGCTGAAAGCCCAGCACCGATTCAAAGTCACCGTCCCGCTTGAAGCTGCGCAGCGTCCAGCCGACATTCGCCAGGAACAGCAGCGTATACAGCCAGCCAAGGCCGTGGATCACGCTGTGAGTCAGATCGGGATGCGGCGAGTGCATAGGGTTCGGACTTCTCGGAACCAGTCGCCGGGCCAAAGCCTGCGACCGGAGTTTCTCAAACTCAGAGGACCACACCAAACTCTCTCGCTGTGAGACCGGAAACCGGCCTCGGTTCGCGGCATCAAGGAGTGTCGCCTTTCGCTCCGCAAAAGGACGGTCTTTCGCGGAGCGAAAGACGACAATCCATGCTGCCCGTCCCCTACAGCGGCTGACTGATTCCACCGTCTTTGCGGACCCGCCAGAAGTGAATCGCAATCAACAGCGACACCACGACCGGAATGGCCACACAGTGCAGAATGTAGAACCGGTTGAGCGTTTCTTCACCGACGTTGCGGGCACCTAGCAGCAGGAATCGGGCATCCGAGGCGTTGGTAATCAGGTCGTAACCCCCGACATTCAACAGCTGGAAACCCGGACCTTCATGCCCCAGGAACGGATGGGCGCGGGCCATGTTCGAACCCACGGTGATCGCCCAGATGGCCAACTGATCCCAGGGGAGCAGGTAGCCCGTAAACGACAGCAGCAGGGTCAACACCAGCAGCAACACTCCAATGACCCAGTTGAACTCGCGGGGCGGTTTGTAACTGCCAGTGAGGAACACGCGGTACATGTGGAGCCAGACGGTGATCACCATCGCATGGGCTCCCCAGCGGTGAATTTCCCGCATGATGCCCAGCGTGGTGACATCGCGCAGGGCACGAATGTCAGTGAACGCCCACTCCAAAGTGGGGCGGTAGTAGAACATCAGCAACACGCCGGTCAGCGTCTCGACCAGGAACAGGAAGAAGGTCACTCCCCCCATGCACCAAGTGTACGACAACTCGATCCCGCCCTTCTTCGCCGACACCGGATGCAGGTGCAGGAAGAAGTTGGTCAGCACGACGACAGCCCGGTTCCGGCGATCCGTGGGAGCCGGATGGCGGAAGATGCTGCGCCCGATTTGCGAGTTGCGAATTGTCTCACCGATCGACATGCGAAAATCCCAAGCTGCCGGTCACGAATGAATAGGGGCCGTCAGTCTCCACTGCGAGCCGGGCGGGCCTCCTGACGGGAAGGCCACGCGGGTGGTTGCACGCTAGACCTTCACGTACGACTTCGGATCGTTCCACTGGCCCAGCTCTTCCTGGAACTTGACGCTCTTGTCGACTTCCAGAGTGCCATCGGCCCCCAGAACCAACCCGACTCGCTCCAAGGGACGCGGGGCCGGACCTTCGAAGTTGACGCCGTTGATGTAGAACCCCGAGCCGTGGCAGGGACACTTGAACTTCTGCTCGGCGTCGAGCCAACTCGGCGTACAACCTAGATGGGTGCAGACCGAGAGGAGTGCGTAGATCACGTTTTGACCGTCATAGCCGTCCGTGTGGACGATCCAAACCGCGCGGCTGGCTTTGTACTTCTCGGAGACAGTTCCGAGCGGATAGTCGCCGATCGAACCGACCTTGAACTTGCTCGGCAGTTCCAGCACTGTGTTCGGCATCATGAAGCGGGCCATACCCAGCCCCCACAACGCGCCAATTGCACTCAGCAGCGTCCACGCCATGTAATACGGGACGCACAGAGCTGCGAACAATGCACCGGGGAACGACCGGCGAGGAAGCTCTTGCTTCTTGCCAGCTGCGGGCTTGGCGGGCAGCTTCGGCTTGGCCACCACGGGCTCGGCAATCGCCATCGCTGAGCCAGACTTGGCAGCGGCCCCTTCTCGCATGGCCTTGATCATTTCGGCGGGCGACTTGCCAGCGGCGAGCGGAGCGGCCACCTTCGGCAGAGCGGCGGCGGCTGGTGCAGCACTGGCCGCGACTGGGGACGCAGCGGCAGCTGGGGTCGCCCCTTTGGCCCGAATGGCAGCCATGATATCGGAGGTGCCCTTGGGCTTCGCTCCAGCGGGGGTAGCCGCAGCCACGGGGGCAGGGCCTGCCGGAGCCGCTCCCTTCGCCCGAATCGCGGCCATGATGTCCGAAGTGCCCTTCGGCTGAACTGCTTGAACTGCGGGGCCCACGTGAGTAGCAGCTTCCACAGCGGGAGGCGTGGCCTCGACCGCAGCGGGGGCCGGTGCCTCGGGAGCCGGAGCGGACGCAGGGGCACCTTCAGCGGGCTTCTTGCGAAGCATCGCCATGATCTCTGCGGTCGATGGTTTCTTGTCAGTCATGATGGTGCGTCGACATGATGACGGGCTGGCTGGTCACACAGCAACCGGCCAGCGTGATGCTGGACAAGCTGTGGGCAGCCTGAATCGAGTTCACCCGATGCACGAAAGCCCAGACGGAACCGCCTGAGCCTGTGAATACCGCGAGAATCATGGCAGGTGTCTCAGGGGGAGACAACTTCACCCAAACGGGGCGAGGGAGATTCTCACACTCAAGAAGCCAATCCACCTTGAGCCATGCAGCCACGGGGTTTACGACTGCCAGAAGTCTATGCTCACCTTGTTGCGGATGTTCTATCGCCTCGGGATTTCTCGCTCGCGAGAGGTCAGCCCGACGAGACGCAGGCGTTTTTCCCAGAGTTCAGACTCGCTGATTCTCTGTCATGAACTCCGGTGTCCCCGCCGGGGATCGCAGGCATCAGGCGATCTGGCTCTGACCCGCTTTCCGTGCGAGTTCCGACTCGCTACCGTGAAGCCTCAGAGAACCGCCTCGGAGGACGCCCCGCATGCTGAGTATCATCGTCCCCGTCTTCAACGAAGAGGACAGCTTGCGCGAACTCTTCGCTCAGATCAGCCAGAGCTGCGCCGAGTGCGAGCAGCCGTTTGAACTGATCTTTATTGACGACGGGTCGACCGATGGGTCGTGGCAGATCGTTCAGCGGCTGGCGGCCTCCCATCCGGAGGTCGGAGCGATTCGCTTCCGCCGCAATTTCGGCAAGGCGGCAGCTCTCACCGCTGGCATGCGGGCGGCTCGCGGCGAGCTGATCCTGATGATGGATGCCGACCTGCAGGACGACCCGGCGGAGATCCCGGCGTTCCTGCGCAAGCTGGGCGACGGGTTCGATGTCATCAACGGGTGGAAGGAGCGGCGGCTCGACCCGTGGCACAAGGTCTACCCGAGCAAGGTCTTCAACGGGATGATCGGCTGGATGACCGGGTTGTGGCTGCATGACCACAACTGCGGGCTAAAACTGTTTCGGGCCGAAGTCGCCAAGGAAATTCGGCTGTACGGCGAGCTGCACCGGTTCATTCCCGTGCTGGCCCATGCCCGAGGGTTCAAGGTGGCGGAACTGGCGATCAAGCACCGAGAGCGGAAGTACGGGTACTCCAAGTATGGAGTCCGCCGGTTCATGCGCGGGTTCCTCGACCTGCTGACGGTCAAATTCCTCACCGGGTTCGGGCAACGGCCACAGCACATGCTGGGCGCGTTCGGCCTGGGGTGCTTCGCGCTTGGCCTGCTCGGGCTGGGGTGGTTGAGCCTGGTGTGGGTGCTGATGAATGTCGTCGGACTGGTGAAGGCGACTCCGATCGGGTCGCGTCCGCTGCTGTTCTATTCGCTGGGTGCCTTACTGCTGGGGGCGCAGGCGATTTCGCTGGGGCTGTTGGCCGAGTTGATCGTGGCCTACACCGGGCGGGAGCAGGATACGTTTAGCGTGCGGGAACAGGTGTCGCCACGGGGGTAGTTTCGAGTTGTCAGTTGTCAGGCAATGCGTTGGAGATAATCTCCCCGAGCGAACTCGATCCGGGAGGGCGAAGCTCCTGCTGAGCCGCGAGCGAAGAGACACGTCGAATCGCGAGAGCGGCTCGGCAGGAGCCTCGCCCTCCCGGCGGAGCGAACCGTCCAGGAGAGAGACTCATTCTGGGATCGGGGGAGAGGTTATTTCCAACCAGTTGCGTCAGTTTTCAGCATGCCGGAGAGTGACATCGGAGTTGGCTCGCGCAGGTTGACCCAGTGAATAGGAATCCCGGTCGGAATCCACTCGGCGAAGTGGGGATCAACGAGGCCGAGTTGCATCGCCTCTGCGATCGAAGCCGGGCAGGGGACAGACTTCAAAAGCCACAGTGACTCAGCCTTCGTGATCGCTGCGATCCACGCGGCAATGGTGTCGGTGGTCGTATGCCAGGAATGCAGCGGTGCGAGTGCCTGCTCGGCGAGTAAGGTCTCAAACCACTCCCGAGCGATGGCCAATGGAACCCGCTCCGCTTCCCAGGTCGCCTCGTAATTCGCTCGCTGAGCAACGCACGCCGCTGGCCACAGAGCCGCCAGCAGTCGGGCCGTCAGTGCCAATGAATCGAGGGCCAGCCAGTGCGCTCGCTCCTCACCCAACCCATGCAGCTGATCCCACGCCCGTACCAGGTCAGCAGCGGCCCCTCCACCGACCACCAGCAGCGGACGCAGCCCCCACTCTGGCCGCAACTGATCGAGTCGCTGCGCCAGATCGGGGAGGTCGAGCAGACTGCCGCCGAGCTTCACGATGGCGGTGGGAGCGAGAGTCGAGCATGGGTGAGCAGAGACGGTGGGCATGATCACAGCGCGGCTCTGCCGCAATTAAAGGAGAAGCCAGTCAGCCGGAGAACCATTCCTCATCAAGCGGCCACTGCACCCCGAAGAGGTGACACATCACAGCCCAGGATCGCGACCGCAGGGAGCGCACCCTGGGTCAACACGACGCACGGAAATGAACCCTGAAAGGGTTCCACATCAGGGCGGGCAGGTGGACAACCCCTTCAGGGTTGGGGCTGCAGCGGCCTGTTTCCAAGGGTGCGCTCCTGCGTCGCGACCCTGGGCTATGGTGTGCAACCCCTTCGGGCAACGCCGTGAAGGATTTTTTGTGGTTCACGGTGACAAGGCAGCCAGCCCGTTTCCAGCCCCCTCTCCCCCGCGATCGATGTGACTTTCCGGGAGTGCGTATTGCGGGGGAGAGGGTTGGGGTGAGGGGGCCATATCGCCCGCTCAAGCCCCCTCACCCCGGCCCCCTCTCCCCCGCAGTGGAGTCCTCTCCGAAAGCGGCATCGAATGTGGGGGACAGGGGGCAGAGCCTTGGGAAACGCCTGGCGGGAATCCTTCACGGCGTGGCCCTGCGGGGTACAGAGATGTCATTCGCTGTGGGGCACGTAATAAACGTGCCCCACAGAGAGAAGCTGCGACACAATCATGTTCACAGCCTGGGCCAGTCCTCCCGCGCCCCATGACCTTGAGTAGACGAACCTCTACAACCGGGGCTTCTCCGGCTTGTGCGGGGTGAGTGGAGCCCCGCTGACCTTCACCTTCCGCTTAAACACCTTGTCACCGCAGGTCGCGTAGACCGTATCGAACTTCTCGCCGCCGAACGTCAGGTTCGATACCTTGCCATTCGGCGTCGGAATGATGCAGTTCACGCGGCCCGCCTGATCGCAGACTTGCAACCCCATCCGCGTCGCTGCCCACAGCCGACCATCCTTGTCCGTCCGTAGCCCATCGACCCCGCTGTCGTCGGCACTATCGGGCACGTGTAGGTGGTAATACTTCTGCTTGTGGGCCAGCGTGCCATCGGCCTGCACTTGGTAGCTGTAGACCCAGTGCGACTTGGAATCGGCGACGTACAGCAGCGACTGGTCGGGGGAGAAGCAGATGCCGTTGGTGAACTTGATGCCCTTGTCGACCTCTGTCTTCTCTCCCTTCGGCGAGATGTACATGACCGTGCTGCTCTGACCCTTCTCCCAGTCCGGGAAGGTGACGTAGACGCTGCCGTCGTGCCGCACGACGAGGTCGTTGCCGAGGAACCCATCCGCGAACACGGTCGACTTTCCCGCCGCGTCGTAAGCGAGAATCTGCGAGGTCTTGCGGGCCACCGCATACAGCTTTCCATCGGCCCCAAACCGCTGGCCGTCTCCCTGATTCGAGTCGGCGATGAACACGGCTGGCTTGCCATCGGCTCCAATCTTGAACGTCGTCCCGCTGGGCACCTCATTGAAGAACACCTCGCCCGCCGCGTTGGTCACGGGCCCTTCGGTGAACTTGTACCCCTCGCCGACCAGTTGCCACTCCTCACCGGGAATGAGGATTTCCTTCAGCTGAGGCGAGCCGAGACCCACCTTCACCGGAGCGGGCCAGTCCTTCCACAGGAACCGCATCGCGTCCGGAAACACCTGCGTGCCATGCTCCCCGCTGTGGCCGCCTTCGCCCCAGACGTGCTGCACTTCATACCCAGCAAACGTCAGCGACCGCTCCATCTCCTGGTTGGCCATCCACCAGTCGCCGCCATAGATGTTGAGGTCGTTGCTGCCGTCTTGCAGGAACACTCGTAGCGGCTTCGGCTCGTATTTCCGCACGAGGCTCATGTACTCGTTGCCGCCCCGCAAACTCACATACGTCCCGATCGCGCTGAACACCCGCGTGAACGCATCGGGCCGTTCCCACGCAGCTGTGAAGGCACAGATCGCCCCACTGCTCGCTCCGCCGATGCAGCGGTCGTTGCCGGACTTGGAGAGGACGATCGCCCGCCCGTCGCTAGCCTTCTTCGTCTCGACATCGGGGAGTAACTCATCGAGCAAGAACCGGGCGTAGGCATCGCCCAGCCCGTCGTACTCATAGCTGCGGTTGTAGCGGTCGAGGGCTTGGTCGTTCGGAGCGGGGACGCGGCCGGGCGTGACGAACACGCCGATGGTGACCGGCATCTCGCCCTTGGCAATGAGGGAGTCGAACACCTCGGGAGCCTTGTACTGCACGCCGTCCTGATTGACATACACGCAAGCCGGTTTGGCCGGGTCGTACTGCTTCGGGATATAGATCGAGTAGTCGCGGACCGTGCCGGGGAAGACCTTGCTGGCACTGAACTTGAACCCCAGCACCTCTCCCTTCGGGACTTCTTCCGCTGCCATCGCCGCAGACCACGCACTCGCACAAAACCCTGCCCATACACACGCCACAGACATGAGCCGCATCAGGAATCTCCCGGTCATCTTCATCAGAGACTGCTCCCACAGAGCAGGCGAACTCCCGCATGGTGACAGGCTCCGCACCGCTTGGGTAGTCATTCGGCGAGCGACCAGTGGAAACCGACCCGCGAGACTTCCGAAGTCTCGGAAGACTTCGGAAGTCTTTGGGTATGCCAAATCTGGCTGCTCGCCTGACAGTCGTCTCGACGGGATTGCTGATCTCTGCTCGTCGCACTCTAATAGATCGCAGTCGGTCCTTGGCTTTTCGGGCTGTCAGACATCATGAGATCCAATGAGTTTCTGAAACAGCACATCGAGCTGACGCGGCGGTATTTCCTTCAAGCCAGCGTGCTGGGCTTGGCGTCGACTCAGGCGACAAGCTTGGCTCTGGCCGAAGAGGCCCAGCCTGCTGAGGCACTGAAGCATGTCAAGCCGGACAAGGCTGGGGTGCGACCCGAGCCGTATTTCACTCCAGCGGAGGACTTCCGTGATGTGTCGCGCGGCAAGCCGCTGCCACACTCGCTACCCGATGCCAAAAAAACCGAGGTCGGGTTGACTCGCGAGACGTGGCAACTGGAAGTCCTCTCTGACCCAGATCATCCCGCAAAGCTCGGGAAGCAGTTCACGCAGGCCGACGGGACGGCCTTCAATTTCGCGGCGTTGCTCAAGCTGGGGGAGCAGCATGCGGTGCGGTTTCCCAAGGTGATGACCTGCCTGAATCTGGGGTGCCCCCTCGGGATGGGGTTGTGGGAAGGAGTCCCGCTGCGCGAAGTCGTGTGGCTGACCCAGCCGAGCGAGAACCTGCGGCGCGTCTTCTATTACGGCTACCACAATGACGACCCGACGCAGCTGTTTCAAAGTTCACTGCCCATTGGCCGCGTGCTGGAAGACCCGCTGGGCGTGCCGCCCGTGATTCTGTGTTACAAGCTCAACGGCGAGTGGCTCGACTCGGAACGCGGCGGACCTGTGCGGATCGTGGTCCCCGAGGCCTATGGCTTCAAGTCAATCAAGTGGCTGAGTCATCTGTATCTCACGAACCTGCCCACAGCGAATGACACTTATGCCGAGCAGAACAACGATGTCGACAGCCCACTGAAGACGTTCGCGGCCACGATCTCGATCCCTCGTGAAGTGAAATCGGGTGAAGCGATCCCAGTTTCCGGCTATGCCCAGGTCGGCATCTCCGGTCTGTCACGGGTGCAGGTGTGGGTCGAGTCCCAAGAGTCGCCTCACCCGGTGGACGATCCGAACTTTCTTACCGCTCCGTGGAAGAATGCGGAGCTACTGCCAGCTCCGACGAACTGGGGTGCTCTGCCGGATGGCAAGATCCCGGCGGGGACACATGGTTTCGATGAGGCGGGGGTTCCGCAAAGCTGGCCAATGCGATTCACGAACGCCCACTGGGGCGCTGTGTTGCCGGGTCTGCCGAAGGGCGAGTACACGTTCCGCTGCCGCACGATCGACGAGCAAGGACAAGCCCAACCGTTGCCCCGACCGTTCCGCAAGTCGGGTCACGCAGCCATCGAATCGGTGGACTTCCGGGTCAGTGAGTGACGGGGTGTATTGAGGACCACGTCGCCAATGCCTCCAATCCCGTCACCTGAAGAATAAGTGAAGAATAAGGTGTCATAAGGAGAAGGATAAGGAGGAGAAGGAACCATTATTTACGACACTTCTCGCTGAAGCCGACAGAGTGTCCCAAGTGCTCCCCGCCGAGGCCCGCGCACACTGCAATTCCATCACGATGGCAAAAGCAGGTTGTGGTACACAGATGCCACAGATTTTCCCAGATGCGACGCCAGCGGGGGCGGTCATGGCAGTCAGGAGAGATCTCACCTCTCCCCTCGGAATCTGTGCCCATCTGCGAAATCTGTGTACCAATTCACGGTCTGGGGTGAGAGGTTTCAGGGAACAGGCGATGGGCTCATACTCGATCTGCCATGTGCTCCGTGAGAGGCTGTCGGCTTGAGTGAGGAGTGTCGTTTTCTCTCAGCCCGCCTTCTGCGTGGGTGTCATTCGTACTAGGGTGGGAGCGGGGATCATCGGAAAGCGGAGTGTAAACGTGGTGCCGCGACCGACGGTGCTTTCCACCCGGATACGCCCCTTGTGGGTGTCGATGATTTCTTTGCAGAGGGCCAGTCCCAGACCGCTGCCGCCCTGCCCTTGCTCATCCGGGGTTTTCGTCGTGTAAAACTGGTCGAAGATTTTCGGCAGCTTATCGGCGGGGATGCCCGAGCCGGAATCGCGAATCGTGATCTCGCTGGTGCTGGCTTCCTGGTTTTGGGAGACACCGATGAACAGGGTTCCGCCGTTCGCCATCGCCTGCCGGGCGTTGATGATGAGGTTGACCAGAACCTGTTGAATCTGGCCGGAATTGACCTCGGCCCAGACGCTCTCCTCGAAGTTCTTTTCTAATCTGATGCGGTGAATTTGCAGGTCTTTCTCGACCAGGATTAAGACATCTTCAACCAGCAGGCTCAAGCGGAACGCCTCGCGCTGAGTGGTTCGTCCGCGGGCATAGGAGAGCATTCCTGTGGTGATCTTGGCGGCCCGCTGGCCAGCATTCAGGATGCGGTCAAACGCTTTCTCTCTCGTCGCCGGCTCCTTGTGACGCAGCCCCATTTTGGCGTAATTAATGACCGTCATCAGGATGTTGTTGAACTCGTGCGTAATCGACGAGGACAATGCCCCCACAGAGGTCAGCTTCTGGGCCTGCATCAGCTGGGACCGCATCTCCGCCAGCGACTGGCGGAGTTCGCTGTTTTCTTGGCGGAGTTGTTGCAGTTCACCAATTGACATCGCAGGTCTCTGAGAAAGGCTGTCAGGCACGTGTGAGTACTCGCCAATTGCCTGGTCTGACGGGTCGTGAGTCGAGTTGTGTTCACGGAAGCAGTCTGAACTCGGATCGACGAGTCACTCTCCGGGCAGTCTCACCAAAACTTATCGAATGCTGGCGACCTGGGATTCAAATCGCATTTCTACAGCGCCGTCGAGAACAAAAAACAGGCGGACTGCATTCCGCACGGGAAGTCGGTAATGATTACGCGAGCTTGGAAGTCTGGGAAGAATACGTGAGAGGATTCGAGCCGGAGTCGCATCCGCGTGCGGCATACTGCCCCCCAATCCTCCATTTCAGCAATAGTTCGTCAATCTGCGACGGAGAAACAAAACACCCTCCGAGGGAGAAGTAGGTTCTCTACTTTACTCTCAGAGGGTGAGTCAGAATCAGGCAAGCAGGGGGATTCGGTCAGTTATCTCCGGCCCAGCGGTTGAACTTCTCCCGAAGCTCCGCCTTCTTGGCAACGATTTGATCTTCCGGATCGGTCCAGAGCTCCCTCAGAGGGTAATCCCCTTCGGGTAGACCTTCGCGGACACGCTCCAGAATGAGGAGCGACTTGATGGCGTCCTCGGCCAGTTCCTGATCGGAATAGAGCAGTTTGCTTTGGCCTTTGGAGTTCCTGCCAAACGCATCAACGACCTTCTGCAAACTCTGGGCACCACGTTCCAAGAGCATGCCGGATTCTTCGAGGTCGCCCCTGTCTTTGAAGGCTCGCTTGCCGTCATGGAAGTCGCGGCGAGCATTCAGCATGTCCTGTTCCTGCTCGGCCCGGCAGCGATCCTTCCAATAGTTGTAGTTGATCGTGCTGCGGTAGCGATCCTGCCAATTCAGTTTGGATTTGAGATCCTGGCCATCTTTTTCAGAAAGCTGCTGGAGGTCATCCGCTGACCCTTCCAAGGTAAAGTTCGTCCCATTGCCAGCTGCGGCAAAGACCTTTCGTCCATAGACATCGGTCCATTCCTGATAGGCTTTGGCCCAAGCGGCCTTGGCGTCGGCGTCGAAGTTCCCGTCGTCTTCACGAGCAGCGGCATAGTCCATCAGTGAGTGGTAGGGATACGCCCAGAACAGCGGTAAGTCCATTTTGTGCTGATCGAGTTCATCTTTCTCCAGAGACACGTTGGCTTGGCTATACCAGCTTCTCGCCACAAGGTAGTTGTCGATGTTATCCGGGTTCACATCGGCGTCCCCCTTGCCTTTCCAGCGAGTCTGATCGGGGTCGTTTACAAAGAATTTGCGGAACTGCTCTTTCTCGTCCGCACGCCCAATTTTTTGCCCAAAGAACCGGCCACACTCAAAGTAGAGTTCGGGGAACTGGGTGTTGCGGCGGGTTCCTCGTTGCAGGTATTTGGCCCCCTGTTTCACCCAGTAGTAGCGGTCTTCCACCGCATCGCATTCGGCAGAGACGTTGAATCCCAGGTTCCAGGCCTGATACTCCCACACCTTCTTGAAGTGGGGCTGAAGCAGGGTGATGGAGTCAGCGGACTGCTGCAATTGGGACCAGTTCTTGGTGGCCCGGTAGTGTTCGGCATCGCTCCAGAGAATACTGGCGGCGATCCCCCGGAACCCGAGGAGTACCAGATTCATCGTCGAGCTGGCGGGGTCCACGTTGCCCAAGGTGGCTTCGCCCAGCGAATGCACCTCGCGCAGATCGGAGACTTTCCCGCCGCTGCCAATCGTTCCATCAGAGGGTTGACCCAGCCAGATCACACAGCCCATGAGGACGATGATGCCCAGCCCGTAGACCAGCTTTCGCTGGCCAGATGTGAGATTGTTCATTTTGCCTCCAGTTCACGCACTTGCAGGCCAAAGTAGCCAATGATGTAGGCCGGGATGAAGAACCCCAGAGTGATGAGCACGCTGGGCAGAATACAGGCTCCGAACGGAACATCGAATCCATTCGCTGTGAAGAAAGCGGCGTCAAAGATGCGCACATCGGGAATGATGTACTTGGCCAGGTAGAGCATCGCGTAGACCCCCGCATCGAGAGTTTCGATGACCCGCTTGGTGAGTGAGTCGTCCAGGGGCGATGATTCGTTCATCCCCCTGACAAGTCGATAGAAGGCTTCGACCGACCCGCCACCCACGACCTGGCCGCCCTGAGAGAAGTAGGTGGCGAGCCGTTTCACCAGGCTCTCTTTCAGGAAACTCCCCAGAATCAGCAGGCCGAAAGTCGCCAATGTGGCCACGGGCCCCTTCAAGATACAACTGGCCGTGGTCCCGATCGTGATGACCAAAACCAGCAGGAGCCAAATCGCGAAGATGGTCTTCCAATAGCCCACCGCAAACGAGCGATCTGGCATGCGGACGAACAAGTCGTAAGGATTGACTCCCAGGTACTGCGAAGCATCCAGGCAGGCGATCTCCAGACGGAGTACCTCTCCATCGACCAGATCCTTAAAGAGGTCGACCGTCTTGTCAGCGTCTCCCTCTCGATAAGTGATTGAATGGGGGATCGAGATTAGGTTTTCCGTCTTGCCACCGGTCAGGTCATGGACCACTTCACTGGAGAATTCGTTGACCGGCAGTACGCCAATGGGGACGCGCAGGTTGGTTTTGGGGTTCACCAGGGTGACACTGAACTCAATCTGTGTATTGATGTCCCCCTTGTAGGATCGGAAAGCCTCGAACATGTATTCGAGTCGGATGTTCTCCTCCGCCGGGAAATCTGCCGCACGGAGTCCGCCAAATTCCCAAATGGCTCGCTCTTTGGTTCCGCCTTGAATGAATCGCCGAACATCCAAAACATCCCCCACATTGACACCCATGTACGGGTGTCCTTCCGCATCAAATTGCTCTCCCTGCTCATTGAGCAGGTTCAGAATGCCATACACTGGCACGCGGGAGATCAGCTGTCGCTGCGAACGCTCGGGGACCACGCGGAGCAGCCACGCGTACCCCACCGCACTGACCACCAGCAGCAAGGTCGACACCACGAACACATAGCCGCCAATGCGCCCCAGCACGACTTCGCTGCGACGAACTGGCTTAGTCACGACCGTATGCAACGAGCGATCTCGAATGTCTGCGGGCAATCCCCAGCAGGCCAGTAGCACTGCGACGGGGAGCAGCATCCAGCGAATCGTGGTCATCACGAAGCTGATATACGGCTTGGCTGGAGTCGCCTCGCTGGTATCCCCGATGAACCAGCCCGCGAACATAAACAGCACGAGGAACACCGCGCCGACCCACAGGGCCTTCCGGCGGATCGATTCACGAGTCGTCAACGTTGCTAAAGCAAAAACCCGGCGAGGTGCGAGGAAGATGAGGTCGGCAAATCCGCGACCCACCACCCCGCCAAAATTCGCCAGACCGCGGTTGCCATTGCCGAGCCAACTCGACACCGCCCCCACGAAGGCCCCGATCAGGGCCAGTGAACACACGACAATCAGCCACCGCATGATCGGGTGCTGAAAAATTGGATGATTGGTATCGAATGGCATGTTCGATTCGATCCCTTTCTGAACAACAGGTAGGAAGGAGGGGCTGACCAGAACGGTCGTCAATCCGGGCCGCAACGAATGGAATAAGGAACGCGACCCAGCTCGCAGACCAGCCAGCCTCGGTACACGCGTGGGGATCGCCAGAGACGACCACCACACACAATCCCAGGGCAAGACTTACGCCAAGCGAGACTTACGCCTTGGGCGTTTCGCCCGGAGCATAACGACGACCGGGGCGAGCCTTGCTCTCTTCCACCGTTCGCAGGAACAGCTCTTCGAGGTTGGCCGTCGGCGATGAGTTGCTGTGCAGCGAGGCTCCGTGCTTCTTCAACACCGCCTCCACTTCCGCAGTGGCCGCCGGGGTCAGCTTCGAGGTAATCAGCTGGGTTTCCCCCTTGGACTCAAGCAAGTCCTTCACGTTGCCCAGCACCTTCAGCTCGCCGCCGTACATGATCGCGATCCGGTCGCACACGTCCTGCACGTCTTGCAGCAAGTGGCTGCACATGACGACGGTCTTGCCTTCGTCGCGCAGCCGGAGGATCAGATCCTTCACTTCGCGCGTGCCCAGTGGGTCCAGACCACTGGTAGGCTCATCAAGGATCACCAGTTCGGGATCATTAATCAGGGCCTGTGCCAAGCCAATCCGGCGGGTCATCCCCTTGGAGTATTCCTTCAGCTGACGACGGCGCGCCCCTTGCAGGCCGACCATCTCGATCAGCTTGTCACGTCGCTCTTTACGAACAGCGGGCGACATATTGAACAGCTGGCCGTAGAAGTCGAGCGTCTCGTCCGCGTTCAAGAAGCGGTAGAGATACGACTCTTCCGGCAGGTAGCCGATGCGTTCGTTCTTGCTCACATCGTGAGCCTGCTTGCCGAGGATCTTGATCTCCCCTTCGGTCGGGAAGAGCAAGCCGAGCAGCATCTTGAGGGTGGTCGTCTTACCAGCACCGTTCGGTCCCAGCAGGCCGAAGATTTCGCCCTTCTTGACTTCCAGACTGAGTGAATTGACAGCCTTGACCTTGGCTCGGCCCCAGAAGTCCCGATAGATCTTCGTGAGGTTTCGGATTTCAATGACAGGTTCTGCGGACATCGAGATGCTGACTCCTTGGGCCGACCCTGGCGGGTGACCACGCTGAATTCAACGCAACGGAAAACGGGAACAACGACTCAGGAGGAATCCCCCGAGGAACAACCGCCGCAACAAAAGAAGAGACCGCATGATCCGGCGATGCTGCACACTCTATGCCTGACCGGGAGACGATTCAAGACTGCGGATGTATGTCTCGCGATATTCGGTCAAGCGATTCTGACGAATGGCCTCCCGAAGCTCCCGCATGATCCGCTGGTAGTATGCCAGATTGTGGACCGAGAGCAGCATTGGCCCAAGCATCTCGCCCGACTGAAACAGATGCCGCAGGTAGCCCCGGCTGAATTGCGTGCAGGTTGGGCACTCGCACTGCGGGTCGAGCGGAGACGTGTCCCGCATGTGCTTGAGATTTTTCAGTTTGACAGAACCGACGCTGGTGAAAGCCGTTGCGTTACGAGCATTACGCGTCGGCATGACGCAGTCGAACAGGTCGACGCCCCGGCAGACCGCCTCGATGATGTCGATCGGCCTGCCGACCCCCATCAGATATCTCGGCTTGTCAACGGGCAACATCGGCACCGTGAAGTCGAGCGTGTCGTACATCTCCGATGGCTTTTCGCCGACGCTCAGCCCGCCGATGGCATAACCCGGAAACTCGATCGGGAGCAGCCCCTGCGCCGAAAGTTCGCGGAGCGCCCGGTCGGTGCCCCCCTGCACAATCCCGAAGAGTGCTTGATCCGTTCGCTGCTGAGCGTCGCGACACCGCCTCGCCCAAGCGGTCGTCCGCTCGACCGCCTGCCGAATGCGCTCCTTCGAGAGATCATGCGGGGGGCACTCATCCAGGCACATAATACAGTCAGCCCCCAGTGCTTCCTGAATCGCCACCGCCTTTTCCGGCGAGAGTTCCAGCAGACTCCCGTCAATGTGTGACTTGAACACGACTTGCGTGTCATCAATCTGCCGTAACTCAGCCAGACTAAAGACCTGGAACCCCCCGCTATCGGTCAGGATCGGCCCGTCCCAGTTCATCATCTGGTGCAGGCCCCCCAGGTCTCGGACGACATCCGCGCCCGGCCTCAGTGCCAAGTGATATGTGTTCGCCAGCACCTTCTGGACGCCGATCTTCCGCAGCTGATCCGGCCAGACTCCTTTAACGGTGGCCTTGGTCCCGACCGGCATGAAAACTGGCGTCTCGACGATCCCATGCGGTGTCTGCCACAGACCGATACGGCCAGCGGTGCGGGAGTCGGTCGCTTGAAGTGTGAATTGAAAGTGGGGCACTTGGAATGGGGCCGTCAGTGATCTGAGAGCGGGATGAAGAAGGAGGCAGACCATCCCCTGAATTCTGATCGTACCCACCCGGTCCCGATCGATCTACCATACCCACCTGTGTTCATCAGATTGCGGTGTTTCACAGTGTGGTGGTTTTCAGTCGTCAGCGATCAGCCAGAGTCGAGTTCCCTAACGTCACAAAGGGCTGTGCCGTTCGCCCAAGAGCCTTTGCACTAGAATTTCCATGAGCCGCAATGGTATGACGTATTCACTCCCCTTGGCCGCTCGCCCCTTGGTACCCACATGAGCCTTGCCCCTTCTCGCCGCCACTTCCTGCACGACAGCTCCTTCGGCTTGGGAGCGATGGCGCTCGCCTCCCTGCTGGGAGAGGGCACCCCGGCGACCGCGGCCCCCACCTCGGCAACGTCGGGTCTGCCGCCGCAGGCCTCCCATTTCGCACCTCGGGCGAAGGCGGTGATCCATCTGTTCATGACCGGGGCTCCGAGCCATCTCGACCTGTTTGACTACAAGCCGAAGCTCAAGGAGTTCGAGGGCCGCTCGATCCCGCCCGAGATCATCGGCGGGCAACGGTACGCTTTCATCAACCCCAATGCCGCCGCCCTCGGACCGCAGTTCGCATTCAACAAGCATGGCGAATCGGGAACCGAGATCGCAGACATCCTGCCGCATCTGGGCAAGATCACCGACGACATCTGTCTGATCCGGTCGATGCGAACCGACCAGTTCAATCACGCCCCGGCACAGATCTTTTTCAACACCGGCTTCTCGCAGCCCGGTCGTCCCTCGCTGGGATCGTGGGCGCTGTACGGACTGGGTTCCGGGGCTCGCGACCTGCCCGCGTTCGTCGTCATGTCGACTGGGGCCGGCATCAGCGGAGGTGCGGCCAACTGGTCGAGCGGTTTCCTGCCCGGTCAATACACCGGCGTCCGCTTCCGCAACTCTGGCGATTCCATCCTCAACGTCTCCAGCCCCCCGGGTGTCGATGCCCAGCTGCAAGCCTCGTCGTACGATCTGGTGAATCGACTCAATCGAAAGCACCTGGAAGAGCATGGCGATCCCGAGATTGCCACGCGTATTGCCAGCTATGAGATGGCCGCGAGGCTGCAACTATCGGCTCCCGAACTGATGGACCTCAAGAGCGAGAGCGCTGCGACACTGGCCCAGTATGGCTGCGAAGCCGAGAAGCCCTCGTTCGCCAGAGCCTGCCTGCTGGCCCGGCGGATGGTCGAACGCGGAGTGCGGTACATCACGATCTACAACGAGGGCTGGGACGCTCACTCCGACCTGATCGGGAACCACACCAGCAACGCCAAGAACACCGACCAAGGGGCAGCGGCGCTGGTGGCTGACCTGAAGCAGAGGGGGCTGCTGGACGAGACGCTAGTCATCTGGGGCGGCGAGTTTGGTCGCACTCCGATGGTCGAATCGAACCCCGCCTTACAGCGGAGCCGGGGCCGAGATCACCATCCCCAGGCATTTTCGATCTGGCTGGCGGGCGGCGGAATCAAGCCGGGGATCTCGCATGGGGCGACCGATGAACTCGGCTTCCATGTGGCCGAGAAGCCGGTGCATGTCCACGACCTGCAAGCCACGATCCTGCACCAGCTCGGACTCGATCACGAGCGACTGACCTATCGCTATCAGGGGCGAGACTTCCGTCTGACGGATGTGCATGGAGAGGTGGTTCGCGAGATTCTGACGTAGGGCTGGCAAATGCTTCGCTCGCTGTCCTTCTGTCCTCTTCAAGTGACATGTCATGCGTACTCGCCTGTGTCTGGCCATCGTTTCGGCTTGCCTGACCACATCCCTGGCAGCTGGGGAGCCTACCTTGCCCAATCTCGAGTATGCCCGCGTCGACGAGCAGCCGCTGCTCCTTGATCTTTATCTGGCCCCAGTGGCCGAGACTCCCCACCCATTGATCGTCTGGGTGCATGGCGGGGCATGGCGGGCCGGGTCCAAGTCCGATGTGCCGATTCAGGCCCTCGTCGAGCGCGGCTTCTCCATTGCCAGTGTCGACTATCGCCTCTCCCCGGTGGCCCGCTTTCCGGCACAGGTCCACGACATCAAAGCGGCCATTCGTTACTTACGAGCCAATGCGGAGAAGCACCACTTCGACCCCCAGCGGTTCGTCATCGCGGGCTCCTCAGCGGGGGGGCATCTAGCCGCTCTCGTCGGAGTGAGCAACGGGCACAAAGAACTGGAGGGGCAAGTCGGCGACCACCTTGCCGTCTCTTCCGACGTGCAGGCGATCGTCTCGTTCTTCGGGGCTTCGAACCTGGAAACGATCCTCTCGCAGTCGACGCCCCACGGGCTCAGTGTGCGAGTGCCCGCGCTTCAGTTGCTTCTCGGTGGACAACCGACCGAGCAGCCCGAACTGGCCCAACTCGCCAGCCCGATCACGCATGTGGATGACCGCGATCCGCCGCTACTGCTGATCCACGGAGACCAAGACCCGCAGATGCCGATCAACCAGTCCCACGAACTCGACGGGGCCTACCAGCGAGTGAAACGCACCTGCCAGTTCGAGGTCATCCACGGGGGAGCCCACGGTGGCCCCCCGTTCTTTGATCTCGCACGATTGGAAATCGTGGAACAGTTTTTACGACAGTCGCTGCGCTGATCGCCAGCCATTCGATGGGGTTTCACCCGCCAGATCTCCGAAGTCTCGGAAGACTTCGGAAGTCTTAGGCAGACGCACAGTCCGGCCCTGGCCCGAGTCCTACTTGTGAATCGACTCCAGCGTCTTGATGACAGCTGCCTCGTCATAGTTGGCTTCGTCGACCGAGTATTGGATGAACCCCATGCCGTTCTTCGAGGGGAACATCCCGGTGATCATCCGCACCGGGGCTGGCTGCCCACCGGGAGGGCTGACGGTGCCCTTGGCGAAGAGGAACTCGCGGTCTTGGCCATCGATCTTGACGATTTTGGTTTCGGAGGACTCCATGCGGAACTGATTGTTCTGCTTCTGTCCGGCTTGCTGATTGAACCCCTGCTTCATCTGCTCCTCGGTTTGCCCGGAGATCTGCATCTCCATCAGCATTAAGGAGGCTCCCGCATTCGGGTTGTACATCACCATTTTCATCTTCACGGGGCCGAAGTTCATGTTCATGCCCATTGCCGGCTGCATGTTCGGCGGCACATCGATCTCAATAATTTCCTTCTGGATCGCGGTGATCTTCACCGGGTCCTGGGTCATACTGACGGGGAAGAAGTAGTATCCGATTCCGCAACAGAGCGCGAGGCTCACCACACCCACGCCCAGCAGGATCAAGATGATCTTGCCCCAGTTGGTCCCGGTGGCGGGCTGGGCTCGCTGCTTGCGAGACTTCTGAGGAGCTTGGTCGTCAAACCCCGAGTTGCCCTCTTCGAACTGATCGTCTGCGTCGCGTGGAGCCATGACAAGCCTGCCCTTGAGTGTCGGATTCGTGCCATCCGATGGAGTGGAGTGGTCTCTCCCATAAGATACCGCTCCCGAACGGAAACATCGAGTCGGACGATGCTGTCAGACGATCCATGTGTGTGTTTTAGATAAGTCGGCAGCCCCAAAACCTGCTGTCCCTGCCACACAGAACCCGCGACATCCGGCCATCTCACATCGAACGCGAGGACGGAAGATATTGAAACGCAGAGGACGCCGAGAACGCAGAGTTCGGAAGGATTTCTCCGTGCCTCCGTACTACAAACCATTCAAGCCGGCGTGTCGTGAGAGTAATTTTGCCAGCTGTGCATTGTCTCGGTGGCCTGAAATCCTCTGTACCCCGAAGGGGTTGCACACCATAGCCCAGGGTCGCGACGCAGGAGCGCACCCTGGGAAATGCGGCCCCGAGAAGCCCAACCCTGAAGGGCAACGCCGTGAAGGATTTCTCAGGGATCACGTTCTCAAGGTGGCCAACACGTTTCCGGCCCCCTCTCCCCCGCGATTGATGTGTCTTTTGGGGTGTGCGTATTGCGGGGGAGAGGTTTGGGGTGAGGGGGCCATATCGCCCGCTCAGGCCCCCTCACCCCGGCCCTCTCCCCCACAGTGGAGTCTTCTCCGAAAGCCATGTCGATTGTGGGGGAGAGGGGGCAGAACCTTGGAAAACGCCTTGCGGGAATCCTTCACGGCGTTGCCTGAAGGGGTTGTCCACCCGCTCGCGACGTGTGGAACCCCTTCAGGGTTCGTCCTCCGTGGGCGGCTTGCCCCAGGGTGCGCTCCCTGCGGTCGCGACCCTGGGCTGTGATGTGTGACCCCTTCGGGGTGCAGAGGTCGTCTCGACAGGGAGTGGTTACTGGCTGACGGCTGATGGCTGACTGCTTCCCCTGGGGTTGCGGCGATGCCGCGTTGCGTTCATCGGTGTTCCTCTGCGGCCCTTCCACTGCAAGCGTTGCTTTGCTTTGAACGTCTGGGCGACGCAGTCACCAGAGGCACGTGAGCGTTGCATCGCATCAGTCGACACACTGGACCAGCTTCCCGATCGGACGCCCCTCGAGAGACCAGCGAGCGGGCCCCCACCACCCCACCGTTGAAGTGTGTCACGGGAACTCGGGGAGCAGCATCATGTCCGTTCTACAGCCCGGAGCGCTCCCCCGGCTCGCCGCACTGGACCTGGGCCTGTTGCAGGGCTTGGGCCATTTGGT
>JAYTCW010000497.1:0-6064 GCA_043736295.1 Planctomycetota bacterium | reverse complement strand
GGAGAGGGCTGGGGTGAGGGGGCCGCATTGCTCGCTCGAAGCCCCTCACCCCGACCCTCTCCCCACAGCCATGTCTTCACAGAAAGTTACGCTGCCAGTGGGGAGAGGGGGCAGAAATACACCACAACCGACAATGCTGATGCACACACCGCCAAAAGTTCGAAATCAGGGTGGGGTCCGGTTCGCGGTCCCAAACGGTGTTTGAAATCGAGTGCCTTGTCAACGCTATGATTGGGGGTTGAGTCAGGCCCGCCCGGGAGGGCGAAGCTCCTGCTGAGCCGCGAGCCAGGGGACACGCCCACTCGCGGTAGCGGCTTGGTAGGAGCCTCGCCCTCCCGAGGGTGGAGTACCCAAAATCAAGACTTGACGGGGCACTGGGGGTCGTTTTTGGAGAGACAGAGTGAGTTCGAGGTCTGATACTCGCAGGAGCAGGTTGAAATATCGAAATCCGGGCGTTCCGTGAGGCACCTGAGAGATCTCGCCGAGAGCGATCATCGTCACAACATCTGCAGACATGGCGGATCGGACGCCACACTGAATCAATACCCAAACACTGTTGAGGCCGTGAACGAATCCGACCTCACTGGAAACGCGGAGTTTCGGCGACCGTGAAGATCACCATCTCTTCGCCGGTCACGGTACTGATGTCGTGGTGCATGCTGATGACCTTGACGCCCACAGCTTCATGGACCAGCGACTCAAGCATCGGGCGGGCCAGTTCGAGCAGTTGTTTGCGAGTTTGCTTGACCAGGTCACGGCCCTTTTCAGGCAGCGAGGATTTGCTGAGTTGCCGCTCCGCCAGTGTCAACACGCCGCGTATCCGGACCACGAGCAGGTCTTTGATGAAGTGAACGAAGACCTGTTCGGACCGCCAGCCGAGGTACTCCTCCTGGAAACGAATGATCCCATCACAGATGGCCGCTTCACTCTCGGACTGAGTGAGGACTTTTGAGGGGCGTTCGTGGCGGATGCGGCGGGCTTCCCCCATCGGCAAGCGTGGCTCGGCGTCCGAACTGGCTCGCACCGGGATCGCTTTGGGTTGGAGGCCGACCGGTGCGGCAACCGGCTCGACACTGTGCAGGACCGCTTGAATCTCGAACAGTGAGGCCGGTTTGACGAGGAAGTCATTGAACCCGGCCCGCATGGCCAGGGCCTTGTCTTCGTTGTCCTTCTGACCGGTGACAGCCACGATCTTCGTCTTCGCGAAGCTGGGGATTTGGCGGACGAGCTTGGTGAACTCGCACCCGCCCATTTCGGGCATCAACAGATCCACGAGCATCAGGTCGGGGCGAAACGCGGTGGCCACATCCAGGGCCTGCTTCCCGCCATAGGTCACATGCACCTGATGGCCGAGGGCTTCGATCAGCAAGCCCAACGCGTCCGCTCCATCGCGGTTGTCATCCACGATCAGGACACGGAGTGACTTCGTGGTTTCAGGCTTCATGTTCGTTCTCATGGGGTGTTCTTGTTGTCAGTGTGATCAGTGAGCCGCAAGGCGCTAGCCGCGGGTTCTGGTTGGCGAACGATGGGCAGAACCGGCGGCTAGCGCCTTGCCGCTCACTGTGGCGCAGGCCCACCTGTGATGACTGACCGGGAGGGCGAAGCTCCTGCTGAGCCGCGAGCCAGGGTTGACGTTTTCTGGCACGAGCGGCTCGGCAGGAGCCTCGCCCTCCCGACGCTGTTCGACTTCGACTTTCGCAACACCGGACTCGGAGAGTCCGGTGACTTTACAGCTCCACCTCAACGAGGCAACCTCGGCACATTCGCCAGGATCTGCTTGATCTGCTCAAAGCTCGCGGGTTTCACCATGTGGTGATTGAAGCCCGCCTGCAACGAAGTCGCTCGATCCGAATCCTGACCATACCCCGTCAAGGCCACCAGCACCACATCGCGCAGCTGCGGTTCCTGGCGGACGCGCTTCGCGACCTCGTACCCGTTCAGTCCCGGGAGCCCGATGTCGAGCAACATCACATCGGGTCGGAACTCAAGCGCTGTCTGCACAGCGGTCAACCCATCGTGAGCCGTCATGACCTCGTGCCCAGCGGCCTGCAGCAGCATCGAGAAGCTGAGCACCGTGTCGATGTTGTCATCCACCACCATGACTCGCAACTGCGGGGGGAGCGGGGCCTGATGAGGTGCGCGGACACCATCCACTTCGCCATTCGACGCGCGCTTCTCGTCACTGTGGAGCGGCAATCGCACGATGAACTCGCTGCCCTGCCCCAGCACGCTCTGCACTTCGACAGTTCCTCCATGCAGTTCCGTCAGCCGTTGCACCAGCGCGAGTCCGATCCCCAACCCGCCTTGAGACCGATCGATCGTTCGCTCCGCCTGTGTGAATAGATCGAAGATGCGCGGCAGCAGCGTCGGACTGATCCCCACTCCTTGATCCCGCACTCGCAACACGCACTCCCCATCCTCCAGCTGGGCGGTCAAGTCAATCTGCCGGCCCTCTTCCGTGTACTTGGCGGCATTCGTCAACAAGTTCAACAACACTTGTTCCAACCGAGCGGGGTCAGCGTCCAGCCAGATGGGCGGAGGCTGGATCGTGACCGTCAACGTATGTCCCCGCTGCTCGATCAGCGGGCGGGCGGTCTCCACAGCCCCCTGCACAATGCTGCTCACGGTCACACGCTCTTTACGCAGCTGGACCCGACCCGTGGTGATGCGAGACACTTCCAGCAGGTCATCGACCAAATGTTTCAGCTGGCCCAATTGTCGCTCAATGATGTCGCGGGCTTTCTTGTGAATCAGAGTCTCTGTCTCGGATTGCAGGCCCAGCAGTTGGACAGCGTTGGACATGGGGGCCAAAGGACTACGCAGCTCGTGGCTGAGCATGGCGAGGAACTCATCCTTGCGGCGATGGAGGTCGGACATCTCAACCGCCTGGCTCCGCAACAAGTCCTCCATGCGACTGCGTTCGGTGATGTTACGAATATTGCACTGGATGACCTTCTGCTGATCTTCCTGATAGACGTTGGCGATGATCTCCACTTCGACTTGCCGTCCGGATTTTGTCAGGAGCGGCATATGTTCGTAACGCAGATAACCGGATTCCTGCAATCCCCGGACAGCGGCTTCATTGGTCGACTTGTCGCGAAACAGACCAATCTCCCACATTTCTTTGCCGATAAAATCATCGTACGTGTAGGTCAGCAAATCGGACATGTACGGGTTGACATCGATAATCTTTCCGCTATTCGAATCGAGGATCAGGATGCCATCTTTGGCGGCCTCGAAGAGTCGGCGATAACGGTTTTCAGAGACATGAACCGCCACTTCAGCTTGTCTGATGTCATGGATATCGGTATTCGAGCTGACCCACATCGTGGTCTGCCCCGCCTCGTCCCTCAGTGGCAGCGCTCGGCTGATATGCCAGCGATACTCGCCATCGGCCCGTCGGAGGCGGCTTTCATACTCAAAGGGCAGATTCATCTGAATCGATTGCCGCCACAGTCGGACATGCTCGGTCACATCCTCCGGATGGATGACCTGCTTCCAGCCCCGGCCTTTGAGTTGATCAAACGGCAGTCCGGTGTACTCGGACCACTGCGGATTAAAGTACTCCACTTCCCCATTGGGCTTCGTCGTCGCGATCTTGGGCGGCATCGTGTCAAGAATCTGCCGCAGTTGGTGCTCACTCGCGAGATGAGCTTCCTCGGCCCGCTTGCGATCGGTGATATCAGTCGCTGTGCCCAGGATCTCCAGAACTCGGCCCGCCGCATCGCGCGTAAACGGCGTCTTGCGTCCGAGGAACCACCGCCACTCGCCACTGGGTTGCCGCAATCGATATTCGATGTCGAGGGCGACACCATCCGCCACCTCTGCCAGACTGGCAAAATAGGCGGGCATCTTCGCCAGATCATCGGGGTGCATAATGCTTGGCATGACCTCCGATTTCAAATCGAGGATTTCCTGTGCGGTATAACCCATGATGGTTGCGACTTGCGGGTTGACCCACCGGATGCAGAGTTCCGCCAGATCGAAAACGTACATCACGGTGGGCATCACACGCGCGAGCCGCTCATTGAATCGCCGCTCCCGCTCCAGTTCTGCCAATGCGGCCTTTTTCGGGGAGATGTCCTCGACAGCCGAGATGAAGTACAGCGGTTTTCCGGCGGCATCGCGCAGCAGTGAGACCGTGAGATTCACGAAGACATGCGAGCCGTCTTTACGAAGATAACGCTTTTCCATAGCGTAATTGTCGATCTCACCGGCCAGGACGCGTTTCACGTTGGACAGGTCAGCGTCGAGGTCATCCGGGTGTGTGATGTCCGCAAAGGTTTTGGTCGCGAGTTCGTCCGATGAATAGCCGATGATGCGGCACAGGGCCTGATTCATCCGCAACCAGCGACCATCGAGCCCCACATGGGCCATGCCGATCGCCGCGTTTTCAAACGTCCCGCGAAAGCGCTCTTCGCTCTCTCGATGCAATTCCTCGATCTCCAGACCTTCCGTCACGTCATCAATGGCCAGCAGGATCAATTGCGAATGATTGCCCGGTTGGTGAATGCGGCGCGCATTCAGCAACATCGTCTTCCGCCCGAGGGTGGGGAAGTCATGCTCCACCACGAAGTCCTGGAAGACATGATTCTGGGACAAGACCTCTTCCAGCAGCGTTCGCAGGGCGGGGATGTCCCACTGACGGTTCCCGAGGTCGTACACGAACTGCCCCTGCGTTTCCTCTTTCGTGACGTGGAAATTCTCATAGAACGACTCGTTGGCCGTCACCACCTTGAGTGACTGATCGAGAACCAGAAAGGGCTCACGCATCGCGGCGATGATGTTGTCCGCATAGGCGAGCGCATCGTGGACCCGCTGTTCGTCTCGCTTGCGCTGGGTCACATCGCGGAAGACCAGCACGACCCCGGCGACTTCCCCTGCGGCATTGCGGATGGGAGCGGCACTATCTTCGACGAGATGTTCCGTGCCATCTTTGGGGATCAGCAGCGTATGATTGGCCAGCCCCACGCTGACCCCTTCTCGCAATGCCTTGTGCGCCGGGTTCTCGATGATGTTTCGCGTGGTTTCGTTGACGATGTGGAACACGCTCTCCAGCGAGAGCCCGGCGGCATCCGCCAGCGACCACCCGGTGAGTGCCTCCGCCACCGGATTCAGGAAGGTGACCAGCCCCCGGTGATCCGTGGTGATGATCCCGTCCCCGATACAAGAGAGCGTCACGCGCAGCCACTCGGGCTGCTCGTGGAAGGCGGTCGGCAGCGGTGGGATGTGATTGGTCATAAGCTCCGTCCGATTCAGTATCTGGTCAATGTATGGACTGGGAATGGAGTGTGGCAAGTGCGGGGGTGGATGATCGGCCGGTGGAGAATGTGAAGTGGGTGTGGTGTGTGCGGCCTCTCGCGAACGACCCGTGAAGGATTGCCACGAGGTGTTTCGCCAGGTTCTGCCCCCTCTCCCCCACATGCGATGCTATTTTTGGAGTGGACTCCACTGTGGGGGAGAGGGCCGGGGTGAGGGGGCTTGAGCGGGCGGTGTGGCCCCCTCACCCCCACCCTCTCCCCCGCAACCCGTCCACCCGGATTGCCACATCGATCGCGGGGGAGAGGGGGCCGGAATCGTGATGGTTGCCTTGCGGACGTGATCACTGAGATGTCCTTTTTCTGCCATCCCTCCGGGATGAGTGTCGAGCCCCCCTTGTGCTGGTTCAGTTCTCATGACAGCACCACCGTCACTTGATGCTCCTTTCGATCTTCCACGAGGGGGATTGTCAGGGCGGGGAGATCCACCCCGTCGAATGTGACCTTCGTGACCGTCGATGACGGCACCGGTTGCTCGACCGTGATGTGATACACCGTTTCGCGATACCGGTAATGCATCACGAACGACTTCCACTCGGCAGGCAGGCACGGCGAGAACCGCAGCTTGTCGACCTCCAAGTGCAATCCCAGCAGTGATTCCACGATCAACTGGTACATCCAACTGGCCGACCCGGTGTACCAGGTCCAGCCGCCGCGCCCGATGTGCGGGGCGACCCCGTAGACATCGGCGGCGACGACGTACGGTTCGACCTTGTATTTGGCGATCTTGTCGGGCGAGGAACCAT